>JBBRDD010000139.1:0-12866 GCA_038204235.1 Desulfobulbales bacterium
GAGATACGAATGCAGGAAACAAATATGGTCAGGAATATTGCAATAATTGGTCATGGTAATTGTGGTAAAACTTCTCTTGCTGAGGCAATGCTTTTTACGGCCGGAAAAATAAACAGACTTGGTAAGGTTGATGACGGCAATGCAACCATGGATTATGAGGACGAAGAGATTGCCAGAAAAATATCCATCAATACCAGTTTTCACAATTACAGCTGGAAAAAACACAGTGTGTTTCTGATCGACACCCCCGGTGACGATAATTTTCTCAATGAAACCGTCTTTGCCTCCCATGTATGCGACAGTGCTTTATTCACCATCGGTGCCGTCCTTGGGGTGAAAGGACAGACTGTTAAATTTTCGAAAATTATTAAAGATAGAAAATTGCCCACGCTCATTGCCATAAACAAAATGGATCGTGAGCGTGCAGATTTTCACAAGACTGTAGCTGAAATTAAAGAATCACTGGCCTTTAATCCGGTCATTGTTCAGTTGCCCATTGGCGCAGAGGACAATTTTAGAGGCTATGTTGATATAATCAGTGGCAAGGCATACCTGTTTGAGGGCGAAAAAGGTGAGGTGGAACCCACTGATGTCCCGGCGGACTTAGCAAGTGAAGTGGCATCGTTACGGGAAGCTCTGATGGAAAATGTTGCGGAAACTGATGATGATTTGATTGAGAAATTTCTGGAAGAAGGTGAGCTGACCGAAGAAGAATTGCTGGCTGGTCTGAAAAAAGCCATAGCGGCTTCGGCATTAGCCCCTATTTGCGTTTGTGCCGCGACGATCAATAAAGGGACTGCCCCTCTTCTTGACACCATCAACGAGCTGATGCCTTGTCCGTCTGATCGTCCGCCTATCCTGGCTAAAAAGGACGGTAGTGATGAGATCGTCGAGATTAAACCAACTGCAGATGAACCTTTTACTGCACTGGTCTTCAAGACCATGGCCGACCCCTATGCCGGTCGTCTGACTATTTTGCGCATCTTCAGTGGTGTTCTGCAGGGCGATACTTTCTACAACTCGACAAAGAAGACAACAGAACGATTCGGTCAGCTGTATGTTCTCGAAGGAAAAGAGCAGAAGCCGGTCGAGAGTGGTGGGCCGGGCATGATCATCGCTCTTGCCAAACTAAAGGAAACGGCGACCGGGGATACGCTGTGCGATGCGGCAAATCCGGTTGTACTGGATGCACCTGAGCCGCTTCAACCGGTAATATCTTTTGCCGTGAGCGCCAAAAAAGGTGAAGAAGAAAAAGTCTTTTCTTCCATTACCAGAATGCTTGATGAAGATTTAACCTTACGTCTCACCAGGCAGTCGCAAACCAAGCAGGTTCTTCTCTCCGGAGTCGGTAGAGTGCATCTTGATGTGGTCGGTTCAAAGATTAAGAGGAAATTCGGGGTACAGATGGAGCTAAGTACCCCCAAAATTCCTTATATGGAGACCATTCGTTCAACGGCACGGGTGCAGGGAAAACATAAAAAGCAGAGTGGCGGCAGAGGCCAGTTTGGTGACTGCTGGATAGAGATATCTCCTTTACCGGGCAGTGGGTACGAATTCGAGGATAAAATTGTCGGTGGGGTAATTCCGCAACAATACCGGCCGGCGGTCGATAAAGGTATCCAGGAGGCGATGGAAAAAGGTGTCCTGGCCGGCTATCCGGTGATCGACATAAAGATTGCTCTCGTTGATGGGTCCTTTCACAACGTCGATTCTTCTGAAATGGCTTTCAAGATTGCCGGATCTTTGGCGTTTAAGAAAGGGGCCCAGGAAGCCGGACTGGTCTTGCTTGAACCCTATATGAATATGGTGATCAAGGTAGGCAAAGACAATGTTGGCGATGTTATGGGTGATCTCAATTCACGTCGCGGCAAGGTAATGGGGATGGACTCTGCTGATGGGCTGGAGGTGATTAATGCCCAGGTGCCCCAATCGGAAATTTTGTCCTATGCAACTGATCTGACTTCGATGACCGGTGGTCTTGGCAGTTTCAGTATCTCTTTTTCGCACTATGAAGAAGTTCCAGCGCAAATAGCCGAAAAAATCGTTGCCGAGGCGAACAAAGAAAACAATTAACCCCGCCAAAAAGCTTTGCGGGACTTTTTTTAGTCCCCCTCAAGGGGGGGGGAATTCCTTTACGAACTACTTTTCTTGTAAAAATCAAGAAAAGTAGTTCTAAGTCACTCAGGGTACATTGTAGCTACTATGCACGAAAAATATTCTTTTGCTGTTCTTACCATGAGCGATAAAGGCTCGCGCGGGGAGCGGGAAGACACCAGTGGCGCCTATCTGCAGGAGAGGTTGGTCAAAGAAGGATATATCCTGCAGTCGTATCAGGTGATAGCCGACAACAAACAGAAAATTATCGATAGTCTTCTCGACCTCGTCGATAATCAGAAGATATCCCTTATTGTCACCACCGGGGGCACTGGAGTCTCTCCATCGGATATAACTCCTGAGGCTATGGTTCAGGTCATTGAAAAGGAGATACCTGGAATGGCCGAGGCAATGCGGAGTGCCAGTCTTGCCAAAACTTCCCGTGCCATGTTGTCTCGGGGCAAAGTCGGCATACGCAAAGAGAGTCTGATAATCAACCTGCCCGGCAGCTTAAAGGCTGTAAAAGAAAACCTGGAAGTAGTCCTGCCGGTTATTCCCCACGCCCTGGAGAAAATACGGGGAGGGGAGAGTGACTGCGGAGTTGCATAAATAAAAAAAGGAGAGTGCCGAAGTTTCGGCACTCTCCTTTTTTATTTTTACCTGGTTGGTGCGCCGCTATCGTCGTATCTCAACAGTTGTGGTTTCTCCTTCAGCCATCGGTGCAATTTCACCGATGATGTAGGCCTCTTCTCCGACAGCTTCAAAGTGGTGCTGGATATCTTTTGCCTGTGCTTCGTTGACGATAACCAGGAGTCCTATACCCATATTGAAGGTGCGATACATTTCGTTCTCAGGGATAGCGCCGAGTTTCTGCAGGAAGGGAAAGATGGGCGGCAGGGGCCAGGCAGTGCTATTGAGGACTGCTTTATACCCTTTGGGCAGTATTCGTGGGATGTTGTCGATAAAACCGCCACCGGTGTTGTGCACCATGCCGTTCAAAGGGTAATTTTTTAAAACATTGAGAACTGACTGAACATATATTTTCGTCGGTTTCAAAAGTTCTTCTCCCAGCTCACAGCCAAGCTCCTCTATATACTGTCCGACATCCAGTTTATGATCGGCAAAACAGATCTTACGCACCAGGCTATAGCCGTTCGAATGCAGGCCGCTGGAAGTAAGGCCGATGATCTGGTCTCCGGCGCGGATATCCGAGCCATCAATTATGGCGTCGCGGTCGACAATGCCGGTGACAAATCCTGCAAGATCGTAGTCTTTGTCCCGGTATAACCCAGGCATTTCAGCTGTTTCGCCGCCAACAAGAGAACAGTGCGCCTGGCGACACCCTTCAGCAATACCGGAAATAACAGCTTTGGCTATGGACATTTCCAGTTTTCCGACGGCGAAATAATCAAGAAAACATAAAGGGGTAGCCCCTCCCACCACAAGGTCGTTGACACACATAGCTACCAGATCTATGCCGATCGTGTCGTGTTTGTTGCAGAGATGAGCGACAGCCAATTTTGTACCTACACCGTCAGTTGAGTTGACGATAACCGGTTTTTTGTATTTGTTGGTATCGATAGCGATATGCGATGAGAAACCACCGATACCACCCAGGACGCCGCGCTGATGGGTGGTTGCGACAATTTCTTTGATTTCTTCAATGAATGCATTGCCTTTGTCGATATCGACACCGGCTTCGCTATACTTACTCTTATAGGACTCGCTCATAGTAAAAGGTTGTTGTCTTTGTTATTTTTTGGGATCTGGAAATAGATCGAACTGCAGAATTATATGCAAAGCTATATTATTAGGGGTGATCTAAAAAAGCAATGCAATTACACCATATCACAATAAATCTATCACAAAAGCCAAAGCCTTGTTAAGTGCATGTTGAAAAAAAACTGGTGTTTTGTTAGATAACCTTGATATGAAATTATTAATACTTCTTATCGGTCTCGTTCTGGTTCTGGAAGGTTTGCCGTATGTTGCTGCACCCGAAGCAATGCAGGACTGGCTCAAAAAATTGAGTGGCATCGGGCCTGGGCAACTTCGGTTTATGGGACTATTTGCTATGGTAATCGGCATTTTGATTATTTTTTTTGTGCAGAGAACCTCTTTCTTTCTTTAGTCAGCTTTTAGGTCGCCCTGCAGCAGGATGGCCGTCCAGAAATTCCCTGCCTCTTCACTCTGTGTGTTCCACAGTTGTTGTTTTATCGGTAGTCAGTTTTGATTGAACACACCGCAATATTACCTTCTGGTTGATGCGTTATAAAAAAATATCAGAATTGACCTTGACCGGTAACTGCCGTTTGAACCACGTGACGGAAAGAGGTATGTCCCGCTAGCCCCTGACACATTAAATATATATTACCCAACGATAGAAGGTATGGAAAGTAGTAATAAAACGGAACTCATCGGCAATGAAGGGATCGTCATCCTCAATATGGTCCGACGCTTAAATCGGCGCGGAGCGATTGAACATCTGCTGAAACTCATCCAGAAGACTCATCCTGCCGACATGGCCTGGGTTTACCGACATCTGACCGAGACTGAAAGGATAGCCGTCTTCAACATTATTGTCAAAACAGGTTCGGTCGGGGAATTTTTGAGTGAGCTCGATGACCTGCTTGTCACTGCTCTGGTCCAAGGACTCACCCCACAGTATATGGCAGAGGTTCTTTCGGATATGCCGTCAGACGACGCCGTCGATATTCTTGAGCTGCTCTCCGACTCTATTGCCGATGAAATCAGAAAGCACATGGACCAGAAGGATCGGGATGAGGTTGAAGAGCTTCTGCGGTACGATCCGGAGACGGCCGGAGGGCTGATGTCACCCGACTTCATGTATCTTGACGAAGAAATGGTGGTCAGCGATGCCATAAAAAGTGTGCAGAAAAGAAGTGAAGAAAAAGAGATGGTCTTTTATCTCTATATCACCCATGGCGAACATAAGCTGTCTGGAGTCGTCTCGCTACGGGAATTGCTGATGCATCCCGAAGACAGAAAACTCAAAGAAATAATGAACCCTCATGTCATTTCGGTTACAACCGCTACCGACCAGGGAGAAGTTGCCCATGTTGTGGCGAAATATAATATCCTGGCGGTTCCGGTGGTCGATTCAAATTATACCCTGGTCGGCATTGTTACGGTCGATGATATTATTGATGTTATCCGGGAGGAGGCCACTGAAGATTTTCTGCAGATGGCAGGAGCTGGAAAAGACAGGGAAATACTACTGAAATCAACAAGGGAGAGTGCTCTTATCAGGGCTCCCTGGCTCCTGGCTTCGTGGGTAGGCGGAGTGACGGTCATGTTCATCATCGGTTCTTTCGAGGAAGAGCTGTCCAAGATAATTGCTCTGGCCTCTTTTATTCCGGTAGTTATAGGAATGGGTGGCAATATTGCCACCCAGTCTTCCACCATTGTGGTGCGAGGGATTGCCACCGGAAGAATAAATCTTGATGAATCCTATCGAGTTGTTTTGAAAGAGATGCAGGTGGGGCTCATTCTGGGACTTATCTATGGACTGTTTCTTGGAGTCGTTGCCTACCTGGGATTTTCGGAACCAGCACTGCTGGGCGTGGTTGTCGGGTTGTCTATTTTCTTTTGTATGGTCATGTCGGCTACGCTGGGGACGGTAATTCCACTTATCCTCAAGAGGTTCGACATCGATGCGGCGATTGCTACCGGCCCTTTTGTTACTACTTCTATTGATATCCTAGGTGTATTTATGTATTTTTCCATTGCCAAGCTCTTCCTCCATCTATAAAGGCTCAGCTTCAAGCAGTTCTCTTTAAATAACTCTCCGCATAACACAATTTTTGCCCGGCCATTGCTGAGAAAAACTTCAACTTACACGAGTTCACCACCCAGAGGTTATAAGTATTTATTTTCCAGGCTGATCTTTCTGTGCGGTTTTCTTGAGATTTTGGCGCGACTCGATATTTCTCGATCTGGCCAGCTCGCGCATGTCTTTTGTTTTGTCTGATTCGTCAATTATTTCCCGGCCGACAATTTCTTCGAGCACGTCTTCCATGGAAATGACCCCGGTCATTGTCCCGTATTCGTCTACGACGATAAAAAGATGTTGTCTCCGATCGAAAAAATCGATGAGGATGCGATGCAGTGGGGCGGTTTCCGGAACAAAGTGGGCGGGACGTTTGAAGCGGGACAGGGTTAACTTGTTTTTCCCTTCCGCAGCTGCCTGCAGCACATCTTTGCGCATGACAATACCGGTGACGTTGTCAGGTTCCCGGTTAAAGACAGGGATGCGGCTGTGGCTGCTTAACTCGGTTAATGTAGCCATGGCATTACCGACAGTTATATGTTCATTTATGGAAAAAGTCACCGTACGAGGTGTCATTACCTGGCGAACAATTTTTTCTTTCAAATCGAGTATATTGTTAATAACCTGCGCCTCATTTTCTTCGATATCGCCAGATTGCCTGGAAAGTGCGGCAATAGTCTGTAATTCTTGAGACGATATGCTGTCATCAGATCGCTCCGGCAGCAGCTTGGTCACAGATCTTGACACCCAGACCACTGGTTTCAGTAAAAAAACCATGGCCCGTAAGGGATAGGTAATAGTCGGTGCCAGCTTGATGGCATATGCCACCCCGATGGTTTTCGGTAAAATTTCCGAAAAGATAAGAATTGACAGGGTGAAAGCAGCAGAGAACAGGATGAGATTTTCGTCACCGAACAGTTTTGCTGCGGCGGCACCGGCAACGGAGGCGCCTATCGTGTTGGCAATAGTATTGAGGGTGAGTAGTGCCGTTATGGGTTGTTCGATGTCTGAACGGAGATTCTGCAGGTGTTCAGCTGCGGCATGGCCATTTTTCTTCAACATTTCCACCTGACTTGCAGTAACAGTATATAATACCGCTTCACACACGGAGCAGAGGGCTGAGACAGTTATGGCAAGAGTTATTGAAATAATTAATGTATGTACCACTGACAGATCACCTCGACAGGTTTATCCGATCCTGAGCAGCAGAATATGCAGGGATCGGAATCAATAATTGAATTGAAGACTAAATATATCACTATTCTCAATCGATATTTGAATTATATTGTAAATGACCGGATGCTAAAGAGCGAGAAAATAAAACAACATAAAGGTGGAGAATGAAGAGTACAAAAATAGTTATGTCACCAAAAAAAGTTGAAGAATATTCGGGACCATTGCTGGTGCTTTTGGTTGCCCGGAATACCGATGGCACATTTATCTGCGACACGCTCCCCGACTCGACGATGCAATGGCTGCAGAGTTTAAATGAGTTCACCGGCAAAAAAGAACAATCTCTTCTTTTGTATCCGGATGTGGGTCGACTGGAAGGCTCACTGCAATGCAAGAGGCTTCTGCTGCTTGGCCTGGGGGAATTGAGTGCAACCACTCAGCTCGATGAAACGAGAGAGATGCTGAGAATTGCCGGTGGCACTATTGCCAATCAGTGCCGGCAAAACAAGATCGAAACAGTGGCTGTCTGTATTCCAGATTTTGCCGGGCTGGATGCCGAAGCCGTGGGAGAATATGTGACCGAGGGAACACTTCTCGGGGCTTACCAGTTTTTAAAATATAAGAAAAAGGATGACGATACGTATCCTGGTCTCAAGAAGCTTGAATTGTTTTCAAGTTCCGGCAGATCAAAAATAGGCAAAGCTGCCGACAGGGGCCGAAGCAGTTCCTTTGCCGCCTGTGTTGCACGGGATATGGCCAATGAGCCCGGGAATGGCTGGACTCCTCGTCATTTTGCCAAATATGCACAGAAGATTGGCAAAGAGCTGCAGTTGAACTGCACCATTCTGGAAAAAGCCGACATGGTCAAGCTTGGTATGGGCGGGATCCTGGCGGTAAACAAAGGTTCAGAAGAACCACCAAAGCTGATCATTCTTGAATATAATCCCAAAAAAAATACCGAGACGGTGTTGCTGGTCGGAAAAGGACTCACCTTTGATTCGGGTGGCATCAGTCTTAAACCGGCCCAGGGAATGATGGACATGAAATATGATATGTGCGGAGGTGCCGCCGTTCTAACCGCCATAGAGGCCATTGCTCGGGAAAAGTTGCCAATAAGGGTGGTGGCTCTTGTTCCGTCAACGGACAATATGGCGGGTGGGGGGGCAGTGAAACCTGGTGATATTATAACCCATTATGGTGGAATTACCTCCGAGATCGAAAATACGGATGCGGAAGGTCGCCTTATCCTGGCTGATGCACTGGCCTATGGCATAGAAAAATTTAAACCTTCCTGCGTTATCGATCTGGCGACTCTTACCGGGGCTGTCATCCTTGCCCTTGGGCATCATTATTCCGGACTGTTAAGCAATAGTGATGTATTGGCTGAAAAACTGCTCGAAGCCGGAAGGATCTGCGGCGAACCGCTCTGGCGCCTGCCGCTGGGCAAAATGTTTGCTAAACAGTTGGAATCAAAAGTTGCCGACACCAAGAATACCGGAGGGCGGCCGGCAGGTTGTATTACTGCGGCGGAGTATTTGCATCAATTTGTCGGTGAGGTTCCCTGGGCACATCTGGATATTGCCGGAACAGCTTGGGATTTCACAGAAAAATCATACATTCCCAAAGGTCCCTCCGGCGTCGGAGTGCGAACTTTGATTGAGCTGCTCAGGCGCTGGGAGCAGGGCGCATTGACAAACGCACCTGCATAACTGGCGACGGGAAAAAAGATCTGGCTATAAAATCAGAGTTGCACGTGGCTTGGGTGGGCAAAAATGAAGCGGAGAAATTTTGCGTAAAATTTTAGTAATTGATAACGAAGACGTCGTTTGTGAGACCTGCCGAACCGCGTTGGCTGAACTTGGGTATGAGGTGAATTGCGTACGTGAAAGCCAGGTGGTCGGCATCGCGGATAAAGATACTTATGTTCTGGTCATTGTTAATGGAATCCTTCTGGATATGACGGAGATTGCTGCTTTTGAAATCATGCGGCAGGCCAACCCGGCTCTTGCCGGAATACTGGTTACCGGCCAGGCGAGCTCGGAGATCGTAATTGACGCTATGAATAAGGGGTTCAGCAGGGTTTGCAAAAAACCACTCGCTGCGCCCCAACTCATCCACGCAGTGCATGAAACCTTGAAAATAACCGATCTTCGGGATGATGTGACCCGAATGAAAATACTCTTGCCGCTCTATACTCTCGGCCAGAAATTCATTGCGGCAGAATATGAGCAGGATATTTACGAGGAATTAGCAGATGCGGTTGCCCGCGAGGTGAACGTTCCGTCGGTATCGGTGATGATGTTCGATGAAAGTACCAATTCCTTAAAGGTTGTCGCATATCGCGGTCTTGTGGCCAGTTATGTCGAAGATCTACAGATTAAACCCGGCGAGCAGATCGCCGGGAAGGTGTTTCAGTCCCAGCGACCGATTGTTCTCAATAAAGCCAATCATCATCTGAATCCATATCATGATCTGATGAATCGAAAAGAGCTCTCTGCCGCCATTTCATTGCCGATTGTCAGTAAGGGCAGAGTGCTTGGAGTTCTCAACGTAAGTGACACCAGGGACGGCATTCAGTTCAGAGATGCTGATATTGAGATGCTGTCGATCATTGTCGGTCAGGCGATGATGGCGCTTGAAAATATTCGTTTCATCCGCGAAAAGGAAGAGAGCAGCAGAATCAGGGCCCAGCTTGAACAGTATGTCTCGCCTGAAGTTTCCAGCATGCTGGTGGAAAAAAATCAGAATTTGACCGATGTCGGTCGTGTCCAGCAATTGACTGTCCTTTTTGCCGACATACGAAATTTCACCCTGCTCGTCCAGTATCTTGAACCAATCCATTTACGTGTATTCCTCAATAGTTTTTTCGACATGTTTGCAAGCGTTGTTTATTCTCAACAGGGGATGCTCGATAAATTTATGGGAGATGCTGCCCTGGCTATCTTTGGCGCGCCTGTTGAAATTGATAATCCAAACGTCGCTGCGGTTTCTGCAGCGCGACGCATTATGGCTGAATTTGAAAAAATACGCATTGTCTGGGAGCAGGAAAAAGCCGTCTTTAAAAACGTGGGTCTGGGCATTGGCATCAGCAGGGGACCGATGTTTTTAGGGAATGTCGGTTCTTCCACCCGGCTCGATTATACGGTCATCGGCCAGGATGTGAACATCGCTCAACGGTTGGCGGCGATAACGGATTCAGGACAAATACTCGTAACAGACCGGGTCTATGCTACCCTGGATGATACATTTCCGATTAAAACCGAAAAGAATATGCTGCTGCGAGGAATGGAGTCTGAGGTTGCGGTCTATTCATTAACGGCTTCTTCAACTGATTAAAAGCGGAAAATATTGCTTTACCCGAGCCTGTTTTTGCGGGTATTAGTTCGAAAATTCAACAATATATTCTCTCCCGTCGAGAGTTATCTGATCCAGATGCCGGAGTTGTTTGCCACGTCTGGTTTCGGGAAGGTTGTTTACCATTACTTCTCCGTTCTGAATCCTCATTTTTGCTTCAATTCCATCTTGAACCAGATCGGCAAGCTTGAGAAACTGACCGAGCCGAATCGGCAGCTTTGTTACCTTTATTGTTTTTTTTTGTATTGACATCTTTTATGATCTCCAGGTGGTGTAAGAGTTGCTCAGAGTATGAGGTGAATGTAAAATTGTTCAAATAAATCAATTATTATGGTATAAAATTTGACTTATTGTTTCTTGTTGATTTATTTATTCTTTTCGTTCATGCTTTCCCGATACGGACCCGGCAGGATGCAGAGATATATACATGGAGAAACGCTGGAAATCACGTTTAATAATTTTATAAGGGGGTTGTGGCTATGCAGATGAGGCAATTGAAATCAGTTGGAAAAAATATCGGTGGTGTCCTGGCTTTATTGGCCTTGCTGGGAATCCTGAGCGGATGCGCCAATAATATGCTGGGCGGGATGGGGTCCAGCACGCCGAAGGCAAGTGATGGTCTGGATGCAGTGGCCACCATGGTGGATGGCTACGGCGATATTGAATTGCCTCTTGAAATGACCCTGTCATCGGATAAAAGCATAGCTATGCAGACGAATTCCTTCCAGGGTGGAATTCACAGCTACAGTGGCCGGGTGCAGATCGGTTCACTCAAGGAATATATCGTCAGTTCTATGCGAAATAACAAATGGAAACTGGTTGGCGAGGCCTCGTATAAAAATATTATGCTCGCCTTCCTTAAACCCAATAAAACTTGCATGGTTGTATTGTCTGAGGGCATAGGTGGAACATACGGCAAAACTGAGGCAGTTTTTTACGTGACGATTGATCTGGATGCGGTCAATCAAAATAAAGGGTTTGCTGCACCGACGCAACAGTAAATGTTCAAGAGTGGAAGAGAAACGCCGACCTTCTTTTCCTCCTCGACAAAAGGCAACAAAAAAACCACTTAGCAAGAATATTGCTAAGTGGTTGAATTGTCACGTGGTGACCCCAAGGGGACTCGAACCCCTGTTACCGGCGTGAGAGGCCGTTTTCTTGGGTTTTACCTAGTTTTACCTCACAGTACTTTATCTTCCTAAATTCAATAACATAGAAAGACATTTTTATACCTTGACTTCCTGACAGATACCTCTATAATCCTCCTGTGTGTGGGGGATAATGTGGGGGAATATATTAACGGGTTGGAGGATAAAGTGTCAAAACAGGAAAGATTCAAAACAAATTATCCGGGTGTTTTTTATGTTGAAGGTAGAGCAATCGGCAGAATGGGAACTGAAAAAATTTATTATATCCGGTACCGGCGTGAAGGAAAACTAATTGAAGAAAAAGCAGGTCGTCAATTTGTTGATGATATGACACCAGCACGTGCGGCGGGAATCCGAGCCCAACGAGTGGAGGGAAAACAGAAAAGTAATACTCAACAACGTGATAAGGTGAAATCAAAGATTACTATCGATGATCTTGCAATAGAATATTTCGCTCAAAGAGATAATGGCAAATCCGCATATACCGACAGCTTACGATATAAAAAATATCTGAAAAGCCAATTCGGACCAAAAGAACCTAAAGACCTTGTTAAACTTGATACTGACCGCCTGCGAATCAATCTTCTTAAAAAACGATCACCACAGACAGTAAAGCATGTTTTAGCACTTCTCAAAAGGCTTGTTAATTTTGGAGTTGACCGAGGCATATGCAAAGGGACTTCTTTTAAAATAACAATGCCACTCGTTGACAATATCAAAACAGAAGACCTCACATCAGGACAACTTCAAGACTTATTAGAAGTGATTGAAACTACTCCATACCAAACAGCAGCCAAGATGATGAAGTTAGCCTTGTTTACAGGAATGAGGCGTGGTGAAATGTTTAAACTGAAATGGTCCGATATTGACCTCCACAGAGGTTTTGTTCACATAAGAGAACCCAAAGGCGGCAAAAGTCAAAAAATACCTTTAAACAGTAATACACGCCAATTAGTTGAAAAAATTTCTAGGGATGATGTTGAATATGTTTTCCCTGGCAGGGGTGGAGGGCCAAGAATAAGTATTTCTCGTGATGTCCGGGCAATAAGAGATGAGGCCGGACTACCTAAAGACTTTCGCCCATTGCACGGTTTAAGGCACCTTTATGCCACCATGTTGGCAAGTTCGGGCAAGGTTGACATGTTTACCCTGCAAAAGCTATTGACACACAAGAGCCCGTCCATGACGCTACGCTACGCCCACCATAGGGATGAAGCCATGCAACGAGCAGCCGAAGAGGTCGGAAATATTTTATCCGATGCAATGCAGGTCAAGGAAAAGAAGAATGTAGTTTAATGGATTTATTT
>JBBRDD010000140.1:0-12861 GCA_038204235.1 Desulfobulbales bacterium
AAATAGAAAAATAGATGTCACGTTGTCAGAAACACCAAGAAAGCAGAAAACTCGTCGTAACCGACGAGAGACAGAATGCCGTGATAAAATCAGATCCCACAATCATTGCGGTATTTGCGGCTCAAATGACTTGACCGCTGAAATACTCTTCTTTTGCCAAACCTGTGGAGCTGAGCAATTGGAACTCAAGACAGAGGAGTATAGCTGGTTTTGGTCGAAGGATGAGCCGAATTTATGCCAATGCGACAAGCAGCGTTACTTTTTAAAATATCACCATATCGTCATCTTGCATTGCAATACTTGTCGCGCTCACAAAGGAGCGCTCTGCCGAAACTGTGGCAGAATGTTATGGTCCCGCTTTGATCCACTAAAACCGTTGTTCCATTGTCTTGCATGCGGATTTATTAATTTTTAAGGACCTTAAGAAGCAAAAGACATAAAAAATGAGTTAATCTTCAGCCTACCCCTATTGCAGATGGCCCCTCATTGCAGGAATGTTGGGGTTACCCCTTACTCAGGCAATGCCTCGTCGTGTCAGATAGCCATTCGAACACCGACCTCGATCACCCTGTCCAAAGGAACATTGAAAAACAAGGAGGCATCGGCGGCGTTGCGGGACATGAAAATGAAAAGACCCGCCCGCCATCGCGCCATTGCGCTGTTTTGGGCGATAACCAGGTTTTCACGACCGATGTAGTAGCTCGTTGTTTCCTGATCCAGATCCAAGTCCTGCCCGCGCGCCAAGGCCAGCACGGTATCCAGCTTAGGATCTTCCATAAATCCATAGCGGGCGGTAAGGAGATAAAACCCGCCACCCAGTTTCTCGGTTGTTATCTTTTCCAGATTGGGTACCCGGGGGACGTCTTCCACCTGAAAATTAAGCAACACTGTCCGGCTGTGCACGATCCTGTTATGCTTGACGTTCTTTGCCAGGGCAACGGGCACGACGTTGGGGCTGCCCGTCAAGAAGACCGCGTCCCCCTCGATTTTATCCAGGGGCCGGTTGGCCAGCTCCACGATAAATTGATGCACCGTCGGCATGACCTTGCGCAATTGATCGGCCAGAATACAGCGACCCTTGGCCCAGGTGGTCATCAGGGTAAAGAACGCCGCGCCGATGACCAGCGGAAACCAGGCGCCATGCAGGATTTTGCTGATGTTGGCCATAAAAAATGGCACATCCACCAGAAAGAAAAGACCGGCCAGCGGCGCGGCCGACACCAACGGCCATTGCCATCGCTTGCGGGCCACAATAAAAAAAAGCGTCGTGGTGATCAACATCGTCGATGTGACAGCCACCCCATAGGCGGCGGCAAGCTTGCTGGAGGATTGAAACCCCACTACCAAGGCGATGGTGCTGACCATGAGCATCCAATTGACAGGGGCAATGTATATCTGGCCGATCTGCGTTGCAGCAGTGTGACGTATTTTCAAACGCGGCAGGTAGCCCAACTGAATCGCCTGGCGGGTCATGGAGAAGGCGCCGCTGATCACGGCCTGGGAAGCGATGATGGTGGCCAGGGTGGTCAATATTACGGTCGGAATCATGGCCCAGGAGGGTACCATAGCGTAAAACGGGTGGTTTGCCGCTTCGGGTCGGTCCAGCAGCAGCGCACCTTG
Organism: Desulfobulbales bacterium; assembly: GCA_038204235.1. Lineage (GTDB taxonomy): Bacteria > Desulfobacterota > Desulfobulbia > Desulfobulbales > Desulfocapsaceae > Desulforhopalus_A. The sequence continues at coordinate 1,621 of JBBRDD010000140.1, forward strand.
CCCGAAATAATTCAAGACCAACGCAGGAAAGACCAGGGTGAACCAGGTCAGGCGAATCGGCCGGGTGCCGAAGTGCCCCATATCCGCATATAACGCTTCGGTCCCGGTAACCACCAGAAAGACCGCACCCAATACCACAAACCCATGCAGCTTATTGAGAATAAAAAAATCGATGGCATACCACGGGAAAACCGCTGCTAAAACCTGAGGGTCACGGACAATCTGCGCCGCGCCGGTAACGGCCAGGAAAAAAAGCCAGATCAGAATCACCGGCCCGAACAAGCCTCCAACCCGCGCCGTTCCGTGGCGCTGGATCAGAAACAGGCCTATGAGAATGAAAATGGTCAGGGAAATTACATAGGGATTGAATATGGGGGTGATGATACCGATGCCCTCCACGGCGCTCAAAACGGAAATAGCCGGCGTGATCATACCGTCCCCGTAGAGCAGGCAGGCCGCAAAAAGACCCAGGCCGATGACGCCCAGGTTTTTGCGGCTTCCGGAGGTGGCTCCATGCCCGCGAAGCAGGGCTGTCAAGGCCATGACCCCGCCTTCCCCCCGGTTGTCCGCCCGAAAAACGAAAAGCATGTATTTCAAACCGACGATCATGAACAGCGCCCAGAACATCAAAGAAAGAACTCCCATAATATTGGCGTGGCTGACCGTAATACCGTATTCGCCATGAAAACACTCCCGAATGGCGTATATCGGGCTGGTGGCGATATCCCCGAAAACTACGCCCAGGGCGGCCAGGGACAGTTGCGCCAGTCGACTGTCGGTTTTGGCTTCTCGATCTTCCGGCTGTGCTTTTTGAGGTTTGGTCTTTTCAGCTTCTTTATTCGAAACGGACATCATTACCTCTCATTCTGTTTTTTTGTTGTCTTATAGTGATGACTTCCTTGACTTGGGCCAACAGAATTCGCCAGGCCTTTTCTCTTACTTTTTCAACGAGTTCATTGGGGCTATGCGTTTCCTGCATTGGTTGTCCTCCCACCTACGCGCAAACAGCCCGTTTGGGCGATTTCACATAATACGGTTCATGACCCGAAGACACTTCTGACCAGAAAGGCGGTGTAGCCCACATAGCAGGCCAGAAGCACCATGCCCTCGACGCGATTAATGCGGCCGGGACCACGGAAGCCATAGCCGATGACAAACAACGAAATGGTTAATGCGGACATCACCAGCATATCCCGTGAGAACACCTCCGGCCCCACCGTCATCGGGTGAATTATCCCGGCGATACCGACCACCGCCAGCGTGTTGAACAGGTTGGAACCCAGGATATTTCCCAGGGCGATGTCGTGTTCACCCTTGCGGGTGGCGATGATCGAGGAAGCCAGCTCCGGCAGCGAGGTGCCGACCGCGACGATGGTCAGGCCGATGATCAGATCACTGACACCAAAGGCGTGGGCAATTTCCACCGCGCCCCAGACCAAGACGCGGGAGCTGACAACGAGCAGGACCAGGCCGACCACCAGCCAGAAGACGGCCCGCCGAATCGGCATGGCACGAACATCCAGTTCCTTATCGATTTCATCGGCCAGAGCGTCGGCTTTCTTTTGCATACCCTGCCAGATGGTCCATGCCATCAAACCGCCGAACACAGTGAGCAACACAATGGCATCGACACGGGTGATTTCCCCATCCCAGATCTGCCAGGCCGCCAATGCCGTGATTGCGGTGAGAATGGGCAGTTCCTTGCGCAGCACCTGCGAATGGACGGCTATGGGACTGATCAGTGCCGTTACACCAAGAATCAGGGCGATGTTGGTGATGTTCGAGCCGTAGGCGTTGCCCAGAGCGATGCCTGGATTCCCTTGCAAGGCTGAAATGGCCGAAACCACCATCTCCGGCGCGGAAGTTCCAAAACCGACGATCACCATACCGATCAAAAGTGGCGGCATGCCGAAATGTCGGGCAGTGGAGGCTGAGCCTTCTACGAAGCGATCGGCACTCCAGACAAGAAGTGCCAGGCCAAAAGCGATTGCTGCATATGCCGTTATCATGCTTTCTTTTCCTGCGATCCGCCAGCAATTCTGGCTGAACATTGCATATCAAGCAGATCATTTATATTGCCGAAAATATGCTTGATACTCCTCGGTGGACTTTTCATTGAGCACCGCCGCATTATATCCCCTTCGCGAAAAGCTATTATCACCGCGTCAATCTCCTGCATGGGCTCTAAAAGATTTTTTTTCATGGAACGTAAAAAGATCATGCCAACCATAAAGGTAACTGTGGCCATGAACGCGACGCCCCAAGCTCCGGCGTATCCCAATTGCTTAGCCTTGGCGTCTGAGGGTGCCTGACATTCATTCCAAAGTGATCAGCAAAAATAATCTTGTTTTTTTGGAAGTACAGGATGCTCCTTTTCGATCGTAATATTTGGTCCCTGATCAAGGTCAAAATGTTCAGGAAGAAGCTCAACCCATGATGTCTGTTTTCCAACAAAAACTTGCCAATGAATATCTTTCTTATCGAAATGATGATTGAGTCAAGCACAAAACGGGAGATGTGTATTCAATATACGCCGCATCATAGATTATCTGGAATGCTCCCCTGTTACCACTTCCTCCCTTCAACCTCATTTTCCTTCTGCAGTCCCAGTATCTGTAGGGATATCGTCCTTCAAACGATATCCTACCCCAACCTCTGTAATGATATAACGGGGACGGGATGAATCCTTTTCTATTTTCCGCCGCAGGTTGCTGATATTAACTCGAAGCACATGTGATTGCTCAACATATCCGATACCCCAGATTTGTCTGCATATCTGTCGATGGGTCAAGACTTTACCGGCATTTATCACCAAAAGCCGTAAGAGATCATATTCTGTTGGTGTCAGCTGTATTTCAAAACCCGCCATTAAAACCTTTCTATGGACGAGGTCGACTACCAGATCACCGGTGCTGTAAATAGACTCCGGGACACTCTGAAGGGAACGGCGCAATGTAGCCCTTATTCGAGCGAGAAGCTCCCCGGCACCAAACGGTTTCGTCAGATAGTCGTCAGCTCCGACATCCAGGGCCATCACCTTATCATCTTCTCGTTCCCGAACCGACAGGACAATTATCGGCACTTTGGACCACTCCCGTATCCTCTTGATAACCTCGATACCATCCATATCCGGTAGACCGAGATCAAGCAGGATCAGATCAGGCCGAAAGGTTGCGGCGGCTGTAATGGCAAGCCGTCCATTTTCCGCCTTATAAACAGAGAATTCCACTGAATTCAAAATGGTTTCCAGCATTCGGAGAATTGCGGCTTCATCATCCACTACCAGTATTCGGACATCGACTGTCTTGTCATCGGAAGTATTATTAGCCATGATGTATTTCTTCGTTGGGCATTACCTTGAGCGGCAGTTTCAGTTTAACTACAAAGCCCTTGCCGAATCGATTTTCTGCCTTGATCCTGCCGCCATGAGCCTCCACTATCCCTTTACAGATTGAAAGGCCAAGGCCGGTTCCTCCCCGTCCCTCCGGGACAGGCACCTGGTAGAATTTATCGAAAATTCCTTCCAGATCATGATCGGGAACGCCGGGTCCCGGATCCTGCACCTCAATGTGTAAAAATACCCTGTCACATCGAATAGTAATATTAATTTCACCATCAGACTGGGAAAACTTGACCGCATTTTCCAAAAGGTTGACCAGTACCTGGTTCATCAACACCATATCCATCATCACCATAGGTATGTCGGGTGGGAGGTGTATTTGCACCTGACGATTACCCAACTGTTGATCGATTTGGGCAAGGGCGCAACTGATCAGGTCCTGAACGTCGCATGCCTCCTCTTTCAATTTCACTACACCGGCCTCCAGACGGGTCATATTCAACAGATTTGTGACAAACCGGTTGAGACGGGTTGCCTCTTCAAAGGCAGTGATAAGGAGTTGCTGTTTTGCCTGTTCGCTCAGCCCTGATTCCTGTTCCTTCAGACTGCTTAAAATACCGGTAATCGAGGCCAGTGGCGACCGGAGATCATGGGAGATGGAATTCAACAGCGCCCGCTCCAGGTTCTCTCTTGCGGCAAGCACCTGGGCCTGCTCAGCCTGGCGGGCAAGCTCCACCCGTTCCTGGGCCATTGCCGTCTGCCCGGTAAAGGCATCCAGAAGGAGACGGATTTGCGGAGATGTGTAACCGGCTTCATCAGCCAGTTTAATACCTAGAACACCTAATATATTGACCGACGTTTTCAGGGGCAGACAGAGATACGTCGCCGAACCGAGGGTTGTGGTGCCGCGACCTGCCGCCTGCTGGTTACGAAAAGTCCAGTCGGCTACCGCTTTTTCTTTGAGATCCGGCTCTTGCTGTCCCTCGGTTGCAATAAACCTAAGATGTTCTTTGTCAGGAGAATAAAAGAAAGGCTCTGCATTCAGACTCTCTGCCATATTTTTACGCACAGCCTTCATGATCGTGGACATGTCTGCAGCAGCAGCCAGATCGCGGCTTAGATAATACAGACTTGTCGTCTGAACCTCACGGGTCTGAATCACCTCGGCACGCTCACGTCCCCTGGCCACCAAGGTACTGATAACCACACCCACCGTAAAAAAGGCGAGAAAGGTCAGCAGATACTCCGTATCAGCGACAGCAAAGGTATGATGAGGCGGAACAAAAAAGAAATCAAAGACAAGAACACTTAAAAATGCTGTTAGAACGGCAGGCTTGCGTCCCAGTCGGATCGCAGCAAGGACTACTGCAAGAAGATAGATCATGACCATGTTGGTCGGTGAAAAAAAAGGAGTTAACGCCCAACAGAGCAGGGACGCTCCGGCCACAAAAACGCATGAGGTAACATATTCCCTCCAGAGAATGGCTTCCTTCGACCTTTGCGGTAAGCCATCTTCGCGATCATTTTGGCCGATACTGACCACGTACACATCAATCTGCCCGCTTTTGCGGATAATCTGGTCGACAACAGGAGGACGTAAGAGTTCTCGCAGCCTGGATTTGGCCGGTTTCCCCACCACTATCTTAGTGATATTGTGTCTGAGGGCATAATCAACCAGGGCATCTGACACTGAGGTTCCCGTAATGGTCGCCACCTCCGCTCCCATATTTTCGGCCAACCTGAGCTCTTGCCAGATCCGCTCCCTGTTCTCGCGGGCATAGGCGTCCTCTCCGGGGGTTTCTATATATACGGCACTCCAGGGTGCCTTCATTTCACTAGCTACACGTCGGGTGATGCGGATCAACTTTTCACTGAAAGGACTGCCACTGACACAGACAAGAAGCCGGTCCATCGTCGACCATGGACCGGGGATGGCATGCGTCTCCATATAAGTCCGCATCTGCTCATCAACCCGGATGGCAGTATGACGCAGCGAGAGTTCGCGTAGAGCAATCAGGTTGCCGGGCTGAAAGAACTTCTCCATGGCCTGTGTCGCCTGGGTCGGAATATAAACCTTGCCCTCATGCAGCCGCTGCAGAAGTTCGTCGGGTGAAATATCAACGAGGCGGATATCAGCAGCCTGATCGAGCAAGAGGTCCGGAACTGTTTCTCGGACAATAACTCCGGTAACCTGGGCGACGACATCGCTTAGGCTCTCAAAATGCTGGATATTGACAGTGGTGTAAATATTGATGCCGGCATTGAGGAGTTCCTGCACATCCTGCCAGCGCTTCTCATGACGCGAGCCGGGGGCATTGGTATGGGCAAGCTCATCTACTAAGGCCACTCCGGGGTTGCGTTGAAGAACAGCATCGATATCCAGTTCAGGCAGCAATACGCCCTGATACTCGATCATCGCCTTCGGCACTACCTCCAGACCCTGAAGCAAGGCATCGGTCTCCATGCGGTCATGGGATTCAACATAGGCCGCTACTACATCGATTCCTTCCGACTTCAGCTGTTGGGCAACCGTCAGCATCGCGTAGGTCTTGCCGACTCCGGCCGCATAGCCAAGAAATATCTTTAATTTCCCTTTTGTTGTTTCCTCGGCCTGGGCCAATTTCAGCATGGCCTCCGGTGATGGACGTTTCTCGTCAATATCGGTCATTGAGGCGTACCGTCTAATGCAAGATTAAGAAGCAGGACATTCACTCGCGGTTGACCTAGGATGCCCCATTGGCGATCTTCAATGTGAGAAGAAACGAGCCTGGTCAATGTTTCATCAGTCATGCCACGAACCTTGGCAACACGGGCTATCTGTATTTTGGCCGCCTCAACACTTATATGGGGATCAAGACCACTGGCCGATGTCTCAACCAGATCGGCCGGGATAGTGCCGGAAACGCCTGAATCACGGAGGGCCTGGACCCGATCACCGACCGTTTTGATAAAATCAGGATTGGTTGGACCGGAATTTGAACCTCCTGAAGCAAGAGGATTGTAAGCAAAATCGGAGGTGGCGGAGGGACGGGGCCAGAAATATTTTGCCTGAGAAAAAGGCTGACCGATCAACCTGGAACCGATCACTTGGTTGTTCATATCGGTGATGAAGCTTCCCCCCGCCTGTTTCGGGAAAATGACGGAAGCAATGCCGGTAATGACGACCGGGTAGATGCCGCCACAGATAAGAGTGAAAACGAAGAACAGTAAAAGAGCAGGTTTCAATTCTTTCATGGTGTACTCCTTATCGCAGATGGAACAAGGCACGTCATCCATCGCCATAGTTTTCGGTTTGTTATACCATCATTCCAATTATCATATCAATCACCTTGATCCCAAAGAACGGAGCGATGATTCCCCCGAGTCCATAAAGGAGCAGGTTATGGATCAAAAGCTTCTCGGCCGGCATCGGACGGAATTTGCTTCCCTTGAGCGCCAGCGGTACCAGGAGCGGAATGATAAGCGCATTAAAAATAACTGCCGAAAGAATGGCGCTAAAGGGGCTGGCCAGGTGCATGAGATTGAGCACCCCCAGCTGAGGATAGATGGAAAGCATCATTGCCGGAATGATAGCGAAGTATTTGGCTATATCGTTGGAGATGCTGAAGGTGGTCAGGTTGCCACGAGTCATCAGGATCTGCTTCCCGACCTCGACGATGTCGAGAAGTTTGGTCGGATTACTGTCCAGATCAATGATGTTGGCTGCCTCCTTGGCCGCCTGGGTGCCGGTGTTCATCGCCACCGCCACATCCGCCTGGGCCAGAGCCGGAGCGTCGTTGGTCCCGTCTCCGGTCATCGCCACCATTAACCCTGCTTCCTGGTGTTCTTTGATGAGATTGAGTTTATCCTCGGGTTTTGCCTGAGCGAGGAAATCGTCAACCTGAGCCTCGGCGGCAATGGCGGCAGCGGTCAGCGGGTTGTCTCCGGTGATCATTATGGTTTTGATCCCCATGCTCCGGAGCTGCTGGAACCGTTCCTGAATCCCTCCCTTGATGATGTCCTTCAAATTGACGACCCCGAAGATTTCGGAATCGCAGCAGACAACCAAAGGCGTCGCCCCGGCCCGGGCAACCCTGTCAACAACGTTTTCCAGGTTATTCGGAATGACATGTGCGCCAAGACCCTTCACGTAGGCAACAATCGAGTCAGACGCCCCTTTACGATACTGTTTGCCATTTGTATTGACTCCGGAGAGACGGGTGTCGGCACTGAAAGCTATTGTTTCTGCATTGACCGGAAGTTCTTGCAGTTGGATACCATATTTTTGTTTTGCCAGCGTTACGATACTCCTCCCCTCAGGGGTTTCATCGGTAAGCGAGGCGAACAGCGCCACTTCGGCAAGCTCCTGTTCAGAATATCCCCCCAGTGGAATGAACTCCACTGCCTCTCGGTTGCCCAGGGTGATGGTGCCGGTTTTATCAAGAAGAAGCACATTCACGTCGCCCGCCGCCTCGATTGCACGGCCGGACAGGGCGATAACATTCTTCTGAAAGAGCCGGTCCATGCCGGCAATACCTATAGCAGGGAGCAGCGCCGCGATGGTCGTCGGCGCCAGGCAAACGAAAAGCGCAACTAGGATTGTCAGAGATATGGCTGTTCCCTGTCCCGTCGCCTGCACACTGTACATGGAGAGCGGACTGATATTGCCGCAGACCAGCAGGAAGACCAAGGTTAAGGCGAACAGGAGTACTTCCAGTGCGATCTCATTGGGAGTCTTGCGCCGTTTGGCCCCTTCAATGAGTGAGATCATCCGATCAAGGAATGTCTCACCCGGGTTGGCGGTAATCCTGACGATGATAGAATTGGCAAGGACCGTGGTGCCGCCGGTCACAGCACTCCGATCCCCTCCCGATTCACGTATGACCGGCGCCGACTCGCCGGTCACAGCCGCTTCGTTCACCAGCGCCGCGCCGGCAATGACGTCACCGTCGCCCGCAATCGTCTCATGGGCCTCGACGAGGATGTAATCGTCCTTAAGTAGTTCAGTGGCCGAGATAGTCTCAAAGGGAGCGCCGAATTCAGGCTTATTCAAGCGCTTGGCCTGCACATCGGTCCGGGTTTTTCGCAAGCTGGCAGCACGGGCTTTGCCGCGTCCTTCCGCCAGGGCCTCGGCAAATGTGGCGAAAATTACCGTCAGCCAGAGCCAGAGCGAAACAAACCCGGTAAACCAGACGGGCTCCCGGTTCAAACCGGCGATCGACATGCCGAAGGTCACCAGGGTAATGACGCTTGCGATCTCCACACAGAGCATGACCGGATTGCGCCATAGCCTGCAGGGGTTGAGTTTTTTAAAGGAGTCGATCAGCGCGGGTTTCATTATCCGTACGTCGAAGATTGATATCGGTTCGGGTGCATGTTTCGACATGATTATTTGCCTCCCAACATGGTCAGATGTTCGACGATCGGCCCCAAAGATAGGGCGGGAAAAAACGTTAAGGCCCCTATAATCAGGATCACCAGGGTAAGCCAGAGGGCGAAAGGCACCTTGTCCGTAGGCAGGGTCCCCATACTTGGCGGTACATATTTCTTTTGCGACAGGGACCCGGCCATGGCAAGAGACGCCACTATCGGGGCGAAACGCCCGATGCACATCGCTGTCGCTCCTGTTATATTGTAGAAGATGGTATTCCCGTTGAGTCCGGCAAAGGCGCTGCCGTTATTGTTTGACATGGAGGCAAAGGCATACAGCACTTCGGTGAGGCCGTGGGCACCCGGATTATTCATAGAGGCAACCGCGGACGGCAGCAGCATGGCTATTCCTGAAAAAACAAGAACCAGGATCCCGGAGCTGAGAACGGTGATAATCGACATCCACATCTCCTGCGCCTCGATTTTTTTCCCGAGAAACTCAGGGGTCCGCCCAATCATCAGCCCTGCCACGAAGACTGCTATAACCACAAAGGCGAGCATGGTGTAAAGACCAGTGCCGACCCCACCGAAGATCACCTCGGAAAGAAGTATCATCGAGAGCGGTATCAATCCTCCAAGAGGAGTGAGGGAATCATGCATGGTGTTGACGGCACCACAGGAAGTACCGGTAGTGGCAACGGCGAACAGGCTACTCCCGGCAAGACCAAAACGGGTTTCTTTTCCTTCCATGTTGATGCCATGCACACCGAGTTTCGACACAAGCGGGTTTCCGCTTGCTTCGGCCCAGTAGAGGCCGGCCATTGCCAGAAGAAGAACCGCCAGCATGATTGCCAAAAGCACCCGGCCCTGACGGGGATTTCCGGCCATTCGGCCGAAAGTGCAGGTGAAGGCACCGGGGATGAGGAGAATCAGGAAAATTTCCATCATATTTGACAATGGAGTAGGATTTTCGAAAGGGTGGGAGGAATTGGCGTTGAAAAAGCCTCCACCGTTGGTACCCAACTCTTTTATCGCCTCTTGCGAGGCGACAGGGCCCATTGGAATGGTAGCCTCTCTAATTATTTTGGAATCAACGATCGGGTTTCCCTTGGCATCCTTTATCGAATTGCCATTGACGGCTCCTTGGGGTTGTTCATGGCCCACAGGCTGAAGGAGAGGCACTGTCCGATATGAGCTGAAATTCTGAATCACCCCCTGGGAAGCGAGGAGCACGGCGAAGATGAGCGCCAGAGGCAACAGGATATAAAGGATGCTTCGCGTCAGATCCACCCAGAAGTTACCGATCGCGGTAGTCTTTCGCCGGATTATCCCCCGAATCAGGGCAATGGCCACAACCATCCCCGTAGCGGCGGAGACAAAGTTGTGCACCGTAAAGCCGAACATCTGGGAAAAATAACTGGTCGTCGACTCGGGGCTATAGTTCTGCCAATTGGTATTGGTCATAAAACTGCTGGCAGTATTGATGGCCAGATGCCATGAGAAGGCCGGAGATTTCTGCGGGTTAAGAGGAAGAATTCCCTGAAGCAATAAAATTGCAAACAGGAAAATTCCCCCCAAAAGATTAAAGAGGAGCAAACTGACAGCATAGCGCTTCCAGCCCATCTCCATATCTTTATCGATACCGCAGATTCGATACAGCAGGGTTTCGAAAGGAATCAGCACCGTGGATAGGACGGTAGTCTCCCCCTGATACACTTTGGCCATATACGTGCCCAAGGGGCCGACCAAGGTAAGAAGGAGCAGGAACAGCAAAGAAATCTCTATTATTTCATACGGATCCATAATTACCATCTCCCTACAATAATGTTTCTAAAAAAGCCTATTTGCGTCCGTTGAATTTCTTCAGACAGACGCCGATATTTTTTCTCCTGCTATGAGGATAGAGACAACCGTATACATAATGGTATAAAGATGGTGTCAAAATTGGAGGTAAAAGCGTCAAGAAGTTGTCAAGATCGCCTTTATTTGGAGGAAGGACTGACTTTTCAAAGGATAAAAGGAACGCATCAAACAAAGAAACATAATACACTGAAATCAAGAGCGGCTAACTCAACAGCATTCGTAGAACTGGACCTCCGGTTCTAAGTATACGGTTAGGATTGCCAGTTCACATTTAAATCAAGTTTGTGTCTATTCCAGGCTGAGATTACTACTGAAAATGTAATGAAGAAGTTGCCAAAAAAACCTAGCAACATAAAAAGGTCCTTTTGACCTTCCGAAAAAAAGATTACCCTGACAAGAGACAACAAATTTTCAATCCCAAATTGTTCCAGATTATGGTTGATGATCACTTTAGGAAATTTGTCAGGCATGGTGCAAGACAACACGGCACTATCAAAAGGTCTTCTTTGAATCAAAACATATGAGAGGGTTTTGCATGCTCTCCCAGTAGTTTATTTTTCCCTGCCATTGTTAGACGCGTTGTATCGGACCGGGATATTTGGCTACCTGTATATCGGCCGTCAGTAACGTTATGCCCTCGACAGTGGCCTGCGCGACGAGTAGGCGATCAAAGGGATCTTTATGGATTG
>JBBRDD010000141.1:0-12664 GCA_038204235.1 Desulfobulbales bacterium
CTGAAGCCCAAGAACCGACAGAGGGTCGGTTTATTCCCGTACGCCCTGATTCTGGTCACTGAGCCTTAAGGAGGCAACCATGAATCAGACCCCAGGCAGTTCACTTTTATCCCGCTTTGGTAATCCCCAGCAACGAATAGAAAGCGCCATAACCGCTCTTCAGCAAGGCAACGGTGTCCTTCTTGTCGACGACGAAAATCGTGAAAATGAAGGCGATGTAATCTTCTCAGCGGAACATCTCACCAACGACCAGATGGCATTACTCATCCGTGAATGCAGTGGCATAGTCTGTCTCTGCCTGACTGATGAGCATGTCAATCAGCTCAAGCTACCGATGATGGTCAGCGAAAACACCAGCAAATATGGAACCGCCTTCACTGTGAGCATCGAGGCTCGAGAAGGTGTGACAACCGGCGTTTCCGCCAAGGACAGGGTTACAACCATTAAAGCGGCTATCAAGAAAAATGTATGCCCTTCCGATCTCTCGCAACCAGGCCATGTGTTCCCCCTGCGCGCCCAGCCAGGTGGCGTTCTTAAGCGAGGTGGTCACACTGAAGGTACCGTTGATCTGATGATTCTGGCTGGCCTCGAACCGGCAGGCGTCCTTTGCGAGCTGACCAATGCGGATGGCACCATGGCTCGCTTACCGCAGATTGTTGCGTTCGCCGAACAACACGACATGCCTGTTCTTTCGATTAATGACTTAGTTGCCCATCGCCAATCAGTACCCGCTTTTGCCTGATCTCGATTGCCGCAGGCGCTCGCGCCTGCGGTTTTATCTATTTTTGACTGCAACCTCTCTTTGATTACCAGAACAGAGGGTAAACAAGGAATCCTGAGTTACCCCCAACATAAAATGAGTAGTCCCATGGCGTAAAGATATTCACCTGGAGTGACGGCCTATTGAGTGAGCCCATTGACCATGGCCAATCGATAGGAAGTAACTATTGGAAAAGGCTCATAACATATGCTAGTCAGTGGATTTGTAAAAAGTTGACCGCCTCTACTTTAATTCACCTATTCTCTGGGAGAAACTATGCAGAATCTAAGTAAAATTTTTACCTTCAGTATATTGTGCCTGCTGCTAACAACTGCTGCTCATGGGAGCGACCTTGATGCTTTTGTCGGGCAAAAGGGAATTCTCAAAATTGCCGGCGGTACCGCCCATATTCCGGTGATGAAAAAGGCTGCGGAACTCATCATGACCAGTAATCCTGATATTCGTATAACAATTGCAGGTGGTGGCACAGGTGTGGGGATTAAACAGGTGGGAGAAGGGTTGGTCGAAATCGGCAATGCCGGACATAAGGCGACAGATGAAGAGATTTCCACCTACCAACTCTCTATGGTTAAGTGGGCAATTGACGGAGTCGGTGCGATAGTTAACCCGCAAAACACGGTCACAGCTCTTACTGCACCCCAGCTTCAGGATATCTTTTCCGGCAAGATTGTTAACTGGAAAGAGGTCGGAGGTGAAGATAGGGCGATTAATATTTATGATCGGGATGCCGCAAGCGGAACACGCGAAGTGTTCTGGTAAAAGGCGTTGCATAGTGGTGATGTCGCCAAAAAAGCCAATGTGGTTGTTTCCAACGGGGCCATGAAGACGGCAATTGCTCAAGATCCATATGGCATTGGTTATGTCTCGGTTGGCCATATAGATGGGACGGTTGCTCCGGTAGCTCTTGATGGGGTAGTGCCCAATCTTGAAAATGTCAAAAGTGGTGCCTATGGTGTTGCCCGCGGTCTTTTCAGCCTGACCAAGGGCAAACCCGCCGGCCTTGCCAAAGCCTTCCTCGATTTCCTCCTCAGTCCGACTGGCCAGCAGATTGCCAGAGACAAAGGGTTTGTTGCGGTGAAGTGAATATTCGTTCCGGGTTCCCGGTTCATATTTTCCGGCTGGCAGCGTTTGGCTGCGCTTTCCTGACCATCGCGGTCTTTGGGATGATGCTTTATCTCGGCTGGCCGCTGTTATCAAGCGGCCAGTTTTTTGTTCTTCTTACCCAGGAATGGCGGCCCAGCCAACAGATATACGGCATTTATCCGATGATGGCCGGGAGCTTTGCCATCGCCCTTCTGGCTTTATGCTTGAGTTTGCCGATAAGTCTCGGCACTGCTTTTATTGCTGCGACCCTTGCTCCGCAACGGCTACGAAAAGTTGTGCTGGTTATGGTCAGATTCATGGCCGGAATACCGACCGTCATTTATGGATTTGTTGCCGTATTTTTGCTTGTGCCGTTTATGCGGGAACAGCTTGCCGGGGGTTCGGGTTTTACTCTTCTCACCGCTTCAATGGTTCTGGCACTTCTCATCGCCCCCACCATGATCGTTTTTTTTGTCAATGGTCTTGGTAACGTTGACAAGAGCTATTGTCTGGCCGTCGATGCCCTGGGCGGCAAACCGGTGCAGAAGCTCCTGTATCTGCAATTGCCGCAGGCCTGGCCGACGGTAATTGCCGGGATTATCATGGGTTTTGGGAGGGCGATGGGCGACACTTTGATCAGCCTTATGCTGGCTGGAAACAGTATAGCCGTACCCCGGGGAGTCTTTGATTCCGGGCGGAGTCTGACAGCGCATATCGCTCTGGTTCTTGCCGCCGACTTTGCCAGCATGGAATTTAAATCAATCTTCGCCTGCGGTCTTGTCCTGTATACTTTTTCAGTGATTGTAGTGATGCTTTTGCGATATCTGACCGGTGCTCTGATGAGGCCGCCAGGATGAGACGATTGATTGAAAAGGTGATCGTAGTTTTTTCCTGGGGAAGTGTCGTCTTGCTGCTGTCGTCACTTTTTTTCATGCTGGGTTACCTCATGTATCGCGGATCTGGAGTTATTGGTACCGAGTTACTCTTTGGCAGGATTTCTCCGATCGACGCCCTGCTTTTAAAACGGCAGGTTTTCAATGGGCTGTTTCCCGCCGTTATGGGTACCTTTGCTCTGGTGCTGCTCGCAGTTGGTTTTGCGGTGCCGATTGGTCTTGCTGCCGGAATTTATATGGCGGAATATTGTCGTGGCTGGTCACGGCAACTGCTGACTGTGCTTTTTGATATCCTTGCCGGACTGCCATCCATTGTTATCGGGCTTGCCGGTTTCTCGCTGACTGTTATCCTGCACCGGTTTTTTCCCGGTCGCCTGGGACCGTGTCTGCTGATATCGGCATTGGCCATGTGTTTTTTAATCCTGCCCTATCTTATCCGGAGTACTCAGATGGCCCTGGAATCCGTCGCACCGTCCCTGCGACTCACTGCACCAGCGCTCGGAGCAACACCCCTGCAAAATATTCGCTACGTGCTGTTGCCGGCCAGGCTCCCCGACATCCTTGGCGGAGTCATCCTCGCTATCGGGCGGGCGGCGGAGGATACGGCGGTGATCATGTTGACAGGCGTGGTCGCTTCGGCCGGATTGCCGCGATCGTTATTGGAACAGTTTGAGGCGCTGCCGTTCTACATCTATTATATTTCATCGCAATATACAAATCCTCAAGAGTTGCAGATGGGCTTTGGGGCTGCCATCCTTCTCCTGACGGTCTGCGCGGTCCTGTTTGTCAGCGCTTTTTTTATCGAGCAGGCCATTTCCTGGCGGCTCAGAAGAGAGTAATCGAGTGAAAGACAGGACAAAAATATTTGCCGAAAACGTGTGCTTTTCGTACAAGAACAAGGCAGTTTTAGAGGATATCAATCTCACCTTGCCGGAGAACAGTATTATTGCGGTAACTGGTCCTTCGGGGACAGGCAAATCGACATTTCTCTCAATTTTTAATCGGTTATGGGAAGAAAACGGTGGTGGTGAATGTAAAGGCCGGGTAATGATCCGATTTTCCGAGGGGATAATCGATATTTACAGCAGGAAACTTTCGGTAGCCACATTGCGGCGTTCTGTTGGGATGGTTTTTCAAACACCGAATCCACTGCCAATGACAGTGTATAAAAATATTGCTTTTCCCTTCATCCTCCAGGGTGGACTGAAGAAAAGAGAAGTGGCGGAGAAGGTTGAGACAATGCTCAGGAAAGTTCACCTGTTCGACGAGGTAAAGGATCGCATGAACAGTGATTCCCGCAATCTCTCCGGTGGACAGCAGCAACGTTTGTGCATTGCTAGGGCGCTGATATCCGACCCGGAGATCATTCTTCTCGATGAGCCGACCTCGTCACTTGATGACAAGGCCTGCGCGAAAATTGAGGAACTTCTCATCGAATTGCGAGAGAATTGTACGCTGCTGATAGTTTCACACTATCAGGATCAGGTGCAGCGGGTTGCCGACCGGGTATATGAAATGGCTGACAGGCAACTCTGCCGTGTTTCTTAATTGAGGAGAAATCATTATATACCTATGAAGATTCTCCATCTCATCAGTCAACACCCGGAAAGTACCGGCAGCGGTTTTTACCTGCAAAATATTATTCGCCAGGCAACGGCTGACGGCCATCAGAATTTTCTTGTAGCGGGAATCTCCGGCAACAGACTGCCGCAACTTGATTGCATCAAGACGCAGTCCTGCCGTTTTGTTCACTTCGACCAGGGACTGCTGGATTACACTATTCCAGGCATGAGCGACGTCATGCCCTACCCAAGCTCTACCTTCGGAACTCTTTCACCTGGTCAAATTAATACCTATGAGCAGGTATTTGGTGAGGTTATCGAACAGGCGGTTGCTGATTTTTCTCCCGATATCATTCACAGCCACCATCTCTGGCTGGTAAGCGCAGTTGCCCGAAAACTCATGCCCACCATTCCCATGGTGACATCCTGCCACTCTACCGATCTACGCCAGTTTATGCAGTGTCCGCATCTCAAAGACCGGGTCCTGCCTCAATGCCAAAAGATTGACCGGGTGCTTGCCCTGAGTGGTGATCAGGCAGACAAAATCAACCAGCTCTATGCCATCGCCTCCCACCGCATCGATATCCTTGGCGGTGGTTATGACGAAACTCTTTTCACCCTCCGACAAAAGGACACATCGCCTGAAGTACAGATGCTCTATGCCGGCAAGCTCAGTTTCGCCAAAGGGGTTGATGTGCTGTTGCAAACCATGCAATCCTTGAGTGGAGCGGGAGTGCATCTCCATCTTGCAGGGTCCGGAACCGGGGAAGAGGAACAATACTGCCTGGAACTGGCGGCAAAAGCAGGTGCTTTAGTAACTATTCACGGCCGGATAAGCCAGCAGGAACTGGCTCGATTGATGAGAAGCTGTCATGTTTTTATTCTGCCGTCTTTTTATGAAGGGTTGCCGCTTGTGCTGCTCGAAGCACTTGCCTCCGGGTGTCGAATCCTGACTACCGATCTGCCCGGCTGCAGGGAACTGCTTGGTGACGCAGATACTGATCTTGTCCAATTCATAAAACTGCCGGACATGAAACAGATAGATCGTCCCGAACCTGAAGACCTGCCTCTTATCGAGAAGCGTCTGGGAGAAGCAATAAACTCGATGGTGGCCCGGGTGCTGGTATCCCCCTCCCCTGATCAAAAGCATATTCAGGAGATAACTTCTCAATTCGGTTGGGAAGCGGTTTTCAGGAAAATTAAGCTGGCCTATGAAAAAGTGCTCAGCAGCTGATTGCCACTGCGGCGATGTCATCGTGAATCTTGAAACGAGGGTATTTTCGGCAATCCAGATCCTGATTTTGTAGATGCCGGACATGGTCACGGACAGCCTGAAGCCCCCCCTGGCGATAGAGTTCGACAAAGAATTGCCAGTCATGTTCTTCCAGTGGATTCTCCCGGGGGAGATGCAACCCATCAGTGAAGAGCAGGATGTCGCTGACATCGGTCAGGTTTTCATAGCCGTGGCGGATAAAACCCAGGGCCTCGGGTTCGCCGTTCAAGACACCGTAACTGACGTTCATTTCACAGCGTACTTTGTTAATCTGTTCGGCGAGAACCTCATGAATACGGGCATCTGGTGACACCTGCATCTCCTGCCATAACTGCAGGGTTTCCCGGTCGATGTCGATATCCGGAGTAATAATTTTGTAGCTGCCGTCTTTCAGCACAAAGAGAATGAGGGCATCACCCGTCTGGCAATATTCAAGCCGATTTCCAGCCAGATGAACGACCGCAAGGCTGGTGGACCAGAGTTTATGCCGTTCGTCAAGACCGATACCTTGCTCTATCTGTGCTCTTTGAATATTTCGATTCGCCTCTTTGGCCAGTTGGTCAAGGGAGGTTCGATTACCCCGAAAAGACCCTGCAGCGGTCCTTGCCGCAAGTAAACCACCGGTCAGGCCCCCTTGAAAACGGCGCTTATCGAGGCTCGTCGCCCCATCAAAGACGCCGAGGAGATCACCTTCCTCAAGCAGGACGTCCTCATTGAATTCGCCACTGCCCTTTTCTAAAAGAGACCTTACCTTGTGTCTATGCAGAGGTCGGCTAAGGTTTGCAAAGGTGCGTTGTTCGGTAGACAGGTACATAATATATATTTCTATAAAATAGATTTTCTATGCTGATCGGTTGCCAAGGAATATAGTTGAAATGATAAATATTACCAATATGTTGTTCTTATAGGAAAAAGCCCCCTTATCGCTTTTTTCTATAATGATATATAACTTACTGTGTTTTCTCGGTAAAAGATTGCAAACATGATCGACATCTTAGAAAATCTCCCCAAAAAACAATGGGATCAATACGCAGCTGAAAATGTTGCGGCGAAATATTCCCATCTTTACGACTGGGGAGAAAGCCTTGCGACAACCTACGCCCTGCCAATCTTCCGGCTGGCCGCAATTAATCCGCAGATAAACCGAATCAGCGGCATCCTTCCCCTCATTCTGTTTGACCCGCCCAGCAAGAAGAAGCGGTTGATTTCGCTGCCCTACACCGATGCGGCGGGCATACTGGCAGACGATTGGGAGAGCAGTCGTCGACTGCTCGTGGCCGCGCTGGAACTCGCCGACAAACTTGGCGCAGACCATCTTGAGCTACGTCAAGATGGAGTGTTACAAGCCTTTTTTCAGCAGCAAAAGAGTGTCAGTACATGGTGCTGTACATCCCATAATTTCAAGACGGGCCTGCTTCGACCGCTTCCAACATCAGAGGATGCACTCTGGTCGGAGCTTTCCGCAAAAGTTCGCAATCAGATCCGCAAGGCTCGACGATGTGTTTGCAGAGCCGAGGCTGGTGGCGTTGCGCTCCTGGCGGATTTTTATGCAGTTTTCTCGGAAAATATGCGCGATCTGGGTTCACCCGTTCATACGCCTGCACTCTTTCAGAGCCTTTTCGGCAGCAAATCTCTTTCAACCGAAATCATTGTCGTCTCTTTGCATGGCAAACCTGCGGCAGCGGCTCTCGTTTTGCTGCATAATGAGACCCTTTATAATCCCTGGGCTTCATCTCTGCCGAGTTTCCGGCCATCCTGCCCGAATATGCTGCTTTACTGGTCCATGCTCGAATATGCGGTCAATCATCACTGCAGGTGGTTTGATTTTGGTCGATCCTCTCCCGATGCTCCCACCTGTCGGTTTAAACGCCAATGGGGAGCTGGGCTGGAACCACTTGACTGGCATGTTTTTTCACGAAAGCCGCACGGCTGGGATCCCCGAAGCGAATCTCTTGAATACGATACCTGGAAAAGCATTGATCTCGAACGATCGCGCCGGGACGGCCCGGCAATCAGGCGATGGATCAGTTTATGAGGCAGAAGATGAATCATGTAAGCTATAAAAATATCGAAGTCTTTTTACCTATGCCGATTTTTCCGGTTATTGAGGATGTCGGCTGGTGGCAGGGAGAAGATGGATCAGCCGCGCAGCAGCCGTATCGTAACGCTTTTCCCAGGCGCCACTGTCTGGCGGATTACCAGGCCCTTGTCCGGCTGGCCGACGGACTTGGTGTACGTATTGGCCTAGGAATGGTGCTCGGTGAATGGGACCGAAACGACTCCCTGCGGGTTGTAATGGGCGCCACCTGGATGGGCAATCACTGGAATAATCAGAAGAATCAGGGACCGTGGCTTGAAGAAGCGGCAGAATATCTGCGCCACCAGCGAGGCTCCCTGGAATTGGGATTTCACGCGCTTTGTCATGAATTCTGGCATGAGGGCAAGATGGAGCGCTCTGAATTCCATGACTGCCAAGGCAAGATGCGAGCAAGACAGGTGATCGCGGCTCATCTTGAGGCCTTTGGGAACATTCTCGAACAAAACGGATTTGCAGAGTTTCCTCGTCTTTTTTTCCCTCCGGCTCTCAACCACAGTTTCGGCAACGACAAAGAATCGATGCAGGCAATCCTGCACGAATACGGCATTCGTTACGTGATAACCCGCTTTTCCCGGGCACGACGTTTTGCTCCTCCGCTTCATGAAAAGATCACCTGGGAGTGCGGCGTGGGTCTTTTGGAACGAGGACTTGCACCTGTCCCATGGAATGTATCGGCCAGTCTGCCGGATTGGGATTTTTCGGGACCAATTCTGCCTCTGCATTGGGGCAATCTGCTGCATCCTGATCCAGCACGTAGCAGCGACATAGTTGATGGATGGGCGGAAATGCTCCTTGCCGAAACAGCCGACCCTGAGCGCATTCTGGCCGAAAATTTTGATACCTGCTGGCGTCAGGCGGCCATCTTCTATTTAGGCAGGCTCTCTTATGATGGTGAAGCCATCGTCGTTGATCTGCAACCACTGCCACAGGACATGCCGAATAGCAGTGGGTCTTTCTTCCTCAAGGTAAGGGGCCGCCATTCGACGCAGTTTCGATCCCAGGAAGCACAGATAATTTCCGACCGCCTCAATGATAGCAGCATCCGCACCATGCAAATCCTGCCGGAAAAAGGAAGAAAAAGAATACGGCTACTGCTTTCCTGATAGATATCATCCTGGACGAAGTCTCCGCTCAAGCAAGTGAAAACTGAGCACCTCTCACCCTTCTGCCGATATCAATGTACGCTAAACCGTTTGCTTTATTGACTCCACGGTGACTTCAAGTACCCGTGTCAAAAAGGAATATTTTTCTTTCATCATATCCCACTCTGGACCTGATGCGATGAATCTCGCTGACCCTTTTACAAGAAAACCAGTTCCAGGTCCCATTTTACCTTCTACCTCTTTTGACCCGACAGTGAGCAATACATTGTTATTCTTGCTTACTTTCTCTTCGGTTTTCCTCATTGCCCATGCAGGAAGCAGTATCCTTTCATCATCTGTGATGTGAAGATAGGTATTCCAAGTATTTACAACATGAGCTTCATTGTCAGCGCTAGAAACTATGGCAACAACACCTTCGTGACTAATTACATCCAAGAATTTGTCTGTGAGCATATCTCATCTCCTTTTGTTTTATTAAATCTATTATGGATATATGTTATCCATGATAACTTTAATGCGGAATGGAAATAATAGTCAAGACATTTTTTTGATAAAAGAGTCTAATACGCGATTTTGAAATCATCAAAGGAGATCAGAGATGCAATACAGTATAGGCGTTGAATATGCGTTTCATTCACTTTTCTATATGGTGGATCTACCCGAACATAAAACCATCGGAATCAAGCAGATAGCCGAATTGAATGGAATTACTGAAACGTATCTTTCAAAAATTTTCGCTAAGTTGCGAAAAGCCGGGATAGTCCGGTCAATTGCTGGCGTCAAGGGAGGGTACCAGTTAGCCAAAAGCGCTGACGCTCTATCCTTTTGGGATATTATAGAAGCAATCGAAGGCCCTTCTTTTTTGTTTCAATGTGTGGAAATTAGAAAAAAAAACATATTTGTGGATGACCCAAGTGTCTTCACCGACAAATGTCCCTGTCTTATAAAGGTAGTTATACAGGAAGCAGAAGAGTTAATGCGAAACCAGTTAAGGGCCAAGTCGCTTCAATGGTTGCATGAACAGGTGCATAAGGATTTTTCGGTAGAAAAGAAAAAAGGAATAGTCGACTGGTTGAAAACTATATAATGTAACTTTGTTGCTGATATGTTCGAATCGCTGCATCAAAGGCGATGCTGCACCGGCGAAGCAATCGTTTTTTTGCCATGTTCAACCGGCTTTACCACGTCCTGTACCTCCCCCATTACTAAGCAAAACCGCTCCCTCATGACCTTTGACCAATCTGGTATTTTCTGTATCAAGGTCCTTTGCGTCGATAGAAGCAAGACCGTACGCCAGTTCCTCTACCATTGCTTCTTTGTCCGCAGGTAGTTGGCCATCAAGACGAATAGTATTTGATGGGTGCAGTCCAAAAAAGCGGGTGTTTTCAAGGTGCAGATGTTGGAGAAAAAGGAGTTCCTCTTGTATGTTTTCTCTCAGTGTATTTTCTTGAAACAGCCCATGGGCAAGCTGCCTCGCCAGAGCACTGTCTTCCTCCAGGTGAAGTGTTGCCACGAAGAGAAGATGCGGTTTAATCTCATTGAGAATCTTTGCAGATTCAATAGCATTTTCCCGGTATTTTTGACTTCCTCCGGCGCCAATGATAATGTTCAGGCTGAAGTCGAAACCGGCAGCCTTCAGACGCACCAACTGGCGTTTCGCTTCGTCAATGGTGAAGCCTTTATTGAGGTCGCGCACAACTTCAGGGAGGCCAGATTCCAAACCGATGTTGAGATCATTTACCTTGCGGCCCCGCAACGCTTCCAGTTCCTCATCTGTTTTGCCGGCAATGTTCTGTATTGATGCATACATGGCGATGGTCTCAACCTCCGGCAGGATTGCAGTGACCTTGTCCGCTATTTCAGTCAGACGTTTGGCGCTGAGACAAAATGGATCGCCATTGACAAGAAAGACTCGCTTCACCTCTGCATAGTGTCGTCTCGCTTCCAGTAGATCGCTTTCAATTTGATCCATCTGTTCCGCTTGAAAACGAACAGCCTTATACATGCTGCAGAACGTACATTTGTTATGACTACAACCGACCGTCACCTGCAGTAAGAGAGAATTTGCCTCAAACGGCGGCCTGAAAACCGGATGGGTATATTTCATACTTTCCTTTCCCTTTCTTGGTTCAAATGGAATGAGGGCACGGCCCCCGCAAACGCATCCATAGGGAAGCGTTTGCGGGGGCCGAGTCCAGTTCTGTTTTTTCCGGGATGTTGTGCTTCTGGCAAATTTAGCGGTGGATTCACTCCGGCCTTGAGTCCAAGCCAAGTGGTGGCCTCTTTCTAATTCTTCTCGGCCATCAGCGGATAAAATGCATCCAGACTTTGTCTTCTTTTTCAGGCGGCGCGATCACTCCCTTGCCGTTTTCAACCAATTTCATCAACCACGCCATGTTCTTGCCAAGCGTTCGCATGATCTGTGCACCTTCCAGATCCTGGGTCGCCTCTCCCGGCTTGGTGCCATGGATGACATTCCAGTAATTGGATGTCGGCATCAGCATCTCGGAGTAACAGATGAAATTATTGAGTTGATTGAAAGTAGGCAGGCCACCGGAACGCCGTACAGCGACAACTGAAGCACCCACCTTATGCCGCAGCATAGAACCGTTAACGCCGGTCACGTAAAAGGCACGATCGAGAAAAGATTTCATGGTTCCTGCGATGGCAGAAAAGTGAACAGGTGAACCGAAAAGGATACCATCGGCATTTTTCATCAGCTGAATCCACTCATTGACCGGATCATCGACCTGAACACACTGTTCGTCCTGCTTTTTGGCACATTGACCACAAGCCAGGCAGCCTCGAATAGCCTTGTTGCCAACATGAATAATTTCTGTTTCAATCCCTTCTTTTTCCAACTCAGCAGTCACCATTTGCAGCGCATGGCAGGTATTGCCGTTCTTATTGGGACTGCCATTAAATGCCAATATTTTCATACAATCTCCTCTCTTATTTACTTGTAGATAATAGACACGTATTGTTGTTAAACACGTTTGCGCTATAATGCGCCATAGGTTACGCTAAGTCAATAACGTACTTTTATGGTACGTAGTACCTTTTCGGGTACCTTAAAGCCAGGTAAGCCAATTGCAAATGAGAGATTGAAATGGAACAAAATGCAGTGACAGGCGACGTGATTATTTTTCGGGACAAGCAGTACAAGTGCGGTATCGACGTTACCCTGGCAGTAGTCGGCGGGAAATGGAAAGCATCGATCCTTTGGCATCTAGCACAGCAAACAATGCGATTTTCTGAGCTGCAAAGACAGTTTTCCGATACGACTCGAAAAATGTTAACACAGCAACTGCGGGAACTGGAGGCCGATGGGCTTGTGCACCGTAAGGTTTATGCGCAGGTACCTCCCAAAGTTGAATATTCACTCACGGAAAAAGGGCGAAGCATCTATCCTATTCTTGACATGATGTGCAATTGGGCTCGGGACCATTTGCGGGATTGAGGATCGAAATATAAAGGGACAAAAGCAAAAAAGCACCTAACGGATCACATAACAATGCCTAATGTTATTTAACGCACTCTATTAAATACTTTTCAGTCATTTCCTCTCGCTGAGTTGATATCATTGATCAGCATACTGTTTCACTAAACATATTAAATTTTGGTCGCAAATTCCAACCAGCCACACATAAGTGAAAAATCAGATGTGCAACAAATGAGACTGAGATTAATTTTCTAATGTGGTTTTTTACATAAATCATTTTTCCAGCCAGTCGAGCCTTTTTCAAAAAGACTTTCGCCAACAGAAAAATGGAGTATTTTTATTTAACATATTGAAATAATTGAACTTCATGGCATTTCTTGGTATAGTTTTGTATCCAGCAAAACCCAACCAAGGAGAATACCATGAAGC
>JBBRDD010000142.1:0-12483 GCA_038204235.1 Desulfobulbales bacterium
TGTTTACAGCTTTGCACATTCGGTTCCATACGAATAAGGTACCTGATGTCATTGCTCAGCTTCATGTTCAAGGCCACCAAAAAATCAATGGTGCGCCGAGGAGTACAATCGATTTCTTTGAGGTATTTTTTGAGCTTCTTCCCCTCCCTATCCCTTGCCAGATAGGGAACTAAGTCTTCTTTAAGATCTTTTTCGTAGGTAAAAGGGAATTCCTCCGCATCCGGTTCCAGGAAATAATCGAAGGGATTAATAATGATCATATCCGCTATCAGATCAATCTCCACTTCGAACTTGCTTGTTTTTTCCGGAAAGACCAGTCGCCCTAAATAATTGCTGAAAGGATCCTGCTGCCAGTTGATGAAATGCTCTTTGGGCGTCACCTTCATCGAATAACTGAGGATGGGAGTCCGGCAATGAGGCGCCGGACGAAGCCTGACTATCTGTGGGGCAAGATTGATGGCACGATCGTAATTATAGGATGTCTTATGATTTATAGCGATATGGATTCCCACCGTTATTCCTTGTAGTAGAAAGTTATTGGAACATTGTTCACCTTCCCGGCTGAACAATGTACAGAGTTACCCGAAGACTGGTTTGGTCAGGATTGCAGAATTGTCTGCGATTGCTCATTGGCCGTTGTGGTAACCGGGGGGTTGATATTAAAAAACGTTGTCCCGATTGTGCCGCCCATCGTATTGAGTCGACGCTGTAAACTGTCGAGAAACTCATGGAGTCCGGAATCAATAACCTCATCAATATCAGTATACTCAAGATCTGCCATTAGCCGGCCCAATTGTTTTTCAGCGTTATTGGTGACCGAGCCCAACGGGGTGCCCGCAATCCGGTGCAGCCCAATTTGAGCTTTTGAGATGCAATGGTAGATGGAGCGGGGAAAGTTTTTATCAAAAATCAAAAAATTAGCCACATTTCGAGGAATTATTTGATGGAATTCTTTCCGGTACATTTCAAAGGCACTGGCCGACCGGAGCACTGCTATCCATTGAATATTATCGATGGGAGTGTTCACTAAATCGGCCTGGGGGAGCAACATGAAATACTTCACATCGAGGATTCGTGAAGTTTTATCCGCCCGTTCGATCATCATGCCAATCCTGGCAAAATTCCACGCCTCTCCATGACTCATGGTGCTATCCAGCAGCCCGGTGAACAGATGACTGCGCATTTTAATAATGTTGAAAAATCGGTCGGGATCCTGCAAAGCCATCTTGATGCTATCTTCCTTGACCAGCTCGAGATAGAAATGATTCAGATGCTCCCACATTTCCGAAGAAATGATCTCACGAATGGAGCGGGCGTTTTCCCTGGCTGCAGCGACACAACTCAGGATAGAATTAGGATATGTCCGGTCAAAGGTAAGAAACCAGAGAACTGCCTCCTGGTTATAGTCAGTTTCATTTTTTTCAAACAATTCCTGATCCCCGGTAGTCATTACCAGCGGCAACCAGTGTTTATCCTTTTCCGAAGGCATGTCCAGCAGCAGATTCAGATTAACCCCGATAAAACGAGCAACATTTTCCGCCCGTTCGATATAGCGGCACATCCAGTAAATTGAATTGGCGACACGACTAAGCATTCCCTTCCTCCTATGATTGATTCGGCAACAGAACCCAAGTATCTTTGCTTCCACCGCCCTGGGATGAGTTGACTACAAGCGATCCTTTCTTTAATGCCACTCGAGTCAGTCCACCCGGCTGCACGTAAATCTCCTTACCAAAGAGGATGTAGGGTCGCAAATCCACATGGCGTCCCTCGATGCGATTGCCGACAATAGTGGGTACCCGCGAAAGCGATATGGTCGGCTGTGCTATATAATTACGGGGTCTGGCGACAATCAATTCGGCAAACTGTTTCCGTTCCGCGGCAGTGGAATGCGGTCCAATCAGCATTCCGTAGCCGCCGGACTCATTGGCGGCTTTAACCACCAGCTCTTCCAGGTGGCTAAGAACATAGGCACGATCTTCATCTTCCCGGCAGATATACGTGGGCACGTTGGGTAAAATGGCCTCTTCTCCGGTGTAATACTTTATGATTTTAGGCACATAGGCGTAGATAACCTTATCGTCGGCGATGCCGGTACCCGGCGCATTGGCCATGGCAATCCGACCTTTCTTGTACACATCGATCAAGCCCTTAACCCCGAGGAGGGAGTCTGGGCGAAATACCGCAGGGTCGATAAAATCATCATCAATACGCCGATAAAGTACGTCAATACGCTTGAGTCCTTTGGTGGTCAGCATATGGACAAATCCGTCAGACACCACCAGGTCACGCCCCTCGACCAGTTCCACACCCATCTGTTGGGATAAAAAAGAGTGCTCGAAATAGGCACTGTTGTAAATGCCGGGAGTGAGTACGCCAATGGTTGGCGACTGCATCTCATTGGGCGCCAGATATTCAAGCATCTCCACCAGCTTGCCGGGATAATCATCTACCTGTCGCACGCGGGACTCCTCAAACACCTGAGGAAAGGTACGTTTTAAAACCTGACGATTCTCCAGTACATAGGAGACACCGGAAGGACAGCGCAGATTGTCTTCCAACACATAAAAACACCCGTCACTGCCACGCACCAGGTCGGTACCCGTTACATGACACCATATTTTTCGGGGTGGAGTGAATCCCTCACATTCCTTTCGGTATGTCTGGCTGCTGAGAATCAGGTCTTCAGGAACAATCTTGTCTTTCAGGATCTTTTTGTCATTATAGATATCCTGAATGAATTCATTCAGGGCAAAAATACGCTGCTTCAGGCCGGCTTCTATCTTTTCCCAGTCATTGCTTGGAATTATTCGCGGGATCAGATCAAAGGGGAAAATTTTCTCAGTCCCTTCATCCCTTCCATATACATTAAAGGTAATGCCCATTTTAAGGAGCAAAGCTTCAGCAGCTTTCTGGCGAAAGGCCAGATCTCCTTCCGGGAGGGACTCGATCTTGTTCACCAGCAACTCAACACCCGGTCGGGGAATACCGTTTTCGTCAATCAGCTCATCATAAAAGCCTTCAGGGTCATATGTCCTAAATGTTTCCATCAAACCTGTCCTTGTTGAAGTGAGATAAACTCTTTTCGCTTTACTCTCCACTCTATCTACAACTGCATATTATCTACTCGCTCTACTCGAACACTCTGTGTTGTCGGGTATACCGCAGGCCCAAACTGGTTGTAAACAGCAACATCAGCTGCATCACGACCATAACCGAGAACAACATATCCGCCTTTCAATTCAGCCTGAGTAGCGTCGAAAGTATACCACCGGCCATCAAGGTATGCCTCGAACCAGGCGTGCAGATCCATAGGCTGCAGACCATAGAGGTACCCCACCACCATTCGCGCGGGAATACTCAGGCTGCGGCATAATGCTATCGCCAGGTGGGAGAGGTCACGACAGACTCCCCACTGTCGGGAATTCACCTCCACCGCAGAGACAGGGATGTCATTCCCATGCGATTCAAAACGGATAGTTTTACGCACCCAGGCTTCAATAGCCGCAACCTGATTGTAACCAAGAAGTTGCCCCTCGGTAATGGCAGTAGCCATCTGACCAAAATGTTCTGTCTCGCAGTATCGACTGGGAAGGAGGTAAATAAGCACATCATCGGGCAAATCGTGAATCTCGACAAAAGGTGCATCTCCTGCCCGGTCGACATTGTCGGCCAGGATTACTTCGGCGCAAGTGCTTATAGAAAAGGAACCTGAGGGAGCTATTAAACGTTGGCAAAGGTTGCCGTAGGTATCAGTAAATTCAGAGACAGGTACACGGGGAATGACGGTATATTTTTCACTGGCTATCCATTGCTGGGCACCGCTACGCGGCCGCAACATCAAGATAAATGGCGTCGGCACAGTAATTTCAAACGTTAAATCACAGCTTGTACATAAGTGCATATACCATATCCTATGACCACGTTGCCCCCTAAATCCGTGAACGGTTAGCAGTCTCTTATTTGTTGGTTAGTCGTTTCACTCTTTCGGCCCGTTTCAGCTCATCTTGTCTGTCTTTATTACCTTGTTTAATTACTTTTCTTTCTTCTTTGACGTGAATTGCAAACCACCAGCAGAGGGCAGTTGCAAGCAGACTCATTATAATTAGTGTATCATTATCCATCTTTATTTCTCTGTTTTCGTTGCCGTTGTTCGCTTCAATTCTCCTCCGCTAAAGGGGAAATAAGCGGGGATTTTTTCAATGCCCCTTGCGGGTTCGCTTTTCAGCACCCTCTGGAGCGGTGTAAACGCCTTAATGCTCTATCCAGATTATTACTGTTAAAAATAATCTTCGTTGTCTTGATTTTCACCCACCCAGGAAATACTGAACAGAGTGACAATTTTTCTAAAGTAATGCAGATTTACTCAAGGTATACAGCTCTTCACTACTCAACCCTGCAATTTCAGTCTCTTTTGCCAAGCATGTAATCGTTGCAGTCAGTAAACTACATAAGCAATTTATATACCAATTTCAAGAAACATTCTCACATCTCAGGTTGAGACTGTCTTTGATCCATTGACCATTGATGGAGCAGATGTCATTGGATGCCAACCTTGTAAGCATCTCCCCATTAAATAACAAAAATGTCATTTTCCTACGTACAATTGTGTAGAAGCAGAACAGAAAAAATAAGCAAACCGTGCCGTTTCACAAAAAATCGGGAGTTCTATTAAGCTGTTAGTGCAGGAGATCATTGATTATCTGGTGATATTTCTTTTCAATGACGTGTCTTTTCTTTTTCAGGGTATTGGTCAGTTCTTCCCCGAGCTTGAATTCCTTGTCGAGAAAGATAATCCCCTGAAGTTTTTCATAAGGTTTAAATCCCTGCTTGGGGCGCAGAATCCGGTTGATATCGTTGCGAATATGATCGAGAACCTTTACATCGGTTAGTAATTCTGCGGTCTCTTGCCTGAACCCACTCATTTTTTTCGCCACATACGCCTTCAACTCCTCAATATTGGGGACCAGAAGAGCACCAAGTGCTTTTTTGTCATGCCCAACCAGGATTGCTTCCTGGATAAAAGGGAACATGGTCAGGGCATTTTCTATTTTAGTCGGGTCAATATTTTCACCGCTGGACAGGACAATTATCTCTTTCGCCCGACCGGTTATCATAAGCTCGCCGTTAATCGTCATCTTGCCAAGATCACCGGTCTTGAAAAAGCCGTCCGGGGTAAATGATTTTCGATTTTCTTCCTCATTTCGATAATACCCTTTGGTCACCTGGGCACCGCGTACCTCAATTGTCCCCTCCTCACCAGGCGGCAATACGCTCCCTTCTTCTGAAACCACCCGAAGTTCCGTCCAGGGAACGGGCGGACCAACGGTACCGTAGGTTCTGCAGGAAACCCCTCGACCGGCTATGGCTGGTGAACATTCAGTCATACCATATGCATTGACAATACGTATGCCCACAGCATCTATCCACTCTTCCAGATGCGTGGCGAGCGTTCCGCCGCCACTGATAGCCAGCCGCAGGCGGCCGCCAAAACGTTGTCTGACCATAGCCAGTTTTTTATTGGCCAGCTTGTACAGGGGGAACAGCAGCGCCATTTTCACTGACGCAACGGTTCTTGCGGCATACTTGACTATCCGCCCGCCCGAATCGAAGACGGGCATTCTGCCAAGCGCCTTTCTCTTATTGCGCCGATAGGCAGAGGAGGTCCAAACCATCACCTGAAAAAGATGGTTGGAGATTGCCCCTTTTTTCTTTACCGCCATCTGTACCTTTGCATAGAGGGACTCCCAGACTCGAGGGACAGTTGCCACCAGGGTTGGTTTATATTTTTCCAGATCCTGCGAAAATGTTTTGATCGATGAATAAACAAGGGTGGTGCCCCTGGCCAGGGCAACATACTCTGCGGTCCGTTCAAAGATATGCCAACTCGGTAAAATAGACAGCCAATTGTCCTTTTCACTCAACTGAATGACCTCCGGCACTACCCGCACATTATGCATGATATTAGCATGGGAGAGCATGACTCCTTTTGGTGTTCCGGTCGTCCCCGAGGTATATATGATTGTCAGCAAATCTTCGGGAATAATCTTCTCGCCCACTGCCAGGAACTGGTCGATATCTTTTTGCGTGTAATGCCGATCGGCAAGCAGGTCGTTGTAGGAGAAAACATTGCTAAACCGGGTATGCGTCGCCGGGCCTGCCATGACAAAGATTGAGCGTAACCGCCGGCAACTTGTTATAAAATCAGCGTGACGTTCAAGAAGCTTCTCGTTTTCGGCCACAAGATAACAACTCTCTGAATGTTCGACGATGAATTCAAGCTCCTGCGTCGGGGTATCAGAGCCCCTGGGAACATTGACTCCGCCAAAAGACATCAGCGCCAGATCCGTCACAATCCAGGCATAACGATTGTCGGACAGGACCATGACCTTGTCGCCATGGCTCACCCCTCGACGTCGAAAGGCCTTGGCAAGCAGGAGGACGTCTTCAAACAGCTTGCTGTACGAGACCCGGTGTTCTTCGTCACCTGCATTATAGACGTAGGCATCGTTTGTGCTGTATTGCCGGACACTGTTGATAAGAAAAGTAAAAAGAGTATCCAGAGAGGGATAGATGGGCAGAGCCGCAGGATCGACGGTCGATCTTTCAATCATGTTTTTTCTCCCCAGTGCACTCCAATGGTTCCACACATAAATTTCTTATAGCCTATCTGTTTAAATCCAGCATCTGAGAACAGTTGCGCGAGTTGTTCCGCAGTGTAAAAATCCATTGTTGATCCGGTAAGATACGCATACGCCGCCTTGTCGCGAGCAATGAATCTACCCAAAACTGGTATCCCGTACTGCAGATAAAATCGCACAAATGGTGAGAGCATGTTTTTAGCCGGCGGTGTGGTATCCAAGCAGACCACCTTGCCTCCGGGTTTGAGCACCCTGCGCACTTCTCGCAAGACCCTCAGCGCATCATCCACATTCCTGAGCAAATACCCAAAGGTCACCGATTGAAAGATATCATCGCCAAAGGGCAGCATATTGGCATCGCATGCCTGCCAGCTTATCTGTTGTTTCTTGGCAAACCTTTTTTTTGCTTCTTTCAGCATATTGAGGGAAAAATCCCCTCCCACCACTCTTGCTCTGGGGTAGGTTTCGGTCATCAAGGCACCGATGTCGCCGGTGCCGGTGGCTAGATCAAGAGTCAGCCCCGCACCTGGATCACCGGCCATTGTAACGACAAATCGCCGCCATTTCTGATCCTGGCCCATAGTCATCACCCGGTTCATCAGATCATAACGACCGGCAATGGCATCAAACATCTTCTGTACCCCGGGCTCCTTACTCAACCGCCTTCTCCCAAACAATAGTATCAATCATGATGAATTCGTAAAATATCAAATTTCAGGATGGCTACGTTATCAACAGGGCGCAGAACCTGGGGTTCTTGGAAAAGCGATAACCTCGCGAATATTGGCCATGCCGGTGACAAACTGAACCAGGCGCTCAAAGCCAAGGCCAAATCCCGAATGCGGCACCGAGCCATATCGGCGAAGGTCCATATACCAGGCGTAGTCGGCGAGTTCGATCCCCGCCTCGATCATCCGGGCCTTGAGGACATCGTAGCGTTCTTCGCGTTGACTGCCGCCGACGATCTCGCCGATTCCCGGCACCAGAATATCCATCGCCGCCACCGTTTTCTCGTCATCGTTGACCCGCATATAGAAGGGCTTGATCGACGCCGGATAGTCGGTTACGGTAAGGGGGCATTGAAAGACCTCTTCCGACAGATACCGTTCATGTTCGGATTGCAGATCAAGACCCCAACTCACCGGGTAGGCAAAATCTTTTTTTGCCTTTTGCAACCTCTCCACCGCCTCTGTATACGTAATATGAGCAAACTCTTTATCGACGACTCCCCCTAGTTTCTGCAACAGCCCTTTTTCGATAAATTTATCAAACAGCTGCATGTCTTCGGGGCAGTTGGTCATGGCATCATTTAACAGGTATTTGAGCAACTCGACCGCAATCGCCATATTGCCCTGCAGGTCGCAAAAGGCCATTTCCGGCTCAACCATCCAGAACTCGGACAGATGTCGTGAGGTGTTGGAATTTTCCGCCCTGAAAGTAGGCCCAAAGGTGTATACATCGCCCAGCGCCAGAGCATAGACTTCAGCCTGTAGCTGGCCACTGACGGTAAGTCCCGCCGATCGGCCGAAGAAGTGTTCTGCCTTGGTCTTTTCCTGTCCGGTGGTGACCATAAACATTTCGCCGGCTCCTTCGCAGTCGCTGGTCGTGATGATGGGGGTATGCACCTGGACAAAATCCCGCTCCTGGAAAAATTGATGCACGGCATAGCCAAGCCGCGAGCGAACACGACTTACCGCCCCCAGGGCATTGGTTCTTGGTCTCAGATGTGCAAGTTCACGCAGAAATTCAAAAGAATGCCGCTTTTTCTGAAGAGGATAGGTTTCCGGGTCAGCTGTGCCGATCACGGTGAGCCGGCTGGCATGTACCTCAACCTCTTGCCCTTTGGCGGGTGATTCTTGCAGAACGCCTTCGACCATAACACTTGAACCGGTCGATAACTGTTTGATATCCGCAGCGTAATTACTCAGCTTTTCATCGGCGAGTATCTGCAAATTGGCCAGACACGAACCGTCATTTATCTCAATAAACGAAAAGCTTCCAGTATCTCTTTTGGTCCGTACCCAGCCGGCAAAAGCGACAGGCTGCCCCACCGGCTTTTCCCGTAGAATATTTTTAATAC
This sequence comes from Desulfobulbales bacterium, assembly GCA_038204235.1. Taxonomy (GTDB): domain Bacteria; phylum Desulfobacterota; class Desulfobulbia; order Desulfobulbales; family Desulfocapsaceae; genus Desulforhopalus_A. The sequence goes on from JBBRDD010000142.1 coordinate 8,722, forward strand.
GTGTTTTCATTCACTCCACCTGTTCAGTTGTTCTTTCGTAAGCTTTCACCAGAACCGAATCTGTTTTGTCTTCGGCCTTTAAGCGTAACTCTCGTACAGCTTAAAGACCTCATCCGCGCATCTCCGGCACTGATAAACGCTTACAGTGCGGAGGTTATTCAGGATTTGGCGGTTTTCCGGTGAACAGATACGTTCTTTCCGGAATAATAGACGGCCATCTCGCCTTTGCCCGGCAACTTTTCCGGCTCGACACCAGAAAGTTCCGCCAGGTGTTGCGCGGCAACCACGCACTTGACGGTCAGGAAAAAAAAGATGTCCCGATCCACCTCGGATAAACTCTCAAAATTGCCCTGTCCTTTGGCTATCACCAGGTCTGCCGCCTTAAAATCTTCCAAAAACTGCGGGGAACATTTGGTAAGCTCGGTACCGGGATATCTACCGCCATTGGTAATGATCCGCCCATATTTGTCCAACCCTGCTTCCAGGGCATCTTCAACCAGAGCGTCATTAATGATTGGCCCCTCTTTTACCGCAATAATCAGGTTAAAACCGCGTCGCTGCAGATATTCGACCAGCAGTGCGTCATAGACGATCTCTCCACAGTTATCGGTAAGATAGAGGATTGTGCTTGCTTTAGTCATTCGATTCAGCGTATCCGAGAATGCAGCAAAATGGTCGACCGCCAGGTTCGCCGAGCGGCTGCGTGCCAGCGCCGCGTCAATATCAAAGGTCTCGAAGGCGCCATAGTCGATAATATTGCCTGCGATCGCAAAACGTACCGCCGATAGAAGCTCCTGTTCCGTGCCCTGAATCTCCTGGCGCAGGCCTGGGACAATCTGTAGAGCCTGCTGATTGCTCGCTCTTTTTTTATGGTAATACGGATCCTCACAGCCGGTGAGTTCGGCAATTTTTCGATAAACAGAGAGCGCATTGGCCGGAGGACTCTGCGTCGGGTCCATTCCGGCTATAACCAGGGAAACCTCTTGCAGAATACGGAACTGCAGGTCATGTGAGCAGTGACTTAGACGGGCTGTCCGCAGGGTTTGCCGAAGCAAACAGGGGAGACATTCTCCATGAATCTTCATAACAAATAATCTTTCCGTACATTTGCCAGCGCTGCAAAAAGTGAATTCCTGGCCGCCGGTTCTTCCTGGTATAGCGTCTGCAAGAGAGTACGCACTTTTTCCCGCCTGGTGTCCGCTGCCAGCGGACACAGACTGTCCACCACTTCAAGCTGCAAACCTGCAGCGATCACACCAACTTCATTCTTATCAAGATATGCCATAGGTCGGACAATAGATAGGGTACCGCCAAATAAATCTTGCCTGGGTACCATTGTCGAGATATTGCCGCTGTAGATGGCATTCAGCATAAAGGTTTCTATGAGATCGTCTTTATGGTGACCCAGCGCAATTTTGTTGTATCCTTGTTCTCGGGCTATATTAAAGAGCTGGCTTCTCCTGTTTCTTGAGCACAGAAAGCAGGTTCGGTCGGCATCGTCGATCGGCCATTCTTCTGCAATCTGCACTTCCAGCGATACTTTGCGCAGTTGCCTGGTTATAGACTCGCCCGGATCAGCGACACCTTCGTGCCTTTTCCAGAAATCATGTGCTATATACTGCACGGTAAGATCAAAATGAATGGGCGCCTTTTTTTGCCATATTTTAAGCACACAGGCAAGCGTTAAACTGTCGACACCTCCGGAAACCGCTATCAGGACCCGATCACCTTCGGCAAACATCGTGTAATCATGCATTGCCTGGCCGATTTTTCTGTTCTGCTGGGCAGGCAATCTATAACCGTTTTTCATAATGGATGTGCAGTTGGAATTCTGGCAGGTCGAAGAGACTGGGCGTGAAAATGACAAAACCCGCGGCTTGATTTAACACAATGCCGCGGGCTCTTAAAGAAAATAACAGGTCTGCTATTGCAGGTACGGACAGTTGTCCAGCCGGTCTTGAAGTCCCTGTTCCATCAGATGCTCGACAGTTACCCACTTAAACCCCCTGCTCTTCGCTTTACCAAAGCTGAAGAGATTTTCCATAACAGATTGCTGTTCTTCCCTGAAATCAGCAGACCAGAGGATATTACCGTCGGTAGAATGTCGTAATACCATTGAAAAATCCAACGCAGCCGGCGCATCAACAGAATACTCAGTCCCCTGGCGCTGCCTGTACTGACGGACAGTGGTCAGCAGCACACCGTCGCAGTTTATTTTTTGACCAAGCGCTGCTACAGTGCCAGAGATACCGCCGGAAATATCCGGAACAAGAGACATCAATTGCTCCGAACTCACAAAACGCACCTTTGCCTTACCCTGCAACACGCGTTGCATTACCTCGGTGGCATAAGCCGCTCCAGCCTCAAGGGTCTGGGCTTTTTCATAACTGATTGTTTCATCCACATCGGCAGAACTACTGGCTGGCAATACCGCGATGCAGGAAAGCGGCACGAAGGGTGCCCGAGCCTCAAGACCATCGTCTTTTGCTGATTGGGACGAACATGCCGAAAGCAGAACGACAGTACAACAATAAAGTAGAAACGATTTAATTAATTTTGCCACGAAAACTCCTGAAGGTTAAATATATCGGGTTCAATAAAGATTAGTACCTTACAGATTGTTTTCTTCTTTTATGACAAGATAATAATCTGTCTCAAGGTACTTATCCCGGCTTATTTTCCGTTTACCGGGGTTGAGGTAAATACAGTATGCAATTCCAATTCTCATCATGAGGTTATCAGAGACAGCCTTTGGAAGAGAGTGCGCCTTCGACCGCAGTCCTGGTAGTCGCACTGTGCATCGCCCGACCAAATCCTTTGAATATAGCTTCAATAATATGATGCCCGTTTTCACCATGCAAAAGATCAATGTGCAGGGTGAGGCCCCCATGCTGGCAAACCGCACGGAAAAATTCCTTGGCGAGGGCTGTATCAAAAGTCCCGAGTTTCTGCTCGGTAACCACAGCATCGTAATGCAGAAACGGCCTATTAGAAATATCGACGACAACCCGCACTAAGGTTTCATCCATCGGCAGGTAACAACTGCCATAGCGGGCAATACCACCTTTATCGGCCAACGCCCTGGCTATCGCCTGGCCCAGGCAAATACCAATATCTTCCACCGTGTGATGATCGTCGACTTCAGTATCACCCTTCGCCTTGACTGAAAGATCAAAGAACCCATGTACACTGAAGAGAGTAAGCATATGGTCCAAAAATGCCACTCCGGTCCTGATATCATTCTTACCTGAACCATCCAGGTCTACCAGCACTTCAATTGACGTCTCTGCAGTTTTCCTGGCAATGGAACCCTTTCGTCCAATTGTTTCTGATTTGGTCATTTTTACCATTTTCATCTAAGCGTTGGGATTTAATATAAAGATTTCCACAGAGAAAAACCTCTTCCCTTCTATATCGTAGTACGAGGTTAAGCATAAGGAATTCATGAGCATTGATTAAAATCAATCAGAATATATACTCTAAACCGATAAAACCATCTCTATTTTTCGTGACTTTTATGAAGAAAATAATTACAATGTAACACTTAACTCAATTGATTTTTTAATTGACACACAGTTACAGACCTTGTATAAACACCGCTGTTTTGACACGTAAGAACAAACTGAGCGGGAATAACTCAGTGGTAGAGTGCAACCTTGCCAAGGTTGACGTCGCGAGTTCGAATCTCGTTTCCCGCTCCATTATAATGTGCAAAAGGTTCGACACTACTGTTCGGACCTTTTTTTATTAAATGATCGACCA
>JBBRDD010000143.1:0-12470 GCA_038204235.1 Desulfobulbales bacterium
CAACCCATTCACTGAGCAGAACAGATAATTCATTGAAGATCAACTATGCGTTGGATCAGAGGCGCCCCCTGCATAGGTACACTGTTTAAAATCCAGCGGCTTATTGCATTTTTTACAGGTGTGCGCATGATCAAACTCATCGGAAAATATTTCTACTTCTGCTCCACAATGGCTACATTTACAGATGAACGATTTCAAGTTTTTAAAAGATTCAAATCCGGGACAGTGACTACTTGGGGTATTCATTCTGTTCACCTCCAGTGTTTAAATAATTATCTGAAAAACCACCCCCAACGGGCATTAAAAAATCCCGGCTTTCATCTGTTTGCCGGGCTTAGGAAAAACATTGGCAAGTGTCGTGTTTCTGTTCATGCATCACTATCTTTTTTAAGAATTGAAGAGAGCAAAGTCAAGTGACACAAAGTGCTCACTACTCCGTTCTCACCGAGCGTTACATCCTGAAACCCTGGCAAAAACCAGAAGTCTTGAAATCAAAAAAAATAGGCGCTTCCACTGGATTTTATCCTCTGCCTTCTTGCCAGCGGTCGCATACTTGATTGCAAGCAGATATCGCTTGCAGTCAAGACAAAAAAAAAGGCCCCTTTTCAGGGGCCTTTTTTTTACTATCAAGCAAGTGGACTGAAAAGCGTTTACATCATTCCGCCCATTCCGCCCATTCCACCCATGCCGCCCATGCCTGGAGGCATTCCGCCACCACCTGCACCTGGCTCTTCAGGAGCTTCGGCAATGACACACTCGGTGGTCAGCAACATACCGGAAACCGATGCCGCATTCTGCAGGGCGGTTCTGGTAACTTTTGCAGGATCGATAACACCGGCAGCTATAAGGTCTTCATACTCCTCCGTAGCTGCATTGAATCCCATTGCACCCTTCAAGGTCTTCACATGCTCAACAATTACCGATCCTTCACGACCGGCATTGTTGGCGATCTGACGAATAGGCTCTTCAAGGGCGCGAAGAAGAATATTTTTACCTGCTATCTGCTCACCTGGCAATTCAAGCGCTGCCAAGGCTGGTAGACAACGAATATAGGCAACACCGCCACCGGGAACAACACCTTCCTCAACGGCGGCACGGGTAGCATTGAGTGCATCTTCAACCCGGGCTTTTTTCTCTTTCATTTCAATCTCGGTAGCTGCACCAACATTGATAACCGCAACACCGCCGATCAACTTAGCAAGACGCTCCTGGAGCTTCTCACGATCGTAGTCGGAGGTAGTATCATCGATCTGGGTACGGATCTGCTTAACGCGGGCGGCAAGCTTCTCTTTATCGCCAGCACCATCGATGATGGTCGTGTTGTCTTTATCAACGGTGATACGCTTGCATGTACCAAGATCATTGACAGTAACGTTCTCCAGCTTGATCCCGAGGTCTTCGGTAATAACCTGGCCGCCGGTGAGAACAGCGATGTCTTCGAGCATTGCTTTACGACGATCGCCAAAACCGGGCGCCTTAACTGCGGCTACATTCAAGGTACCGCGCAATTTATTGACAACGAGAGTGGCAAGAGCTTCACCGTCTACGTCTTCAGCAATAATGAACAGCCCTTTACCCATCTTGGCTACAGATTCCAGTACCGGGAGAAGATCCTTCATGCTGGACACTTTCTTTTCTACCAGGAGGATGTAGGGATCTTCCATGCTGACTTCCATACGGTCCGGATCGGTGACAAAATAGGGAGAAAGATACCCGCGATCGAACTGCATACCTTCAACGACATCAAGACTGGTGTCCATTGATTTTGCTTCTTCAACCGTAATAACGCCCTCTTTACCAACCTTGTCCATGGCCTCGGCAATGATTTTACCGATGGTCTCATCACTATTGGCAGAGATAGTTCCAACCTGAGCGATCTCTTTCTGCTCTTTGGTCGGGGTAGCGATTTTGGCCAGTTCCGCAACCACGACCTCGACACCTTTGTCGATACCGCGTTTGATTTCCATCGGATTGCCGCCGGCAGCTACCAGCTTGACACCTTCACGATATATAGCCTGGGCCAGAACAGTTGCGGTTGTGGTACCGTCACCGGCAACATCGGAAGTCTTGGAAGCAACTTCCTTAACCATCTGGGCACCCATGTTTTCAAACTTATCCTTAACCTCGATCTCTTTGGCGACAGTCACACCGTCTTTGGTAATGGTGGGTGCACCATAAGATTTTTCGATCAGGACATTACGACCTTTGGGACCAAGAGTTACTTTTACCGCGTCAGCCAGTATGTTCACACCAGCAAGAATTGACTCGCGGGCTTTCACTCCATATTTTAATTCTTTTCCAGCCATTATTGTGTTCTCCCTTTTTCGTGTTCTACTCTATTACGAGATATATTTTCCATGTACAAAAACAACTTACGCTACAATTCCTTGAGGATTTACTTCTCCAGAACTCCAAGGACATCGTCTTCGCGCATGATCAGATAATCTTCTCCATCAAACTTTACGTCAGTGCCGCCATATTTGGAAAAAAGCACGCGGTCTCCAGCAACAACCTGCAGAGCAACCCGTTCACCTTTATCATTTAATTTGCCGGGTCCTACTGCAACAACTTCTCCCTCTGCCGGTTTTTCCTTGGCACTGTCCGGGATAATAATACCACCTGCGGTTTTTTCTTCTTCAGCAAGTCTCTTTACCAAAAGACGATCATTCAATGGACGAATTTTCATTACTTCCTCCTAACAATACTATTTAAATGGTTCAAAAAAAAAGGGCCCATCGATTATGTGTTTTCATGGAATCCCAACTTTATATTCTGCCCGTTTTGGGGGGGCAGGTATATCAAACTGCGCAAGAATATAGGGTTTGAATTTCAAAAATCAAGGGTAATGGACAAAAAAAAGAGGAGGGGATCGGCGACCCGACAGTAGTAACATAAGATCGCCGAATTACATATATTTTCCGATCAGGCTACACGGACCACCCAACGAAATGGATCATCCTGATACCCTTTTTGAATGGCCTGAAGTTCGTTCAGCAATCGAGTCGACAACGCCCCTGTCTGACAGTTGTTGATCACATGGGTGCGGTCTTTGTACAATAACTCTCCGACGGGGGAAATGACCGCCGCAGTCCCGGTACCGAAGACTTCCTGCAATTGTCCACTTTCATTTGCGGCGAGGACCTCATCAATGGAAATCTGTCTCTCGACAACATCGACACCCCAGTTTGCGGCGAGTTTGAGAACCGAGTCCCTGGTCATTCCGCCCAGGATCGATCCTTCCAGAGGTGGAGTTATCAGTTGATCGCCTATTTTGAAAAAGATATTACTGGTTCCAACTTCTTCGATGTATTTATGTTCGCAGGCGTCCAGCCACAAGACCTGAGTGCAGCCGGCTTTCTTGGCAATTTCCGACATATAGAGTGAGGCCGCATAATTCCCGCCGGTTTTCACGCTGCCGACACCACCCTTGACTGCCCGGACATACTCATCACTTATATAAATTTTGGTCGGATTGCAGCCTTCTGCATAATAGGCACCGACAGGACACAAGATAATATAGAAATAATAGACACCGGATGGTTTCACCCCGAGAGTCGGTTCGGTTGCGATCATCGTCGGCCGGATATAGAGCGTTGCTCCTTCGGCTTTGGGCACCCAGTCTTTTTCCAGGTAAATTAGGGCCTTAAGAATTTTGACCATATCTCCCGCCGAGATGCGCGGCATGCACATCCGCAGGGCAGAATTGTTCATGCGCTCAAAATTGTCTTTCGGTCGAAACAAAAACAGCTGATCGTCCTTGCCCCGATATGCTTTAAGGCCTTCAAATATTGCCTGGCCATAATGAAAAACCATTGCCGCAGGGTTCAGGGTAAAATCATGATATGGGCAAATTTTGCTGTCATGCCATCCCTTTTCCCGGTCCCACTTCATCAAGAACATGTGGTCGGTAAAATGAACGCCAAAACCAAGCTTGTCGGCCGAAGGTTTTTCCTTCAATTTATCCACAGCCACTTTTTCCACTGTAACTTCAAGATCTTCCCACATAATCCCACTCTCCCTGACACGACTCGGTTCTACCACCAATTTTTCTTTGCTTAATCCGACGAAGGATATATAGTTTCCAGCTAAAACCTGAGAGGCAAATGGCTGGAACACTCTGCTACCGTAGCGCAGCAGAATACCTCAGCCCATGGTTTTATTGCAACCCAATTTCTAACTTCCTTACTGCTGCTGATACTAAGAGTCAGTAATTCGCATACTATTTCTTGGCAACAAAACTAACCCATGAGCAAGGCCCCATCAGCACTTCCGTTTAACAACCAGCCACCCAGTCCGGCGAGTATGAAGTATTTTCTGCTGGTCTTTATTATTTCGATTTTTTTCTTTGGCCGCATTCTCTGGCCATTGTGGTCGATTCTGGTATTGTCGTTTCTGTTGACCAATTTGTTTCGACCGATTTATATTTTCGCCAGCAACAAAATACCGGATGCTCTCGCCTCAGCACTCACCTGTTTGCTCATTATCGCCATTGTTTTTATCCCTCTGGTGTTTTTCGTTTTTGCCCTCACCGACGAAGCACTCAATCTCATCAGCTGGGGAAAAGACAGTGGGGTTGTCCTGAAACTGCAGACTTTTCTGCAGGAAAGTCCGTATGTTCTGCAAATCCAGCAACAGTTGAAGGAGCTGGGCTTTAAATTCAACCCCACCCAGGTAACCGATACCTTTTCGTATATCGTGAAAAACGGTGGATTGTTCCTCTATACTCAGGCCAGCGGCTGGGCAGCAAATATCCTGCAGTTTCTGTTTCTCTTTTTTATCATGATCCTGGTTATTTTCTTTCTGCTGATGGACCAGCCAAAATTAATAGCCTATATGATCCGCATCTCTCCTCTCCCCGAGGATGAAAACCATCTGCTGATCGCTAAATTTGATGAAATCGCCAATGCAATCCTCAAGGGAAATGGCATCTGCGGCTTGATTCAGGGGATTTTCGGCGGGATTCTGTTTTCCATTTTAGATCTGAACTCTCCCCTGCTGTGGGGTTCTGTCATGGCAGTTCTGGCCTTTCTGCCAATTTTCGGCATCGGACTGGTCATGATTCCAACAGCAATATTTCTCGCGCTGACCGGCCGGATCAACGAAGGTCTTTTTCTGTTTATTATCTACATCGTTCTTTCGGGCAGCTTTGAGTATATCGTCAAACCCAAAATGGTCGGCACCCAGGTGAAAATGCACACGCTTCTGGTATTTCTGTCGATTCTCGGCGGCTTGAGCGTCTATGGAATTCTTGGAATCATCTACGGTCCGCTGATCATAACTGCATTTCTCACCCTGTCGGATATCTATTTGATTAGATATGACCAGCGCATTCAGCGGCTATAAGAATTAGGTGAAGTCTATGGGGATCACATCCCAGCACGTCACCATATCTCTTGACCAGGTAACGACCCGGGCTTTGGCATCCTGCGAGACAATGATGCCCAGAACATCGCGGAGCTTATGGCAGAGATAATAGAGTGACCGGTGCCGTGTACCGACGCTTTCAACCAGTTCAACCTGACGGCGGATGGCCTCGGGATCAAGGGCCAGGGCGACACTTCCACCCATCTCCATGGTGCCCTGAATGATACCGCCAAAACCAATTAATTCCAGCCCCTCGGTGGTAACCACAGCACCATCCACCCCGGTCAACCGGGCAATAAAACGGGCGTACTTAAAAATTCGCTCATCTAGCTGGGCCATCTCTTCTGTTTGCAGAGAGACATAATCCTTCCATCCGGCATTATAGTCAGGACCATAGAGCCTGCCGCAATTTTTGGCCAGAACCGCCAGGATCTGCAGGACGATTTTGCGCAGCTGATTGCGAGTTCCGTCTTCGGCAAAACGATATTTAAGATCTATATAAGGATTATCGTGGGCAACCAGTCCCTCCATCCCGGCCGGGAAAGAGATAATCGTGCCTCCATGACCTGAACGGCGCATGGTGCTGATCACATGTTTAAAAAACTGCAGATAAAGGCTGGGGACGAAAAACGGATCGATCTGTGCCCACTGATTTTGGGCCGAATCCTGGTTTTGTTCATGCAGCATGGCCAGCTCAGTTCGTACCTGACCGAACCTTTTGGCCACCCATTGCGACTGAAAAACATTCATTGCCGGGGCGATAATATTGCCACCACTCAACTGGGCCAGAATATCCTGACCGCGACAGACTATGAGGCGCCCTGATCCCACGATGTTGATCCCGAGAGCCGACGGCAAAGGAGTTGCCTGTTTGCTGCCACCGTGAATAACATGCATCCATTTGGAACCCGAATGGATCAAGCCCCAGATCTGCAGGCCCTCGGAGATTCGGTAGCGTATGCCGATAAGCGAATTATTATAATCCGTCGAAGGACCCAGCTTTAACAGTTCGTATTCGTTGTACGGTCTGGGTTTGGAAAAGACCAAGGTAAACAGCCCCTTGGATTCGCCGCAACCATCAGCATCAACATCTTCCGGCTCGCACAGCATAATCCTGAAGCGCAGACCACGTGCTTCCTCCTGCATCTGGCTGACCTGATAGCAGGTAGAAACCAGCTCTTCCAGTACCGAAAAATCCGGCAGTCTTTTATAACCGGCTCCCCCACTGTCAAGAGCAGGATTACCAAGCCGCCAGAGGGCCAGCAGTTCAAATACCAGATCTTTTGGATACTTATGCGCCATGAAGCATATCAGATGAAGAGGAAAATGTTGGCAATTTGCCAGGATGCCCCCAGTTGCAGACATCCCGCAAGAAGATACAGAACCTGGTTCGAAAATCGTCGAACCTGTCTTGCTAAGACTATAAGAGATTACCGAAAATGAGGAAACAAATTTATTGCAGAAATTGCTCAGAGCCTTAAGCCAATCGAAACGCTTGAAAATCCTGAGGAATTTTATGGTTCACTTCAATGGCAGGCCAAAGCTATCCTGTCCGAGCAAATGTATAGCGCCGTCTCCGCCAAAGAGGTGCAGAAAACTATCGTCTGCCAGGTTGCAGCGAAACCCCCGGCAGGTTTTCGGGCGGTAATGATACAGCTTGCAATAGTACTTGTCATTGCGGTGCTCTAGGAAGATACATCCCTTGTCATCGGGATGAATCATATACACCTTGCCACTGCTCTTTGCCTTGAGAGTCGCCTGCTCCAGGCCTTCCTCCCGGATATCCTGCATGCTGACATTGACCCCGACATGCCCTCCCATCTTCTTGATAAAATCAACCTCATCCGCCTGCAGCACGATCTTACGGTACTTTCTGCAACAGGTACCGCATTGACGACACGCATGGAAAATCGTCTGCAGCGCACTCTCATCGATATGTTTTTCCGTCATTTTAGCACCTTACTGTAAAGTCCAATAATTACGCAGGGGATGATTTTTGAGTAACTGATTGGCACGTTCTGAAAAAAATACCCCTATTTTGTCCTGCCTCGGCTGCAAAAGGCTATCGAAAGTCGCCAAAACCGATGCTTCCAGGGATACCGGATTATACCCCCCTTCAAGAACCATAAAAAGCCGGTCACCACAGGCATCATGGGCATACTGTTTCAGCATCCTGGTAATCAAACCATACCATTCCGTGGTGAGCAGAGTACCACTGAGAGTCTCATCCTGATGCGCGTCATAGCCGGCGGAAACAAGAATGATCTGCGGCAGGTACTGCTCGACCACGCTCTGCAGGATGCGGCCGAGCAGAAAGGTATACTCTGTATCGCCGAATTGGGGGAATACCGGAATATTAATGGTATACCCCTCACCTTTGCCGGAACCAAGTTCGGTTGTTTCTCCGGAAAACGGAAAAATCCCCCGCTGGTGCACAGAGATAAACAGAACCTCATCGGTGTCATAAAAGACGTCCTGCGTACCGTTGCCATGATGGGCATCAAAATCGAGAATAAGAATACGGTTCAATGAATATTTGCGACGCAGATACTGTGCGGTGATACTGACATTATTGAAGACACAAAAACCCATCCCCCGTCCCGGTTCCGCATGATGACCGGGAGGCCGGATCATGGCAAAACCATAATCGATGTCCCCCATCATAATCCGGTCGGCAAGCTCGAGACAGCCGCCCGCGGCAAGCTCGGCGACATAGAAAGAGTGTTCCATCAGATAGGTGTCACGATCGTATGAATAGGGATCAGGCCGGACAATGTGTTCGCGCAACTGCTGCAGATAAAAGGATGAATGGACGGCTTCGATCTCAGCGGCTTCTGCGACCCTCGCCTGGCATGGCAGACATTTGTCCGTATACCTTTCTCTGACAATTGCCCCCAGCTTTCGGATTCGTTCAGGATTTTCCGGCGAATGCCGGGAGATCGCATGATCAAGATATCGATCATCTACGAGAAAACCAACCTTACTGTTCATAATGATAGTGATAAATGGGAGTCTGGGCGAAGGAGGCGGCATCAATTCGAAACAAATGACCTACCCGTTGTACCCGGTGGTCATCATACTGTAACGAATCGGCAAGCTGAAACCCCAGTTTTTTGAGGCAGCGCTGTTGTGGAACATTGTCAATATCGGTATACATCTCTACCCTCTGCATTTTCATCCGGGTAAACAACTGAATGATGGCATACTTCTGGGCCTCGGTACCATAGCCCTTATTGCGCATTTCCGGTTCGGAAATTTTCAGAGCCATAACCGCGCAGCTTTTCTGTTCCGACCGAAGCCAGTAATGTAATGTGCCGATAGGTCCTTCATCTTTTAATTCAATAATAAAGACCCGGTTTTCATCATTCCAATAAGCCCCTGAGGTTATGCTCGCAAGGCCTCTTGTTTCGTCGATGCAATCGGGGGTGAGGTATCTGCCATGGGCAGTCTCACTATTGCTCCAGCCCACAAAAAACGGCAGATCGCTCGCCACAATCCGCCGCAAACTGAGACGCGGAGTTAATATCTTATCACCAAAAATCATAGTCACGTTTTCGCCCCCGGACACCAGGCACTGCCTGTCCGGGGAATGATAGAGGATTAGAGATTCTGCACCGCATCCTGCAGATTTTTGTTCGATTGAACCAAACGATCAAGAGCACCGACAGTCTCTGTCAACGATTGATTGACGACTGCGATAGACTGTTGGTTTTCTTTGGCGGAAACAGTGACACTCTCAATCTCCGTCATGACATTCTGACCGCCGGCACAGAGATCTTTCGACTTCTGGCTGAGATTACTCACTGCCCCGGAAATAACCATTATCCCTCTGGAGATGGTTTCCATCGAATCGAGCGCGGTGTTGATAACCTTGCCGCCATCATCCAGCATAGTCATTCCAGACTGCATGGCATTGATGGTCTGCAGCGAATCTTTTTCGACCTGTTTAACAATATCAGAGATATCAATTGCCGATTTGGAGCTGTTTTCAGCAAGCTTACGCACCTCATCGGCGACGACGGCAAAGCCTCGTCCGGCATCGCCGGCCCTGGCTGCTTCAATTGCCGCGTTAAAAGCAAGAAGGTTGGTCTTCGAAGCAATATCTTTGATGATATCGACAAAACCGGAGATCTTTTCCAGTTTATTGACCAGACCACTGACCATCTCATTGTTCTTCTGCATGGTGCTATTGATTTCCACCAGCTTTTGTTCGGCATTCTTGCCGGCCGACTTCCCTGTCTCCGACTCCCTGGAAAGATCAGTGGCGAGCTGATTGGATTCGTTGGAAAGATTCAACATCTCTGAAGAATTGGCAACCATCTCCTTGATCATCTTCAGTGATTTCTGAAGCTGTTTCGCTTCCTGATCGATCAAGGTATTCATTTCGTCGACCTTCTGATCAGCCTGCACCATCTGATGCTTGGATGCATTGACCAGGCTATCGACATCTTCGACTGCTTCATTAATCAGTTTTTCCACTGCTTTTTCTGCGGTCACATCGGTAATATACTCCAGGGCGCCTTTAATATTGCCTTTGGCATCTTTTATCGGCGAGGCGGTATATTTTATCGGCATGTCCTTGCCGTTTGGATGGGCAGTTGCCTGAGCGTGAACAACACGGTCGGTGCGCATTGCCTGATTACAGGCACATTTCTCTGTTCGACAATGATCGGTTTTAAAGAGATCAAAGCATTTCTTACCAATCGTCTGATCCGGAGTCGACCCTACAGCTGCAGCACCCGCAGGGTTCATAAACGTGACGGTATAATCGGTATCAATGGACATGATCGGAGTCGGGATAGTATTGAGGTTTTCTATCTTCTCATCCGCAGCCTGTTTCTGCTTTGCCTCTTCAGTCATATCCAGAATATACTCAAGGGCGCCTTTAATATTACCCTTGGCATCCTTGATCGGTGAACCGGTATATTTAATCGGGATAATCACCCCTTCCGCCGGCCGGGCTATGGTATGTTCTGTTACCACGGAGTCGGTCTTCATCGCCCTGGCACAGGCACATTTCTCGGTCTTGCAATGGGGGGTTTTAAACAGGTCAAAACATTTTTTACCGATGACCTGGTCCGGCGTCGAGCCAACTACCGCAGCCCCGGCCGGATTCATAAAGGTAATATTAAAATCGGTGTCAATCGACATGATCGGAGTCGGGATGGTGTTGAGATTTTCAATCTTCTCATCCGCAGCCTGTTTCTGTTTCACCTCTTCGGTCATATCCAGGACATACTCAAGAGCCCCTTTGATATTGCCCTTGGCATCCTTGATCGGGGCGCCGGTATATTTAATCGGGATGATCACCCCTTCCGCAGGACGGGCAATGGTCGTCTCAGTCACCACCGAATCGGTCTTCATGGCCCGGGCACAGGCACATTTCTCTGTCTTGCAATGGGGGGTTTTAAACAGGTCGTAACATTTCTTTCCTATCACCTGATCGGGGGTGGATCCAACAACCCCGGCCCCGGCCGGATTCATAAAGGTGATGGTGAAATCGGTGTCGATAGACATGATCGGCGTCGGGATGGTGTTGAGGTTCTCAATTTTTTCATCCGCAGCTTGTTTTTGCCTGTTCTCCTCGGTCATATCAAGCACAAACTCAAGTGCACCTTTAATATTACCTTTGGCATCTTTAATCGGTGCTCCGGTGTACTTAATCGGAATAATAACCCCTTCCGCAGGCCGGGCAATGGTTTGTTCGGTCACGACGGAATCGGTTCTCATCGCCCGGCCACAGGCACATTTTTCTGTCCGGCAATGGGGGGTTTTAAACATATCGTAGCATTTCTTGCCAATCAGCTCATCAGGCATAGTACCGAGCACCGAGGCACCTGCCGGGTTTATGAAAGTGATCGTATAATCGGTGTCAATTGCCAGCACGGGCGTGGGCAGGGTGTTGAGATTTTCAATTTTCTCGTCAGCCATCTGCTTCTGCTTTGTTTCTTCGGTCATATCGAGAATATATTCGAGTGCACCTGTAATATTACCTTTGGCATCCTTGATCGGAGCTCCGGTGTATTTAATAGGTATAATGACGCCATCCCGCGGCCTGGCAATGGTTTGTTCTGTTACCACCGAATCAGTTTTCATTGCCCGTGCACAGGCGCATTTTTCGGTCTTGCAATGGGGGGTTTTAAACAGGTCGTAGCATTTCTTACCGACAACCTCGTCAACCGTCAGTCCGGCTACAGCTGCTCCCGCAGGATTCATGAAAGTAATCGTAAACCTGGTGTCAATCTCCATGATGGGGGTAGGGATAACGTCGAGATCAGTGGACAGCTGCCGCAACTGGGCCTGTGTCTGTTTCAGTTCACTGATATCGTTCAACTTCACAAAGGTATTGCCGCTGCCATTCATGGGTACTGCTTTGCTGGTGAAAAACGTCAGGCCATTTTCACCATCCCGATAGATCACCTCGGCTGATACGGGTTTGGAAATTCTTCCCGACTTGTCGACTGGGCAATCCTTGGTACCACAAAGTTGGGTGGGACAAGACTCTTCACAGGTCATTTTATTGATTACAGCATCACCGGTAAGATTAAATCTATCAAAGAAGGCCTGATTAGCCCAGGTGATTACTTTTTTCTCATCAACGATATAACTCGGTTCCATGAGCAAATTCAGACATGACCCATCCTGCTCACTCATTTTTGATATTGCTGCCTTCTCCATCATTTACCTCTTTCGCTAATATTTATAGTAACTTCTTTAACTATTATAAATCCGTATATCCCTTAAGCCGTAGCCACATCCAGATGATTACGGATGAGATTATAGATGTTTACCACCAGAACATGTTCTCTTTTTCCGGCGCCACCATCGAAAACTATCAGCCTGTCAAGCGTGTCCTCTTTTTTGGCCAGATCCGGCTTGAGTGATGTAGTGTTCTGGTACTTCTCCTGCTTGTAAATCGTGACAATATTGTCGACCTCAAGGGCCACGGTTCGACCTTCCGATCTACATATTATAAGTTTTTGCTCGCCAAGATTAGAGTCGCCCATTTTATAGCCGTAAAACGCTCTCAGGTTCACAACCGGAACAACCACACCACGCAGATTAAGAACGCCACTACTGGACCCACTGCCACCCGGGATCTCCAT
>JBBRDD010000144.1:0-12449 GCA_038204235.1 Desulfobulbales bacterium
CGGGATGAAGAAAACTGTTTCCAGTGCGGGGCATGCACCAGTGTATGTTCACCTGGTGCACTGTTTATTCAACGTCCGGAAATGTCGATAATTTTTGATGCTGAAAAATGTACCGGATGCAGCCTTTGTGTACCTATTTGCCCCGTACGGGCTATGGAAGTCTCACTAGACGATGACTGGATTTTGTCGGAAAAATATATGGTGTAAACCTGATCCGTCTATACGCTAACCGCAGCCGAGTTTAATACTGGGGATTAACCGTGGTGTCTTCTTTGTCACCCCGGCCCATAATTGACCAGTTGGGCAGATTCAGCTTGGGAAACCAGGAGGTCAGACGCGACCTTGGAGGATCTCCTGCTTCAATGCGAGTCAGCAGCTGTTTTGCTTTTCCGGCAATATTGCTGTCTGGATACATCACCAGCAAATACTTCAGGCGAATTTTGGCCTGGTCGAATTTTTCAGTTCGTACATAATATTCGACAACAAAATACTCATGATTGGCTAAAAACTCGGTGGCTGTTTTGACCCGTGATTTGGCTTCGCTGGTGTAGGGTGAATTCGGGTACGCTTTGAGTAACTGATTGAACAGCTCAATTGACTTGATCGCTCCAGCACTGTCCCGGTCAACCCGATCCATCTGCTTATAATTGCACATTGCCTTCTGGTACATTACATAAGGGATGCTTTCATTGGTGGGATGACGATTTTCAAATTCTTCATATAGCGCCAATGCTTCCACATAACGTTCCAGGTAATAGCTGCAATCGGCTGCCTTGAGTTCGGCCAGAGTTGCTTCAGGACTGAACGGGAAACGGTTGAGTATATCATTGAATAACTCGACGGCGGTGAAATATTTGCCGACATTATAGTCGTCCATGCCTTTAGTCAGCAGGTCCTTGGCTGGGAGATTGATGTCTGCGCCTTTTACCTCATTTCCTTCTTCGTCGATCGACGTAAAATTAAATGTCTTTTTTAAATCGGCACAGCCGCTGAAGGAAAGGAGCAGGAGCAGTGCCAGCAGGATTGGCAGAAAATGGCGAGTAGGGTGTTGTATGCGCAGTGTCATTATTGGTATTACTAGTTGGATTTTTTCAAGTTTTGTAGGTATCTTTCCGCAGCGAGTACCGCCACAGCTCCTTCGCCGGCAGCGTTGATAATCTGCCGGACTTCCTTGCTGCAGATGTCACCGGCAGCCATGACTCCAGGTATAGTCGTTTGCGATTCTTTGTCAATGGGAATAAATCCCCATTTGTCAGCGTTCAGCTGTTTCAGTGGTAATCCGTCGTTGTTGGGCGTGACCCCGATAAGGATAAAAACCCCTTGAACGGCAAGAGTGGACGTTGTTCCATCGTTTTTAACGAGGTTAAGGTTTTCTACCTCGTTTTCGCCCTCGATTGAGCTCACTGTTGTGTTCCAGATAAACTCGATCTTGTCATTGGCAAAGGCTATTTCCTGGATGATTTTGGTCGCCCGGAGTTCTTCCCGACGATGAATGACGGTCACTTTGCTGGCGAATTTAGTCAGGTATTCTGCCTCTTGAATAGCCGTGTTGCCACCGCCTATAACCGCCACATGCATGTTTCGATAAAAAGGAGCATCGCAGGTCCCACAATAAGAAACACCTTTGCCCCGCAGGGTGATTTCGCCCGGTATGCCAAGACTGTTGGCGCTTGCGCCGTTGCAGATAATCAAGGTGTCGCAGGTAACCTTTTCGCCGCTTTCGAGATGAAGGATTTTTCGCCTGCCATCGTTTGGGTCAACTTTAGTGACACTTCCCAGCTCGATATTCAGGTCGAATCTCTTGGCATGCTCAGTCATCTTTTCGACCAGATCGAAACCTGACAATCCTTCTGGAAATCCAGGATAATTGTCAACCCAGTCGGTGAGCAGGACCTGGCCGCCCGGAGCCCCTTTTTCGATGAGCACATGGTCAAGTCTCGCCCGTGCGGCATAAAGCCCTGCGGACAAGCCAGCCGGCCCGCCGCCTAAAATGACCAGTTCATAGTGATCTTTCATTTTTTCCGTAGGAATCCTAGATAATAAAAAGCTGTCTTTTCAGCAGATATAAGCCTATCTGACAGATAAGACAGCTCGAAAACCTGTGGTTACTTTGCTTTATCAATCAGGGCTATGAGCTGTGTTTTCCCTACAGAACCGGTAATTTGGTCGACAACTTGACCGTCCTTGAACAGGATAAGCGTTGGTATGGCGCGAATACCAAACTTGCCTGGCGTGGCAGGGTTGTCGTCCACGTTCATTTTAGCAATGGTCACTTTACCTTCATACTCAGCAGCGAGATCTTCGATGACCGGCCCAATAGCTTTACAAGGTCCACACCACGGGGCCCAGAAGTCAACCAGGGTGGGTTGCTCTGATTTAACCACCGCATCAAACCCCGCATCGGTCAGTTCTTGGACTTTTTCACTTGCCATTATTTTCTCCTTCACTAATGAGATTAAATTAAGTCTATATGCATAGATGAGAAGGATCCCTGGATAAGGAACATACCTTCGTCTACTTTACCTTTTGCTTCAATGGCTGACAAGTAGAAAAAAGTTCCTGCCAAAGCTCTCCTTTTTGAGCAAGAAGGTGGAATACATGCGTTTTTACTTTGCGCATCAATAATAAAAAATCAAGGGGTGGAAAATTGGCAGAAAAATATTCACCGTGCTATATTATGTTCCCATAAAAATCGAATTGTACAGCTGAACAATCTTTCCGGTTGAGTGTAGTATTTGACCCGATATACTTGAGATACTCAAAGCACGATAAATAAATTGAACCATCATAATACAAAGAGGAATTACTCATGAACTATACAGCTTCGGCAAACTTGTTTACACAGGCAAAGAAATATATCCCTGGAGGAGTTAACAGTCCGGTAAGAGCCTGTCGTTCCGTGGGATGCGACCCTGTGTTTATTACCAAGGCGATCGGCGCAACGCTTACCGATGCGGATGGCAATGAGTATGTTGACTTTGTTTGTTCCTGGGGACCAATGATTGTCGGGCATGCTCATCCTCACATTGTTGATGCTGTACAGAAAGCCGCCGCCTCAGGGACCAGCTTTGGCGCACCGACACCTACGGAGATCGACTTGGCCCGTATGGTGGTCGAGGCGCTGCCTTCTGTCGAAAAAGTCAGATTCGTCAATTCCGGAACCGAGGCAACCATGAGTGCTGTGCGGCTTGCCAGGGGCTACACCGGTAAAAAAGTTGTCGTTAAATTTGATGGCTGCTATCATGGCCATGCCGACACATTCCTGGTAAAAGCAGGTTCCGGACTCATTACCCTGGGGATCCCTGGAAGCCCCGGTGTTCCTGAAGAAATCGTCAAAAATACTCTTTCTATCCCCTACAATGATGTAGATACTCTGGAGCGAACACTGCGCGATCAGGATCTGCAGATCGCCTGTGTTATTGTGGAGCCGGTGGCCGGCAATATGGGCTGTGTGCCGCCAAAACCAGGTTTCCTTGAAAAATTGAGAGAGCTTACCAGCGAGCTGGGCATCGTCCTGATATTTGACGAGGTTATTACCGGTTTCAGGCTCAGTTACGGCGGGGCGCAACAATATTATAACATTGTGCCGGATCTCACCTGTCTCGGTAAGATTATCGGTGGTGGCCTGCCAGTAGGTGCTTATGGCGGCAAGGCGGAAATTATGAACTGCGTCGCCCCGGATGGTCCAGTGTATCAGGCAGGAACATTGTCGGGTAATCCTCTGGCTATGACCGCAGGAATCGCCACGCTGAAGCTGTTGCAACAACCCCGTTTCTATGAACAGCTTGAAGAAAAAGCGGTGGGATATGCAGAAGAGCTCAAACGTATTGCCTCCGCTACCGGGATTGCTGTCCAGCTCAACCGTGTCGGCAGTATGATGACTGGATTTTTTACTGAAAAACCGGTAACCGATTTTGACTCAGCCATGCAGGCGGATGCCGCCAGATATGGGCAACACTATCGACAGATGCTGGGCCGGGGAATTTACCTTGCACCCTCACAATTCGAAGTGGCCTTTATCTCTGCCGCGCAGAGCGAAAAGGACCTCGGAAAGACATTGAAAATGACTGAATGGTCATTCAAAAAATTGCTCGAAAAGTGAAAATTTATTGACTTTGAGATGGAGTCATGCTACCAAACTCGTTTATATTGTATTGCACGTAGTAGCTCATAAAAAGTAGGTGAACAAAATGGGAGATGTAAAGAAAGAATTTGTTCAGCTGCTGGCCAATTACGGACATATAGGATTTACCTTTGTCGCTGCCATTGTCATCGGTATGGGCGGCGGCATTTATCTTGATCAGAAAGTTTTTGACGGACGTACTACGCCGTGGTTTACTTTTATCGGTCTGGCTCTTGGTATTGCCGCCGGCTATAAGGCCTTGTTTGAGGTTATCTGGCGGGACAAGAAGGCCGCAGACCAAAAGAAGGCTGATGCCGAAAAAGACCAGGACGACTAGAGGATTGAGTGATCGAGAATGGGAAAGACCTGCAGAAAATGCAGGTAATAAGCTGGATTTTGCTGGCCGTAATGACTTGTGCTTCAGCAATTCTGGTTTCTATGTGGTTTGCCTGGTCGGTTTTTGCCGGGGGAGTTCTTTCTATAATTAGCTTCTGGATATCGAGTAAGGATGTGATGCGGATGATTGGCTCCATCTCTTCGCTATCGTCTCTGGAAGACCGGAAGGCTCAGGCTCAGCAGGGGCCGAAAGGGTACCTGCTGAAATTCTGGATACGTATTGTACTAATAGGTGTTGTCTTACTTTTCCTGATTAAGGGTAAAGTGGTCAATATTTTTGGCTTGATTTTAGGGTTGTCAACGGTAGTGGTTGCCATAACGTTTATTGCGTTGAATATGGCTGGGCACTATTTCTTCAGAGGGAGGAGGTAAAAGGAGTTATGGAACATCCGATACTATTTATTTCAATCATCCTTGAAAAGCTGGGACTGCCTGTCCCCCATGGTCCTGTAGGGCATACGTTTCTGGAAAAGTTGTGCGAACCGTATATGACCTATACTTGGCTGGTTATGGCCTTTCTTTTCTTGGTCGCACGACTCACCCTTGGCAATCTGGAAATGATTCCAGGAAAAGGCCAAAACTTCTGGGAATTGGTAATCGGAGGGATGGATGACTTCTTCACCGATAACATGGGCAGAGAGATGGCCGATAAATTTTTTCCGATGATCGCAACTTTTGCGCTCTATATCGCTGTGGCCAATCTTATCGGGCTTATTCCTGGATTTATGTCGCCAACCTCAAGTCTTAATACTACTTTGGCCCTTACCCTGATTGTCTGGTTCAGTCATCACCTGATAGGATTCCGGGAGCATGGGCTCAGCTACTACAAACATTTTATGGGCCCGGTCTGGTGGCTCGTACCCCTGTTGCTGCCGATCGAGATCATCAGTAACCTGGCACGACTGCTTTCTCTCTCCATCCGTCTTTTCGGAAATATCATGGCCAAGGAAACCCTGCTGGCGATCCTGTTTATGCTGGCCGGCGGTTTTTTTGCACCTCTGCCGATTATGATTCTCGGTGTTCTCGTTTCTGTGGTGCAGGCGATGGTTTTTGTACTGCTTACTGTGGTTTATTTTTCACAGGCGCAAGAGCACGCTCATTAGTGACTTAGAAATAATTTTCTGGTGTTTTTTACCAGAAAATTATTTCGTGAAGGAACTTATCCCGCAACGCTTTTCGGCGGGATTAATAGTGATATTTGGGTAGCTGAATCAAGGATTAATAAAAAACAAAGAAAATATTTCAAATATTAAAGAAGCAAAAAATAAAGAAGAAGGCCAAACAACTCAACTTTTTAAGGAGAAAACAATGGAAGGAAATCTTCAATTAGCGTTGATCTGCGTAGGTGCTGCACTGTCAATCGGTCTTGCCGGACTGGGTGCTGGTATAGGTATTGGTTCTGTTGGTAACGGCGCATGTCAGGGTCTTGCCAGAAATCCTGAAGTACAGCCTAAGCTGATGGTTTTCATGATTCTCGGTATGGCACTTGCTGAGTCTGTAGCTATTTACGGACTGGTTATTTCTCTGATTCTTCTGTATGCCAACCCATTGTTGGGATAAGACTGTCGAGAACATAACGATTGTTGGATGATCGTAGAAACGGGCTGCAGAAAATTCTGCCGCCCGTTTCTATTTTCATGACCTCTGAATGTGATGAAAAAGTACGGAGACTCCTTGTGACCAGCGATTCTGATGAGCATATCGTCATTCATCCACGTAGAAATAAAAAAGAGCAGTTACTCCCGAAAAATGGCGTATTGCTGGTCAATCCATCGGAGGCGTCCGAGTGTCTAGGCCGGATAAAGCAAAGCGGTGGGGCGAGTCGTTTCTTGTTTAATTCAGGTCTGGTTGTTGGCAGCGATCCGCCATATTTTGCCGCAGGACCTGCAATCGGGGCACCCATGGCGGTACTCACTCTGGAAAAATTGATTGCTCTCGGAGCAAAGAGGGTTATTCTTTTCGGCTGGTGCGGGGCAATTGCTCCAAATTTGCGGGTTGGTGATATCCTCGTCCCTGCCAGGGCTCTTTCCGGTGAAGGAACATCCAGGTATTATATAGCTGATGCGACACCGAGTCCCAATGAGTACCTGAGTAACCAGATCGTCAAAGTCTTTTCGGATAATAACCTCGTTGTTCATCGGGAATGTGTCTGGTCAACGGATGCGGTGTACCGGGAAGACAGGCGGATGTTACATAAACTGCACCAGGCTCAGGGGGTGGGAGCAGTAGATATGGAATTTTCAGCTCTCTGTGCTGTGGCCGAATTCAGAGGAATTGAGTTTGCCGCCATCCTTACCGTTTCAGACGAACTCTGGGGTGATACATGGCAGCCTGGTTTTTCTAAACAGTTATTCATGGAACAGAAACAAGCAGCTCTCAGGTTGCTGCTTGCTCATCTTGGACATATTGGAGACAAATAATGGCCCGTTTTCATCTCATCAGTCTTGGTTGCGCCAAAAATTTAGTTGATTCCGAGGTCATGCTAGGTTCAATGGCTGCTGGCGGCTGGGAACTGGTGGATGATCCACATGACGCTGACCTCTTGATTCTCAATACCTGCGGCTTTATTCAGCCGGCCGTGGAAGAGGCCATATCCGAAATATTTGAACTTGTCAGGATCAAAGAAGACGATCCTGACAAGAAAATTGTGGTCGTTGGCTGTCTGGTGCAGCGTTATCAGGACAAATTGACAGAGGATCTCCCGGAAGTTGACCTGTTCCTCGGTACGGAGGGTGCCGCTGATATTGCGGAGTATGTGGCTCAACTGGAACATGGTGATCTGCAGAGCAGGGTTTTGCTGCCAGAGCGAATCCTCATGTCCAGTACGACACCCCGTGTCATCTCCACCCCGGTATTTCGCGCATGGATGAAAATAACCGAAGGCTGTGACAATAGATGTTCCTATTGTATGATTCCTGCAATCCGTGGTCCGCTGCGCAGTCGGACCATTGATGATCTTGTGGTTGAAGCTCAGAATCTGCAGCAATATGGGGTAAAGGAACTCTCGATAATCGCCCAGGATAGTACCGCTTATGGCAATGATTTAGGCAGGGGACAGAATATTGTCAGCCTTCTGGACCAGTTGTTAAACCGAACGTCAATCCAATGGCTGCGTCTTCTCTATCTCTATCCAACTGGTATAAATGATGAATTGCTGCAACTGATGGCGAACAATCCTCGTATCGTGCCATATCTTGATATGCCGATGCAACACGTCAGCGATAAGATCCTCCGTTCTATGAACCGGCGCTATACTTCGGAGCAGCTTTACGCAACAATCAGTAAAGTCAGGGACATTCTTCCCGATATAGCCCTTAGAACCACTTTTCTTGTTGGGTTCCCCGGGGAAACCGAGTCCGATTTTCTGGAAATTGAAACATTTTTAAAAAATACCAACATTGATCATGTCGGTGTATTTCCATATGCCAATGAAGAAGGTTGTCCGTCAGAGACCTTTTCCGACCAGGTGCCGGAAGAAGTGAAACTGGAGCGACGCGACTATCTCCTTGGTATTCAGTCGGACTTATCCAGAGTAATACAGAAGAAGTACATTGACAGGATCGAACCGGTCCTGGTCGAAGGATTGAGCAGGGAGAGCGATCTGTTGCTGGAGGGAAGAACGAGATATCAGGCCCCGGAAGTTGATGGTTGTGTCTATATCAACGATGGGGTCGCCAATCCCGGCGATATAGTTCAGGTACGGATCACCGAAACCCAGATATATGATCTGATCGGCGGAATTGTAGAAAAATAAAAAGAACGGGAATGCGCCGCCGGATGCAACAGCAGGACTATCTATACAACGACAAATGACATTCCCCTATGCACAAACAACGCCCAGATTGGAAGGCAAGACGCCAGGCATTGTTAGTACGTATAGCTTGTTGTATTATTTTCTTTCCCCTGAAGGGGTGTTTACAAAGAAAATAACGGATTTTTGCCAACGGGGCTCAACGAATGGATCTGGTAGTCGCAGGTAGGCTATTTCCCGTTGTTAACTTTTTCCCGCAGTTCCTTGCCGACCTTGAAGAAGGGCAGTCTCTTTGGTTTAACTTGAATCTTCTTTCCTGTTTTAGGATTCCTGCCCTCGTATGAATCATAGGTCTTTATCACAAAGCTGCCAAAGCCGCGGATCTCGATACTCTCGCCTCTGGCGAGGGCCTCGGTCATCGTTTCGATTACGGTGTTGGTTATTGCTGCGGCTTCACGATGCGGTACATTAATGTCCTGTGCCAATGCTTCGATGAGTTCTGATTTATTCATACATTGCTCCTGTTTCCGGAAATCAAATTAAGGGACGTCATTGATCTGCATTTGTACAATAATATTGGTGAATAGTCGTGAAGCTTATGTCTTTGACAGATAGCTCAATGGCTAAAAAACATAAAAAATCAATATGTTATGTGCGGAAAAAATTGTATTGAATCGGACCTACCACGCTAACTATTTAGATTTAATCAGCTATTTGGAGATTTGTAAAGAAAATTCTATAAAAATATTTTATTTAATTCTGAAGGGTTAAGTTGTCTGTAATCGCCAAGGGCAATCCGGCCCAGAGTCAGTTTGCCATAAGCCGTTCGCTTAAGCTGAAGGACAGGGTTACCGATGAATGCGAACATTTTTTTTACCTGCCGTTTTCTCCCTTCGTGAATGGTAATCTGCATAAGGCAATTCCCGCCGATTTTGGCCTTAACCAAGACTGAGGCCGGAGCGGTCGTTTTACCCTCCAGGAAAATGCCGCGTTCCAGCATTGTGACTTTGTCCCTGGCCGGACATCCTTTTACCAGTGCCTCATAAGTTTTATTGGTTTCATGGCTCGGATGCTGAATTTTTTGGGCAAATTCCCCATCGTTGGTGAGAATCAGGGCCCCTTCAGTATCAAGATCTAACCTGCCGACGGGAAAAAGACGAGCTTTGCTCGTTTTGATAAGGGTGGTGACTATCGGTCGGCCCTGAGGATCGGCAAGGGTTGTGACATAGCCCTTAGGCTTATTCAGTAGATAATAGACAAGCTCCTCCTCTGCTTCAATCTTTTTTCCGTCAAAAGTGATGGTGTTTTCGCCGGGAATGACTTGAATGCCCATTTCTCTTGTTATCACGCCATCTATGGCAACACGACCGGCACTGATAAATTCTTCAGCCTTGCGTCTGGATGCAATGCCGCATTGGGCAATATATTTTTGTAGCCGTATTGAATTGTTCATCGCCATTCAGCAGGTATTATTTTGGAAAACTTACTGTCGACCAGCTCTTTGGTGGCTGCGTCTACTTCCAGAATTTCCGTGTACCATGGTTTCATCCGACAGTCTATGGTAACAGGGGCTTGCAACCCCACATGAAATCGGTTGACCGAGGTAGTTTTGCCATAAATATCTGCTGCCGGCTCAAATCGGGTGAAAATCGACCAAAGAAATTCTTGGACCGAAGCTGTTGTTTCGTCACAATTATCTACCAGCAGAATGACTGGCCACTCCTGTAATTCGTTGCTTTCAGAGAGCTGCTGCGCCAGGTTTAGATTTTCGCTGTACGGACATCCCTGGACTACCAGCGTGCCGGGCAGGAAGACTGTGGGTTTTATGCAGCCGGCGGGAAGAGAGCCGGAGAAGGCCCTTGGTAAATCCCGCTTTTTTTCTTTGCCCAGTCCAAGGAGCATGGCTTTTGAACCTTTGTTGACCGAAGGCCCTGTATAATCAAGGGTGTCCTGGGAAACATTGGCAAAAACGAACAGGTCCTGCTGCCATTGTATCCGTTCGAGGACATGGACCCATAATTTTGCGAAATCGGTGATGTCTATGTCACCATCGGTGACAATGAGAAATTTGGTCAGGGACAGCTGTCCTTCACCAAGCACCCGTAAACCGCAGGCAAAAGCTTCTCGTGGGTATCGATTGGCAACCCTGGCTGCGGCCAGACAGTGAAAACCGGTTTCGCCAAAGGTTTTCAGCTGTTTGACTCCTTTCATCACCAGAGGAAAGAGCGGCGAGAGCAGATCCTGGAGAAAATCACCGATAAAGAAATCCTCCTGCCT
The DNA here is from genome assembly GCA_038204235.1 of Desulfobulbales bacterium. GTDB lineage: Bacteria > Desulfobacterota > Desulfobulbia > Desulfobulbales > Desulfocapsaceae > Desulforhopalus_A. The sequence goes on from JBBRDD010000144.1 coordinate 10,548, forward strand.
GGGCCGGCCGACCACTGTGGCCGGATAGATAGCCTTGTCGCGGTGATAGAGATGACTCACCTGGAAAACCGGATAATCGTGCTGGAGTGAATTGTAGCCATAGTGATCGCCGAATGGACCTTCTGGATGACGTACATGCGGTGGTACCAGGCCTTTGATGGCAAATTCGGCATGCGCGACCAGTCGGTGCCCGCCTAAAGGATCATCGGTCATCCGCAGTTTGTCACCGATGAGCAGGGAGGTGAGTATCAGCTCCGGCAAATCCTCGGGCAGCGGGGCAATGGCCGAAAGCATGAGTGCTGGAGGTCCACCGATAAAAAGAGTCAGAGGCAAAGGACGATTCTGTTTTTCCGCCGCATAGTAGTGGTAACCTCCTCCTTTGTGGATCTGCCAGTGAATCCCGGTTGTCACGTCGTCATATTTGTGGATTCGGTACATGCCGAGATTATGACCTTTGCCGTCGGGATGCTCGGTGTAGACGAGGGGCAGGGTGACGAAGGGCCCACCGTCGCTGTGCCAGGATGTGAGCATGGGGAGAGAGCTCAGTTTGGCTGGCATCTGGCGGTTTTCAAGTACTGGTCCCTTTTTTGCATTTTTTAGACCGATTTTCAGCCCATCGAGAAAAAGGCTCCGGCTGTCCCAGATTTTGCTGAGCGAAAGCGGCATGATCGATTCGGTGAGACGGACCACGTCACGAACAAATTGCTGCGGTTTGCTGCCAAATGCCAACTCAAGTCTCTTGTGGGTGCCAAAGAGATTTGTGGTGACCGGAAAATCTGAGCCTTTGACGTTGGTGAACAGCAGGGCAGGTCCTTCCTTGGCGATGATGCGGCGATGGATTTCAGCGATTTCCAGGTAAGGATCGACCTCATCATCAATGACGAGCAACTGATGTTCTTTTTTAAGGACTTCGAGGTAACTGCGAAGGTCGTGGAGTTTGGTCATTGGCACAGCTTACTCCTTGTGCTCGTGGTGATGGTGGTCGTCGCCAAGAAATAAGCGATGATATTCATTCTCGTTGAGATGTTTTCTTAACAGGTCCATGAAATGATCGACAAAATCGATGATCTCTTCAGGGGACAGTCGTGCGGCAAATATCCTGGAAAATTCCTCCTGTCCGCCAAGTCTGAGAAAAGCGGCGAGAGATTGGCGATCAATTTCATCGGTCAGGCCAAAACAAATTTTTGCTGGATCGGGCTTTGTCATGAGTATTCAATTAGGCGTTACTCCCGTTTATTACGGGATCAGGATGTGGGTTGTACCGGGTCGGGATTATTTTCCAGTGTACTGAACGAGTCCGTGGTCCGTCGTATTCACAAAAGAAGATCTTCTGCCAGGTGCCGAGCTGGAGGCCGCTCTTATCGATATGCAGGGTCAGCGAACTGCCGGTGAGCAGGGTCATCAGGTGCGCCGGCGAATTGCCCTCACCATGTCGGTATTTCAGGTTATTGGGAACAATGTGCTGAAGTGCCATAATAATATCATGGCAAACATCGGGGTCCGCACCTTCATTGATGGTCAGACCGGCGGTTGTATGCGGATTGAAAAGATAGAGTATCCCTGAAAAAACTGAGAAGTTGTGGATAATTTCCTCAAGTTCTGTAGTGATACTGACCATTTCCATTCGCGCTGATGTAGCTATTTTCAATGTACCGGTAATCATTTATGTCTCTCCTCAAGGTACAATAACCGCATGAACTGAAACACAGCTTTGTTCGAGCAGCTCTAGAATAAGGCATTATTTCTTGAAAATCCAAGATAATAGAGCCTCTTGCAAAATGACCAGCGCGCGAGACTTTGCCCTGGTGACAACAAATTGATCTTTGACAACCTAACTGAGCAGTCGTAAGAGTTGATCTGAAAACAGGGTGATAACTCCAAACATCAGGTGAAGAGATACCT
>JBBRDD010000145.1:0-12348 GCA_038204235.1 Desulfobulbales bacterium
GTTTTAAAAAGAAAAAAGATTCGACCGTGGAAATGTCGTAATCTTATATTATCTTAGCACATGACGATTGGGCTGCCAAAGATTATCTTGAAGGATCTCAGTTCTGCATGGGGGACTTTTAAAGCCACTCATCCCGCTCAAAAGATTTGCGGGACTCTTTTCAGTACCCCCTTGAGGGGTGTAAGTTCCTTCACGAAATATGTCTCTTGCAAAGTGCGCAAGAGACATATTTCTAAGTCACTAATAATCCGACTGTAGAACAACACAACCAAACGGAGGAACACCAATACGGTTTCTGGTTGAATGAGGGATCGCAGCCTCAAGTGGGCAGGCATCGTCTGGAGAACCAGCCGCAGTGTCGATAATCCGATACCAGGCCCGGCCTTTTTTCTGCGGCTCAGGAGCCATGAAATACAAGATTTTGTCCTTGTTGCCATTGAGCATTACAAAAAAGTCGCTCGATTCCTTGTCACAGTCTGATGCACGGAGAAGAAATGCTAGCCCCTGGCAGTCGGGCGACCAGTTCTGTGTTCCGGGGGTAAGGTATTGCCAGGCTATTTCCTGGGATTTTCCTTCTGTTGCGGCAGCATCTTTAACGTCTACGGGCTGGAAAAAATCTTTTCTGCGGAAGAGAGCGTGTTTTTTTCGAAGCGCGATGCACACCTTGAAAAATCGGTGGAATCCCTTGTTTGTCTCAAGAAGTGACCAGTTCAGCCAGCCGATCTGGTTGTCCTGGCACCAGGCGTTGTTGTTGCCGTACTGGGTACGGCCGAATTCGTCTCCGGCGCAGATCATCGGCACCCCTTGGGAGAAAAGCAGCAGGACCGTGAATGTCTTCATACGTCGCAACCTGAGCCTTCGAATCCCCGCCGAACTGTCAAGGCCCTCCCAGCCGCTGTTCCAGCTGAGATTGTGGTTGTCGCCGTCCCGGTTGTTTTCTCCGTTGGCCCGATTGTGTTTCTGGTTGAAGCTGACCAGATCACAGAGGGTAAAGCCATCGTGGCTGGTCAAAAAATTAATCGAGCATAAGGGGCCGCGACCGGTTGACTGATACAAGTCGGAGCTGCCGGCAATGCGTGTAGCCAGTTGCGAAACCGTGTCGGTCCTGCCGGTCATGAATGCACGGACATCATCTCTGAAGCGACCATTCCATTCCGCCCACCGGGGATCGGTAGAAAACGATCCGACCTGGTACAATCCGGCCGCATCCCATGCCTCGGCAATCATCTTGGTATCCCGGAGAACAGGGTCTTCCCCGATTGCCTCGATCATTGGGGGGTTAAGCAGGACATTGCCCTGTTGGTCTCGGCCAAGAATAGAGGCCAGGTCAAACCGAAAGCCATCGACATGCATCTCGGTCACCCAATAGCGCAGGGAATCGCGGATGAGGTGGCGGACCACCGGGTGATTGCAGTTTATGGTGTTACCGCAGCCGGAAAAATTGAGATAGTTGTGGTCTTTATCGAGAAGATAGTAAATAGGATTGTCGATTCCTCTAAAACTGCTGGTGTTGCCTGTGTAACCACCTTCCCCTGTGTGGTTGTACACCATGTCAAGATACACTTCAATTCCGGCCTGGTGCAGGGCCAGAACCATCGCTTTGAATTCATTGATGGCCTGTTCCGAGTCGTGGGCGTACCCGGAATTGACGGCAAAAAAAGATACCGGATTATATCCCCAGAAGTTCTTTAATCGCTTGCCGCTGTCTGGGTCGTGAAAGACGGTATCGTTTTCGTCGAATTCGGTTACCGGCATGAGTTCGACAGCAGTGACACCAAGGTTCTGCAGATAGGGGATCTTTTCGATAACGCCAAGGTAGGTTCCCGGTGCGGCAACGCCGGAGCTGGCATCGTTTGTGAAACCACGTATATGAAGTTCGTAGATGATGGTTTCCGATAAGGGGGTTCGCAGCGGCCGGTCTTTTTGCCAGTCGAAATCCTGCGCAACAATTCTGCCGTGGGGTCTTGCACCATATTCGGCAACGTCCCCCCATTTTCTCGGTTGCAGGGCGCGACTATATGGATCAATGAGGATCTTGTCATAATCATAGACCAGCCGTTTGCCATAGGGATCGGACGGGCCGTCAAGGCGATAGCCGTAGCTGAAATTCTGTTGATGGGTTGCCAGCAGAATATGCCACATGTCGCCGGTCCGGTTCTCAATAGGGTCAAGCTCAAATTCATGGCGGATGGGGAGAACGGCATCTTTTACCCAGTGGTCGATAACCAGGGTAACACGGGTGGCGTGTCGGCTGAAGATGGCAAAGTTTATCCCCTCCTGCAGTCTGCTGACCCCTCCTGGAAGGGGATAGCCTCTTTTTCGAATATCTCTTCTTTTCTCAGTAGACATGCTAATAATGCTTATTAATGTTATTGGAAGAAACAGTTTCTGCTGATCAGTAATGTTACTCCAGCCATGATGATAAGGAAACGATATATGGCAGAAAGTGATCAAATAGTCAGCGATATACACACATGGAGATAATTATGGGCATGTTTCACAAGGTGAAAATCGGCGATCAGGTCATTAGTCCTATTGACTGGGAAATGAACCCGGATATTTCATTCGGGACTTTTGAGTCCTGGGGCGGTCGTGAAAGAGTACGTAATAATGAGGAGTGCGTCTATTATTTCTTTGTCGACAACTGGGGCGATGAACCAAAGCTCTGTTTGATGGAACGAGCCGTGAAACACGCAAAAATTCTGGCGGAAATAAAGGCACCTCCGGAAATTGTCAAACAATGCGTTAAAGGGCAGGGCAGTTCATCGATTTTTGAAAAAAGTTATGCGATCAACGAACCGATTAAACAGTGGCTGATCGACAATGTGCTTGATGAGGGAGACTCCCGGTTGATAGTACCGAGGGTCGAAGTCGTTCTGGTCGAGGATATGGGAACGCCGCTTCCCATGGCTGCTGTAGCACCTTTTGCCGGAGATGTGGTCCTTTTGCCCACGGAACCTGGTCTAATAAACGATGATGAGCTTGCCGGCGTGTTAAAAAAATGGAACTTTTTCGATTCTGAATGCAATCCATCCGGACGATTTGCCAACGCCTTTGTTTCCATCGATGATCCACAGGTCATCGTCGACCAGCGGACCTCACTTATGTGGCAACGGGACGGCCTGGATATCAACTCGATCAGGACCATGCAGAAAAATATCGACAAAATAAATAAAAATAATTTTGCCGGATTTTCCGACTGGCGACTGCCGACCATGGAAGAAGCCATGTCGCTCATGGAACCTCAGAAAAATTTCAAGGATATTTACCTGAACCCATGTTTTTCCAAAGAACAGCCGTTTATTTTTGTCGCGGCCCAGCGCAAACCGGGTGGCTACTGGTTTGTAGATTTTAAACAGGGCCGGGCTTTCTGGTCATCCGGGACTATTCCGGGAGGATTCGGCAGACTTGTTCGAACTGTTGCCTGATTATAAAGTTGTTTGGAAGTGTGGGCGAAAATAACTTTTTGGTCGCCAATGAGGCTGTCTGGCAGCACATTTTATGAACTCTCCGAACTGAGGGGGAGGTCTTGCCAGTGGGTGCAATTACCATGAGGGCCCTATGGGATATTCCTATAGGGCATTTTCTGATCTGGGTCACCTCAGCGAGCGGGGGGCTTGTCGGTCCCTTTTTTGTAACGCCTCATGGATGGTCTGGCTCAGCGTGCTGCTGCTATACGGTTTTCTGACAAGTCCCACCAGGCCGTGATCTTTCATCTCCTGGAGATCTTCTACCTTGGAAAAACCTGAAGAGAGCACAACAAGGACATCCGGGTTGTGCTTTCTCATGGCTTCAAAGCAGTCTCGACCGTTCATGACCGGCATTGCCATGTCCAGCAACACCAAATCGAAAGCCGCATTCTCCTGCAGATATATCTGTAAGCCTTCCTGGCCATTTCTGGCTACTATGACTTCGTATCCCAGCTCTTCGAGTATAGCCTTGGCGGTGCGTCGCATTACCTGTTCGTCGTCGACCACCAGTATGCGTCCACGGCCCTTTTGGAGGATTGGAGTGATAATCTGTTGAGCAGACTCTGCCACTGCAAGCGGGAAAAACACATGGAAGGTGGTGCCTGTGCCTGCTCTACTGTGTACGGTTATGACCCCGCCGTGCTGCTGGATAGTCCCGTATGCGGAGGCCAGGCCGAGTCCGGTTCCTTGCCCCTGTTCCTTCGTTGTGAAAAACGGTTCGAATATTCTTCCCAGGTGTTCTGGCGCAATTCCGACTCCTGTATCACGTATTTTCAGTTCCAGGTACGTTCCTGGCTGGATGCCAAAAGTCGAGTAATTACAGTAGAGAATGTCAAGTTCTGCAATATCGGAAGAGATAAATAATGTTCCGCCGTCTGGCATGGCATGGGAGCCATTAATCCCCAGATTGAGAAATATACTCTGGAGTTGTGAGGGGTCACCTATTACCGTGCTTTTCGCAGCGTTAAGACTGAGCTGAATTTTAATTCGTGGATCGATGCTATTTTCCAGGAGGACGACGGCTTCGTTAATAACATCATGAACATTAACAGGCCTGGCGCTCTGTTTGCTGGAACGTGAAAAAGAGAGGAGCTTTTTTGTGAGACCTGCGGCCCGAGCTGCAGCTTGGAGGATCGTCTGGTGGAATTTTTTCGCCTTGGCATCATCTGGCAGGTAGAGCCCAAGCATTTCGGCCGCACCTATTATGCCACCCAGCATATTGTTAAAGTCATGGGCAATGCCACTGGCGAGTTGGCCTATGGCCTCCATTTTTTGTGCCTGGTGAAAGCTTTCTTCCAGTCTGCGCTGATCAGATATGTCCCTTGCAAAATTGAGGATGGCCGGTTTACCATTCCAGTCAACCAGAACGGAACTGATTTGAACGGTCAGTTCGCCCTTGTCCTTTGTAAAAGCTGTAATGGTGCAGGTAGAGGGTATTTCAGGATTGTTGTCTACCCTTTTAGCGTAATATTCTGTAACAAGATCCCTGGATGCCGGATGGATGATTTCAAGAAGCGGAAGGTTAAGCAGCTCTTCTCTTTCGTACTTCAGGTCCTTTAGGGTCTTTTCATTAAAGAACACGAGCCTGCCATCCAGAACAACAAAAATTGCATCATTGGCGTTTTCTACAAGTTGACGATATTTAAGCTCACTTTCCTCCATGGCTCTGTTGGCTTTCGTTAATTCAAAGGTTCGTTCCTGCACACGTTGTTCCAGATGTTTATTTGCTGCCCGCAGAGCATCAAGCAGGAATATGTTGTCATATTTAGACGCAATCATATCGACTGCATGATTCAGAAGCATCAGCATCGGTGCAAAACGCTCCTTCTCCGGAGTGTTATCTAGGAAGATAAAGACTCCGTCGGTTATATCCTGGGTCTTAAAAGGGACTAAAGCAGCGATTGTTGGCTGAAATGTACTCCGGTCAAACGTGCAGCTTAGGTTTTCAAGATTGGAGATAAGGACTGGTCCATATTTAAGATCAGTCAGGACGTCCTCGTTGATTTTTATCGGGTAGCCAATGCTTACGGTGTCGGAGAATGATGCATAGCTTGCTATTTTCTCAATTTTACCGCCGATTAACTGACCACAGCTGCAAAAAGGAATACCTTTGAGGATGGAAATCTGTTCTAAGCCGTTGCTGAATATTTCAAATTGGTTTCGCAGGCTTTGTATATTTTCGGATATCAGGCCAAGCAGAAGCGAATCTTCAGCTCTTTCAGCAAAATGCGCATTTTCTTCTGTCAATGCAGATAGTTGTTGCTCGAGTGATCGTAGTTGTGATGATAATTCGTCAGTCATGATTATGTGCCGCAAAAAATGTTTTCAGTTCTTTGGCAATAAGCTCGGGTTCATCCTCCTGGATAAAATGGCTGCCGGTGGAAATTCTGACGAGTTTTGCGCCAGGGATATTCTTCGTAAGTTTTTCGGCAATGGCAGCACTAAGATACGGGTCGGCGTCTCCTCTTATGATCAGGACCGGGATCGCCAATTGGTGCAGTGTTGTTTCGATTTCCAACAGCTCGTTGTTATCGAGGCTTGCTACAAAATGCAGAAAAGCCTTTCTGCCCTCCTTGGTCTTCATCGGTTCCCAGAAATAATCGAGAAGTTCTTTGGTGAGTTTTTCCTTGTGATACAAGCCTCTTCTGACAATCATCCGCAATCCACCTTTGTCCAGCGTGGCCATGGCCAGCTGCCGGATAATAGGAATGCGCATTGCAATTATCGGTTGTACCGGCCAAAAATCATAGGCAACCGAATTCATGAGGGTTAAGCTATAGAGCTTTTCAGGGAAATTGACCGCAAAAATTTGCGCAATTCCCCCACCAACATCGTGCCCGACAAGGTGTATTTTTTGAATTCCCTTTTTTTTCAGAAAATCGTTTAATAGAGAAGCAAGTCTTTTGATAGAGTAAGGTTCTTCTATGCCTTTACTCGATGCACCGCAACCTGGAAGGTCTATGCCAAGGACCTGGTAGTCCTTGTCCAGCAGGGGGACAATTTTTCTCCAGATAAAGGAATAGGTTGAGATTCCATGCATGAGCAGCACAGGTTGTCCCTTCCCTTTTGCAAAATAGGCGATCTCCGTATTGCCGATTTTGCATGCAGACGTTGTGAGAGGTTGCATACGAGTGTCACACCCTTGAATGCCAAAAGAGAAGTAAATAGTCGTTCGTAAAAGAACTCGAAAAGAATATCTCCCAACCAGCAATTATCTGTTTTGAGTGTATTGAGAATAATTTGTCGGGTTTGTGTATCAATTTTTTTAGCTGACTGTTTATCTTTATACTAAGTGTTTACTTCAGGAAAGAGATAAATGACAGTGGAATATTGCCTTCTGACTTTGTCGCAAAAGACGGATACCATATGCTAAGGCGGTTATTGATTCTGAACACTCTTGCTTGATTTTATATGTCCTGCTACGTTTGTCCTTTTTATAGTTATTGGGGGTTTGTATAGTCGTGCTTGATGATTTTGCTTTGTGTTTAAATTGGTCGATGGTGGCTGGGAAGTTGTTTAATAATTGTGCTGGAATATCATGAAGAGTTTGCTGAAATTTATACCCCTGGTATTACTCTGGCTGTTTCTTTCCGCATCGTCGGGGTTTGCGGAAAAAGTTGTCCTGCCTTTGACCCTTGATCATAAACTGCTGACCTCTCTACTGTTGCATGAAAGTTTCTCCGGCACTGACCAGAGCGCTGCCATCTTCGGAGTACCGGGTGACTGCACCTATGTGAGGATTGCCAAACCGCATTTTTCTTCAGCCGGGAAACTGTTGCGTCTGGAAATGCAACTTGAAATTCGAGTTGGTTTACATCTGGGCGACAAATGTTTCATCCCTGTAGAATGGAAGGGATATCTGGAATTATTGCAGGAGCCAATCTTTGATGGTCGGTCGTTTTCCCTTTCATTTCGAACAGTTAATTCGAGTCTTTTGACCTTGTCCCGGAAGCCGGCAACTGTTGCCGGCTTGCTGTGGAGATTTGCCAAACCCAGAGTGTCTGAATATCTTGATGCGGTGCGCCTTGATCTTGCGCCGCCGATAACAGACCTGCGCTCTTTTCTTGCGCCGCTCTTTCACGCCGAGGCACAGCGATCAACCCAGATCATGCTCGACAATCTGCATGGAGGTGGTGTCGAGGTTAAGCCGGATGGTGTCGTAGTGGAACTGCTCACCGAGGTACAGGAGATCTTTCAGCCAAAAGATCATCAAACGGTGACGGAGTTGACTGGAGACGATCGCCAGCAGCTGATTGAGCTCTGGGATACCTGGGACGCCTTTCTGGTCCGACTGCTCACCACCATGGCCACTGAGTCACTTAATCCGGCAGATCGGCAGACTCTTATCGATGTGCTGCTTGATACCCGTTATGCGTTTGTTGCGGCTCTTGAGCAGCCCGATATTAAAAGGGATTTTGTCAGAATACAGTTTATCCGGGCCTGGCAGCAACTGGCCGCTGTTTTTCGAAGACAGCTGTTTGCCCAGCCTTCGGACAATAGCCTCGGTTATCTGGCTTTTTTTACTGCCGCTGATGCCCTTGCCGTTTTTGATCGGATGGGGCCAACGCTCGGTGTAGAGATCAGTCAACAGGGCCTGTTGCGTCTGGCCGGCATGCTGGCCGGCAGGGGGACAACCTTGCCTTACAGTGCGCAATTAGATAAACAGCTGAGAGAGCTGCTGCAGTTGCCGCTGATTGACGAAGATGTCAAGTCTCAGGATGATCTGCAGGAAATCGATATTCCCGTGGAGGAGCCGGAGGATGACCCTTTCTCGCAAGTGTTCTATTTTTTCTTTACCCCGGTGTATGGTGCTGCGCTGCCGGCGTATGGCGATATTCTCAGCTGGAAGGTGCCCGAAGAAAATGTGGCTGGGTATGTCGCGAGAGTCAGGGATGTTCTTGCGGAGAATGCTGCCGTGATCTTATCCCGAGGCGAAATTTCGCAACAGTTTCACGAGATGTTCCGAAAACTCATTCCGGCAATGGCCTGGCAGGAAAGTTGTTTTCGACAGTTTACCGTCAAAAATGACAAACTCACCTATCTTCTCTCCTATAATCAGACATCGATAGGGCTGATGCAGATCAATGAACGGGTCTGGCGAGGTCTGTATGATCAGAGCCGCCTGCGCTGGGATATCCGTTACAATGCCCTCGCTGGTTGTGAAATTGCCGACCTGTATCTGCGCAAGTATGCCCTGAATCATTCCCGCTGGCAAAAGAATGCTGATATGCAGCTTCTCGCCCAGGTTGTCTACGCCATGTATAACGGTGGCCCCGGAGAGTATACGAAGTTTCTGGACCGGGAGCGTACCGGCAAACACTATCCCAGCGATCAACTTTTTTTAGAGAAATTGCAGTCAGTTGACCAAGAAAACTGGGATCGCGTCAAAGATTGTCTGCTCGGTGGATGATACGTATTTCCTGGCCCTATCTTTTACAGCAACGGCCTTCTGCAAATTTAGGACAACTAACATAGCATTAGAGGTGTGGAAACGGGGTGTCAGCTTGTCTCCTGTGATGAGAAATTTTCGGTATAATCTGGCGATATCACAATTGCGAGTTGAAGAATATTTGGGTGCATCGCTATAAGGTGTTGTGGATATTGACTGCAGGGATAACAAAATTTTCAAAGAGAGGAACACAATGTTTTTTATCGAGAAAGTTGCTGAAGAGGCTCGTTGTCACGGAGGTTCCCTGCGGGTTCGCTCAGTCTTCGTTGGTTTGTCCTATGTCGTTGCAGTGCTTGAAAATGGTAATAGTGGCCTTGGCTTTGTCTTCAAAGATCCACATCTTGCCGGCTGTAATGTTGATTTGCCAAAACGTCCCTTGGCTGGCTCGACGGTGAAAGAACTTCTTGATTTTGCAGGCAAGAGTTCCATTTGTAACTCTATCGCCATTGCGGTAGCAAATGCTGTGCTTTCCCCACTGGTATCTCCCCATGAAAGTGGTGATTTTATTGATCACTTTCATTTGGAACCGGGAATGAAGGTGGGAATGGTGGGCCATTTTCGTCCCCTGGAACCACTTATTAGAAAGCAAGGGGCTGAACTGGTGATTTTCGATCTGCATCCGGATTTTCTTGCCGGAGTACATGGTGCAAAGGACATTCCAGAGTTGCTCCCCCAGTGTGATGCGGCCATTATTACTGGAACATCAATTATTAATGAAACTTTTGATGATCTTTTGAAGCATACCGGGAGCTGCAGTTCGGTTGCGGTGCTCGGGCCTTCGACACCGTTATATCCAAAGTGTTATGAAGGTACCCCCGTGTCCTGCGCGGCCGGAGTCACGATTGTTGCGTCAGAGCCTCTGGTGCAGGCTGTTGTCGAAGCTGGTGGTGTTCGAGTATTTGGTAAATATGTTAATAAGGTAAATGTGTATTTATCGTAAGTCTTAGGGTGATTTGCTCAAGGGGTCTCTTCGTCATACCTCTGCTGTCGTAAAGATTGTCTCTTTGGTGGATGCTACACCTTTTTCCCGCTGTGCCACTCACTCCTTTCATCTTCCCGGAAAAGTTCGAAGTTTCCGTGTGTCCGCTGTAGCACTCGATACATTGTTTTCCTGATCGTCGGTAATGTATATTGACAAACCGCAATGTATATGTACAATTGGAGAAAATGTACATATACATTGTGGAGGATGGATATGGAACTTACCGATAAACAGCAGCAGGTTCTGGACTATCTGACGGAACGGATGGATGAGGAAGGACGCATCCCGACTTTACGGCAGGCCGCCGTCGATCTGGGCGTCAGCCATACGGCGGTGGCCCAGCTGATGAATCAGCTGGAAAAGAAAAACGTGCTTGAGCGTGAAGGATATTATGGCAGGACTGTTCGTCTCTATCCCGAACCCCGGGAAAGCCGCAGCCACGGGGTGGGCCGGGAACTGCCTATCGTTGGTCGGGTTACGGCGGGGTTGCCGATGTATGCCCAGCAGGAGTGGGAGGGAACGATGGTGGTCGACAGTTCGGTCTTTCCCGGCGACAACCTTTTTTGTCTGCGCATTAAGGGGCAGTCGATGAAGGATGCCGGCATCTTCGATGGTGATCTGGTGGTCTGCGAACCGCGGCAATATGCTGAAAACGGAGAAATCGTCGCCGTTTTGATCAAAGGGGAGGAAGCGACAGTCAAACGATTCTTCCGCTATGCCGACCATATCGAGCTTCGGCCCGCCAACGACGCCTATCAGGTCATGTGCTATCCGTTCAGCGAGCTGCTGGTCCAGGGAAAGGTGGTCGGGGTAATCAGAGGCAGACATGCGGAGTTTGACGGTGAACGGAAATAACGGTCACAGTCCGGCAAAGGTCGAGCTGGCCATTGGTTCCGGATCGGCAGCACCCGGCCGGGTCTGTCCCGTGTATGTCGGCACCTGCGGTTATTCGTATACCGAATGGGTGGATAGCGGCTTTTATCCGGCAGGAACCAAAAGTATGGAGATGCTCGGCCTCTATGGCCGCTGTTTCTCGGTGGTCGAACTGAATTATACCTGGTACCAGATGGCCCGGGCCGACGCCCTGGCCCGTATGGTGGAAAAGGCCCCTGCCCATCTGCTGTTTGCCGCCAAATTGACCCGGACCATGACCCATGAACGGGCGGACAACTGGCGGGAGCAGCTGCAGTTGTACCGGCAGGGAATCGCCCCTTTGCAAAAAAGGCTTATCGCCGTCCTGATCCAGCTTCCGCCGGATTTTGATCGTTCCATCGCTAATCGGAACTATCTGGCCGCGCTGCTTGACGGGCTGCACGATGTGCCGGTGGCGGTGGAATTTCGGCACAGTTCCTGGGCGATCGATCCGGTCTTTGCTGAGCTGGAACGGCGGCAGGTCACCCTTGTGGCTGTTGATGCGCCGTCGCTGCCCGGGTTTTTCCCTTCTCTTGATGTGGTGACGAATCCGGCGCTTTTCTATGTCCGTTTTCACGGCCGGAACAAGGTGGGCTGGCAGTCGGGGAATATGCAGAAAAAATTCAATTACGATTACTCCGATCAGGAGCTTCGTGCCTGGTGTGATCAGCACCTCTCGCCGATGGCTGCTAAAGCCGACCGGGGCATACTGGTTTTTAATAACCATGTCCGGGCCCAGGCCCCGAAAAATGGTCGGAGGCTGGCGACGATCCTGGCTGGTTGCAGTCCCAGGGAGTATTGATGTCGCAGGGCTTTCTGCTGCGGGAACGGGCCGTGCTGCATTTCAATGTCGCCGATTTTGCCGTCGCCGTCGAACGGGTTGCCGACAGCAGTCTGCGCCGTCGGCCGCTGATTATTGCCCCGTTGCAGGTAGCACGGGCGGTGGTCTACGATATGAGCGAAGAGGCCTACGGCGAAGGGGTGCGTAAGGGGATGGACCTCAGGCAGGCGACCAGGATCTGTCGGGGGGCGGTGCTTCTTGCGCCCCGTGTCACCCTGTACGACAAGGCGATGCGGGCCTTTGTCAAAGAACTGCAGGGCTATTCCCCGCTGATTGAATGCGGCCGGGCGGACGGTCATTTTTTTGTCGATGTGACCGGGACCCACCGGCTGTACGGTCCGGCTCCCGATGTTGGCTGGCGGGTCCGTCGACAGGCGCGCACCAGCCTCGGAATCAATCCGATCTGGACTCTCGGCACCAGTAAACTGGTAGCCAAAGTTGCTTCCCGACTGGTCAAGCCGGTGGGGGAATATATCGTTACTGCAGGGGATGAGGAACGTTTTCTCGCTCCCTTGCCCGTTCATCTTCTCCCCGGACTTTCTGCCCAGGAATTGCTCAAGTTACAGGAGTTTCGGTTGACTACAATCGGCGCACTGGCCCAGCTGAACCGCCACCAGCTTATGGTCCCTTTTGGCAGCCGCTGTGAGTATCTTCATGCCGCCAGCCATGGTGTCGATGACAGCAGGGTGTGTAC
>JBBRDD010000146.1:0-12340 GCA_038204235.1 Desulfobulbales bacterium
GCAAGGATTGCCGAGAATTATATTCAATACTCAGGCTGGTACAAAAAATAGAGCCGGCAGCATATTCACAAAAACCTGCCGTAATTATCTGTCGTTTACTCTCAAAAATCTAAGCAGCGTATCCGCTGCAGCCGTAGGCGAGGTCTTCTCCATTTCAACATCCGCCCGCAAGCCGGGAAGTGCCGCTTTCACTTGAGGATCAGAATAAAACCACTGGCGTAAACCATCTTCTAAAAGAAAAGACATCCAGTCAAGCGCCTGGTGTTTTCTCTTTTTGGCCATCTCTCCGCTATCGCTCAGTTTTTTACGATGGTCTAGAATTGTTTCCCATATCTTGTCGATACCGGTGTGTTCGAGTGAACTGCAGGTGAGGACAGGCGGAGACCAGTTTGGGCTGTTCGGCATCAGCATATGCAGGGCGGTCTGGTATTCTTTGCGGGCAATTTGAGCGCGCAGGACATTGTCGCCGTCGGCCTTGTTGATGACAATGGTGTCTGCCACTTCAAGCACGCCTTTTTTTATCCCCTGAAGTTCATCGCCTGCCCCGGCTATCATGAGTACCAGAAAGAAATCAACCATCGATGCAACTGTGGTCTCCGATTGCCCGACGCCAACGGTTTCGATGATGACGACGTCGTAGCCGGCAGCCTCACAGACAAGCATGGTTTCCCTGGTTTTTCTGCCTACTCCACCCAAGGTGCCGCTTGAAGGAGAAGGGCGGATAAAGGCGTTGGCATTGACGGCCAGCCGTTCCATCCGCGTTTTATCGCCGAGAATTGACCCACCGCTTCGGCTGCTGCTTGGATCGATGGCCAGAACCGCGACTCTATGGCCAAGCTCTGTAAGCATATTGCCAAAACTTTCAATATATGTGCTTTTCCCGGCTCCTGGTACGCCGGTTATGCCAATGCGGAATCCTTTGCCGGTATACGGGAGCAACTGGTCGACTATTGTCCGAGCTAATTCCTGGTGTGCGGGCAGGGTGCTTTCGATTAGAGTGATGGTTCTGGCGAGCATAAGACGATCTCGGCTCAGTACGCCATCGACATATTCCTGAGGGCTTTTAAGCATGGAAAAAAAGAATATTTAAAAAGATGCTTTGATGGCCAAATTGCCACCGATATGAAAAAACACAACAGGCCCAGCGATCAAGCGAGGGAAAACCGCCGGACCCGTTGTGCTGTTAACAGTTGCTGCTAGCGATATTTCTCCTCTAGCAGGGAGAGAGTCTTGTCGGCGGAAACCGGAATCGGCGTCCCTGGTCCGAAAACAGCCTTGACTCCGGCCTTAAAGAGAAAATCATAGTCGGCAGGAGGAATGACACCGCCGGCAACGACCAGAATATCTTCGCCGCCAATTTTTTTCAGTTCCTCAATGAGAGCGGGAATAAGTGATTTATGTCCGGCGGCAAGACTCGATGCGCCAACGACATGGACATCGTTTTCAATCGCCATTTTGGCTGCCTCTTCCGGGGTCTGGAACATCGGGCTGATGTCCACGTCAAATCCGAGATCGGCGTAGGCACTGGCGATAACTTTGAAGCCGCGATCGTGTCCGTCCTGGCCCATCTTGGTCACCAGGAGTCGGGGGCGTCGGCCCTGCTTCTCAAGAAATTTGTTGGTGCGATCTTTGATAGCTGTGATGGTAGCATCGTCTGCCTTGAATTCAGAGGAGTAGGCCCCTGAAATACACCGGGTAGTGGCAACGAAGCGGCCGAAAACGGCTTCCATCGCATCGGAAATTTCACCAACAGTGGCTCTGGCCCGAACTGCAGGGAGCGCAGCTTCGAGTAGGTTGCCGCCATTTTAGCAGCAGCGGTGAGATCTGCGAGTGTTTTATCTACTGCAGCCTGATCACGGCTGGCCTTAATTTCCTTGATACGGGCAACCTGTTCGTCACGAACTGTTGCAGGTACTTCTCTGACTTCAAAGTCAATTTTCCCATCTACCAGTTTGTATTTGTTCACACCGACGATAACATCAAGACCTTGATCTATCCTGGCCTGTTTGCGGGCGGCTGATTCCTCGATACGCATTTTGGGCATGCCGGTTTCGATGGCCTTGGCCATACCACCCAAACCTGCAATTTCATCGATAATTTTCTGTGCTTCTTCAACAATACTGTTGGTCAGGGATTCAATGTAATAGGAGCCACCTAATGGATCAACAACATGACAGACCTGCGATTCTTCCTGGATGATGATCTGGGTGTTTCTGGCAATACGGGCGGAAAAATCAGTCGGCAGGCCGATGGCTTCATCAAAGGAGTTGGTGTGCAGCGACTGGGTGCCACCAAGGACCGCCGACATAGCCTCGAGGGTGGTACGGATCACATTATTGTAGGGATCCTGCTCGGTCAGACTCCAGCCAGAGGTCTGACAATGCGTGCGCAGCATGGAGGATTTCGGGTTCTTCGGCTTGAATTCGCTCATCAACCGATGCCAGAGAAATCTGGCCGCTCGCAGCATGGCAATGTCCATGAAAAAGTTCATGCCAATACCGAAAAAGAACGAGAGTCTCGGGGCAAAGGTATCGACATCCATGCCGCTTTTTAAGGCCGCCCGCACATACTCAACGCCATCGGCCAGGGTGAAGGCTGTCTGCAGGACACTGTTGGCACCGGCTTCCATCATATGATAGCCGCTGATGCTGATAGTGTTGTATTTTGGCATAGTTTTGGAACAAAAAGCCATAATGTCGGAGATAATCCGCATGGATGGCCCTGGTGGGTAAATATACGTATTTCTGGTCAGGTATTCTTTTAAAATATCATTTTGGATGGTTCCTGATAACTGGTCGTGGCTGACGCCCTGCTCTTCAGCCGCGACAATATAGCCGGCGAGAATTGGGATGACGGCACCATTCATGGTCATCGAAACCGACATTTCGTTGAGTGGTATACCGTCAAAGAGAATTTTCATATCTTCTACGGAGTCAATGGCCACACCTGCTTTGCCGATATCTCCGGCAACTCTTGGATGGTCTGAATCATAGCCACGATGGGTCGCCAGATCGAAGGCGACTGACAACCCTTTCTGGCCGGCAGCAAGGGCCTTGTGATAGAAGGCGTTCGATTCTTTGGCCGTGGAGAAACCGGCATACTGGCGAATGGTCCATGGCCGTCCTGCGTACATGGTAGTCATGGGACCACGAGTATACGGGGCCATTCCTGGTAAAGTATCTATACTTTCAAGCCCTTCAAGGTCTTCTTTGGTATAGAGCGCTTTAACTTTTATACCTTCTGGGGTCATCCAGTCGAGAGTGTCGACGGATTTACCCTTCATTTGCTTGGAGGCGAGTTCTGCCCATTTCTGTATTTTTGGATTCTCTGACATCAGTTGCTCCTTTAGTGACATAGAAATCATTTCCTGGTTATTTTTTCGAGGAAAGTATTTCGTGAAGGACCTTATCCCGCGCTTTCCAGCGGGGGTAGTTCATAAGATCATTAACTTGTGAGGGAAGTAGGTCTTTGATTACTCAGAACGTTCGCAAAGCTCTACCAATACACCGCCTGTAGCCTTGGGGTGGAGAAAGGCTATCTTGGCCCCGCCTGCACCGATTCTTGGTTGTTGATCAATCAGCTGTATGCCTTTGTCTTTGAGTTCTTGCAGTGCTTCTTCAATGTTGGCGACCCGGAAAGCGACATGCTGGAAGCCGGTGCCTTTTTTCTCAATAAATTTAGCAACCGGACCATCCGGAGCAGTAGATTGAAGAAGCTCAACCTCACTTTCGCCGACTGGGAAAAAAGCAGTAGTGACCTTTTGTGATTCGACTGTCTCTGCACCTTCAAATTTGAGACCAAGTACCTCGGACCAGAAATTTTTCCCATCATCAATACTGTTCACGGCTATGCCTAAATGATCGATTTTCAATATTTTCATTGAATCCTCCAAAAGTAAAATTTGTCTATCGCGTCTGTCTTTTGTGAACGTAACTCAACTGTATTTATCCTCAGGGGTGGATCCCTGGTTTAGTTGTTGCGGGTGATTTTTCATGCCCTGCCAGACCATCTCGAACATTATGTTTGCCTGTTCGGAGAGAGAGCCGGTTTTGCCGCGGAGAATCCACATGAAAAAGCTGCGCTGCACAAAA
Organism: Desulfobulbales bacterium; assembly: GCA_038204235.1. Classification (GTDB taxonomy): domain Bacteria; phylum Desulfobacterota; class Desulfobulbia; order Desulfobulbales; family Desulfocapsaceae; genus Desulforhopalus_A. Next base: position 4,092 of record JBBRDD010000146.1, read on the forward strand.
CCCATGAGAAAATCGAGCAGGGTACCCGCGCGAACATGTGGATTGAGGATTCCTTCCTTTTGTCCCTGGCGCAGAACATCTATCATAAGTGACATCATTCTGGGTTGGGCAAAAGTCTCATCGGCCATCCAGGTTTTCATCGGCAGGGTCATAAAGACAATTCTGCCTAATCCTTCATGGCGTTCATAATAGTCGAGCTGTAGCCAAAACACTTTGCGCAGCTTTTCTTTCATGCTTTCAATGCCCTGCAGGTGGTCAACAATCCTATCCGTTAGCTTGCCCATCCAGATATCAACAAATGCAAAAACTAACCGCTCTTTACTCCCGTAGTGTTTGTATATTGTGGTAAAGCTGACTCCAGCCTTGTTGGCAATATCACGAATGGATGCACGGTGAAAGTCGGAGTTGGAGAAAACCTCCAAAACCGCTTTTTCGAGCCGACTGTGTATATCGCCGTTCAATTCATCTGGCATATCTGACTATTGGTTAATGATTTAAAAAACTTTGTTCTTATCGTGAAAAAAAATTCCGCCTATCGCCCCTTGCTGGAGCCAAAGTCAACGCTGATGATGTAGTGTCGTTATTGCTCTTTGAAAAAGTTAATTTGCCGAATTGTCGTAGAAAAAATATGTTTTTTCAAAACGAACAGATCAAGCGGATAACAATGTTACACTCGTGTTGTAATGTATTGCTGAAAACTTTACAAGCAAAAAGCTGTAATCGATCCTGCTATTTTTCATTTGCGGTGATCAATGAGAAAGCATGCGGGCAAAGCGGTGAGACGTCGATGGGAAGCTGGCTAACGCCTCGATCGAGAATTTGCCTGCTGGTTGTTGTCAGGGGATTAATATTAAGGAAGGGAGTATTATCGGAGACCCTCAAGAGAACCTGCAGAGCATGTAACAGATTATTTTCTTGTTTCTTGTAAGAAAATAATCTGCACATTGCTCACCCAGATAACCGGGAAAAAGCCGGAACATATACCTTTCGACACATTATTTTCCTGTAAAATAACAAGAAAATAATTTGGGAGGTACTACTTGCCGAATAACGATAACAATACCCCGGCAGAAACTGCTGAGCCTATGACGCCGGCAACGTTAGGTCCCATGGCGTGCATGAGAAGAAAATTTCCAGGATCAGCTTTCTGGCCGACGACCTGAGATACTCTTGCGGCCATAGGTACCGCTGAAACACCGGCCGAACCGATCAGCGGGTTGATGCGCACATTCATCAGTTTATTCATCAGTTTGGCAAGGAGAACACCGGAGGCTGTGCCTATGGCAAAAGCGGTCACCCCCAGGGTGAGAATCGCCAGGGTTTCAATTTTTAAAAACTGCTCGGCGGTAGCTGTAGCGCCAACGGTTACTCCTAAAAAGATGGTGATGATGTTAATAAGTGCATTTTTGGCGGTATCTTCCAGTCTGCCGACAACACCCGATTCTCTGAACAAGTTGCCCAGCATCAGCATGCCAATAAGGGTTGCTGCCGGAGGCACCATCAGTGACACCACTATGGTGACGATAATCGGGAAGAGGATTTTCTCTTTTTTGGATACGTCACGTAATTGAGTCATTCTGATTACACGTTCTTTTTGAGTGGTCAGCAAACGCATAATCGGGGGTTGGATTATCGGCACCAGTGCCATATAGGAGTAGGCGGCAATGGCAATGGGGCCAAGCAGGTGCGGGGCCAGTTTCGAGGACAGAAAAATAGCGGTAGGGCCGTCGGCTCCGCCTATTATGCCGATAGAGGCAGCTTCCTGAGCGGTAAAGAGGCCGGAGGCAATGGCGCCAATAAAGGTAATGAAAATGCCGAACTGCGCCGCCGCGCCGAGCAGGAGTGATTTGGGATTGGCGATAAGCGGTCCAAAGTCAGTCATTGCTCCGACACCCATAAAGATAAGCGGAGGGAAAATTCCCAGGTGATCGCCCTGGAACAGATAATAAAGAAGGCCGCCAGGTTGAATGGTATGGATGACGTTTTCTTTTATTTCCATCACCGGCTCGGCCATTAAGTCAGCAAAGGGGAGATTCGTCAATAAAACGCCAAAGGCAATTGGCACCAGGAGCAGTGGTTCGAATTTTTTTACAATTGCCAGATACAATAATATACAGGCTATACCGATCATAAGTATCGCCCCTAGTGTCAGGCCGTAGAATCCGGTGCTTTTGGCGAAGTCGAGAAGTGCTTCCAGCATGGTAGGTATCTCCCTTTAAAGTGACAGAATAACCAGGATGTCGCCGGCGTTGACCGATACGCCCTGCGTTACATTGAGTTCTTTGACTACACCGTCGGCGGGGGCCATGATTTCGTTTTCCATTTTCATGGCTTCGAGCACCAGCAGAGTTTGACCTTTTATGACATTGTCGCCGATGCCGATCGCGACTTGCAGCACAGTTCCTGGCATCGGCGCGGTTATTGTACTACCGGTAGATGTCGCATCGGTGCCGCCTGCTGTTGTTTGCGCTGTTGGTTGTGGTTTTGGTGCGGGGGGCGGCTGGGTTTGCCTTGAAGGTGGTGCGGCTTTAGGCTGAACAGGCTGAGGGCCATGGTCTTCCTTGAGTTCTTCAATACCTACTTTGTATTCGCTCCCGTTGACGACAACTCTGAACATTTTCATATGTTTGATCTCCGTTTTGTTTAAAATCTGCTGTTCATCTGCTCGAGAATTCCTGCCCGGTTCCAGGCCGGGGAATGATCGTCGAGTTTGACGATGTTTTTTATAACAATGTTGTCAACCGACGTTTTCATTTTCATCGCAATAACACTGGCGATTACCGCCACGAGTTCCGTGTCGTCAAGAGCACGATCCGGCTGAGTATCCGGCGATCTTGTCGTTGTGGGTACGTTTGCTGTCGCCGGTGTCGATTCTGTTTCCTGCCGGTTGAGAATTTTGTCCATCCATGCAATGATGAACTGCAAGATGATGAGCGCTGCAAAGGTAATGCCCATGCCGAGTATGGTGGTGATCAGGCCTGCCAGAAGCTTGTCCGTGATAGACAGGGAGTGCATGACGTCGGGATTGGCAAAGCTCGCCAGTAATTCAGTAACGGACATAATCGGTTTCTCCTGTTAAAGTGGTATGTTGCCGTGCTTTTTGGCAGGACGTTTTTCCCGTTTGCCTTCGAGCATATTGAAGGCGTCGATAATTCTCTGGCGTGAGGTGCGTGGTTCGATGACATCATCGACGAATCCTCGTTCCGCTGCCTTGTAGGGTGTGGCAAACTCGGCGGAATATTCTTCGAGAATCTTTTGCTTGGTTGCAACTTTATCTTCTGCTTGAGCGATGTCTTTTTTAAATATGATATTAACCGCACCTTCCGAACCCATAACGGCAACTTCGGCTGATGGCCAGGCGAACACCATGTCGGCCCCGAGGGATTTAGAGCACATGGCAACATATGCTCCACCGTAAGCTTTACGGGTAATAAGGGTAACTTTGGGGACGGTGGCCTCACTGTAGGCGTACAGAATTTTGGCCCCGTGGCGAATGATGCCGCCGTATTCCTGGGTCGTGCCCGGGAGGAAGCCGGGAACGTCGACAAAGGTCAGCAAAGGAATATTGAAAGCATCGCAGGTTCTGATAAATCTGGCCGCCTTGTCACCGGCGTTCATGTCGAGACAGCCGGCCATGACATTGGGCTGGTTAGCGACGATGCCGACCGATTTGCCGTTAATCCTGGCAAATCCGGTTATAAGGTTGGTGGCAAAGTAGGGTTGGTACTGCATGAACTCCCCTTCATCAATGATAGGGCGAATTACATCAAGTATATTGTAGGGTTTGTTGGGGTTTTCCGGGATCAGGTCGTCCAGCTCCTCGATTTGTCGGTTGATGTCATTGCCTGAGGGTTTGACAGGGCTCTTTTCCATACTGTTTGAGGGCAGGTACTGGATCAGTTTCCTGATGTCGGCAAGACATTCCTGCTCGGAATCGGCGATGAAGTGGACATTGCCGCTGATGCTGTTGTGGGTCATTGCACCACCGAGTTCTTCGGCAGATACGAGTTCTCCGGTAACCGTTTTAATAACCTGTGGGCCGGTGATGAACATCTGGGACGTCTTGTCTACCATGAAAATAAAATCGGTCAGTGCCGGGGAATACACTGCACCGCCGGCACAGGGACCCATAACAGCGGAGATCTGGGGGATGACTCCAGAATATATGGCATTTCGGTAAAAGATATCGCCGTATCCGGACAGGGCATCGACCGCCTCCTGGATTCTGGCACCTCCCGAATCGTTCAGCCCGACAATAGGTGCACCAACCTTGGCTGCGCCATCCATGGCCTTGACTATTTTTCTGGCATGCATCTCGCCCAAGGCCCCTCCGGTAATGGTAAAATCCTGGGAAAAAGCGAAGACTACTCTGCCTTCGACCTGTCCGTATCCGGTAACCACCGATTCCCCTTCAAAATCGAGTTTATCCATGCCGAATCTCGTGCACCGGTTTTTAACGAAGGCGTCCAGCTCAATGAATGTACCCTGGTCAAAGAGGTGAAGAAGGCGCTCTCTTGCACTCATTTTACCACTGGCATGTTGCTTTTTTATTCGTGCTTCCCCTCCTCCTAGAGCTATCTTTTTCCTTTTGTTCAGCAAGAGTGTTCTTTTATCCAAAGACATGTTCAGTGCTCCTTGATCTGGGTTTGTCTCTATCTCCAGCTTTTTTTCGCTGCCTGGGCTGGACAATGATTGTCGACTACTGTTTTTGGTTCTTTGGTATATCCGTTGGCTCAATGTATTTGATTATGGCAGGGTTGGCCATGCCTTGCCAGACCATTTCAAAAAGGTTGTGGGCATTCTCAACCAGGCTTTCCTGTTTGCCGCGAATTATCCACATGAAAAAAAGGCGCTGGATGAATCCCAGCATAAAGTCGAGAAGTGAGCCGGCCCTGATGTTCGGGTTGATTAACCCTCGTTGTTGCCCCTTTTTCAGCACATTTATTATAAGGTTGACCCTCTTTTTCTGATCAAAAGATTCATCTGTCATCCAGGTCTGCATTGGCAGGGTCATAAAGAGAATGCGGCCAAGCCCTTCGTTTCTTTCGTAATAATCCAGGTGTAGCCAGAATACTTTTCTGAGTTTTTCCTTAAGGTCTTCAATGCCGTTCAGGTGATCGGCAATACGTTCGGTGAGTTCGCCCATCCAGATATTAACAAAAGCGAATAGGAGGCGTTCTTTACTGCCATAATGTTTGTAAATGGTGGTAAAGCTTACACCTGCTTTTTCGGCAATAACGCGTATGCTGGCTTTGTGGAAATCGGCAGTGGAGAAAATTTCCATCACTGCTTTTTCCAGTCGTTCCCGTACTTCCGGGTTAAGTTCATCTAACATTATTACTTTCTTATTCTCATGGTGATATGATTGTTGTTGATTTTTTGCTGATAAGATATTCAAAAAAAACATAAATAAAAAAACATTTACGATGAAAGCAGATCTGTCTGATACGTGTTTATGGCTTTCTAAAAAAAATGTTTTTATTATTTAAGTCACTAGTATTAATGTATTATAAATTATAAAACTGTTTATGTGTATGGTTTTAGAGTAACGATGTTACGCTTTCTTTTAATGTATATTGAATTTGTTTGTCAAGGGAAAATGATATAAAAGGGAGGATGAATATTCCATTTGAGATGCACGAACCGTTCACCGGAAGACAACATAATCAAGGCTTACCGCAGGATTGGAACCCTTGCCTATCTCTTCCAGTTTGCCTTCGGGCACTGGTACGCGGTTACTTCCGGGGTAAAGGATTACAATCACACACCACCTAGAGCAGGAATACAGAGAGGCTTGCTTGTTTGGAATATTTAAGAAAAAATTACTATTCTCAAGCTGTCTCCTCGGCTATAGTTCAAAGCTGATACGTCGTAGAAATAATGTATTAACTTCTTTATACGACAAGAGGAAGTGGTCTTGGAGTACAAAAAACATGTAATGCTCGCTGTGTTGCTTTTTGAAATGGAATGGTCGAATGGACATCAGTGATTCTTTGTAAATTCAGGAAGAGGTTACATATTATGGTTGTTAAAACGTATAGGGCGATGGTGGTTGAAGAAGCTGGCGAAAAACAGTTCAGCCGGTCAATTCAGCAAAAGACAATTGATCAGTTGCCGGATGGCGAAGTCCTGATAAAGGTAATCTGGTCTTCTCTTAACTACAAAGACGCTCTGTCTGCCAGCGGTAACCCAGGCGTAACCAGGAAGTATCCCCATACACCGGGCATCGATGCGGCAGGGGTCGTCGAAGAGAGCCGAAGTAAGGCCTTCCGTCCGGGAGACGAAGTGATTGTTACCAGTTATGATCTCGGCATGAACACTGCCGGCGGTTTTGGCCAGTATATCCGGGTGCCGGCTGCCTGGGTAGTGCCCCTGCCCGCTGGACTGGATCTCCGCGAGAGCATGATTTTCGGTACAGCTGGTTTTACCGCCGGGATGTCTATTATGGCCTTGACGCACTGTGTGCCGGCGGATAGAGGAGATGTTCTGGTTACCGGGGCCACAGGAGGTGTTGGGAGTCTTGCTGTCGCTCTTCTTGCTGGGCTTGGCTATTCAGTTTCGGCAGTCTCCGGAAAAGCTGAGGCCGAGCCGTTTCTCACCGGTCTTGGCGCCCGGAAAATTCTTTCCAGAGCCGAAGCGACTGCAGGGAGCGAACGTCCTCTTTTAAAGGGAGTCTGGGCTGGAGTGATAGATACTGTCGGTGGCGATATTTTAACATCGGCCATTAAATCTACTGATCTTCAGGGAGTTGTCACCTGCTGTGGCAACGTGGCATCCCCGGATCTTCCATTGAATGTTTTTCCTTTTATCCTGCGTGGAGTGTCCCTTCTTGGTATCGATTCCCAGAACTGTCCCATGGAGCACCGAAAAAGGGTCTGGCATCACCTGGCCACCGACTGGAAACCGACGGTGTTGCCCAAGCTCTGCCGTGAAGTCTCACTGGATGAACTGGATGGGGAAATTGAATTGATCCTGAAGGGTGGGCAGATCGGCAGGGTTATCGTCAGGATGGATTCCTGATTGCGCAATACAGGAGTAAAATCTGTCTCAAGGTACTAAAAGTTATTTTGACAATCGAGTGTCCGGCACATATGACATCGCAAAATGCTCATTTAGAAACAGGACGACTTTATGAAAAGAACTGGTTTGGTGTACGACGATAGATTTTTATTGCACGATACGGGCGGGTTTCATCCTGAATCACCTGAACGTTTGAAAGCAATCCGCAAGAGGCTCATCGCGTCAGGTTTATGGGAAAAACTCATTCTTATAAAGGCGGAAAAAGCCAATCAGCGATGGATCGAAACGGTTCATAATATTCATTACATCATGCGTTTTGATGAAGCCTGCATCTCCGGGCTGCCCGAATTTGAGCACCCGGATAACGCCATTTGTCGAGACTCATATGATACTGCTTTTCTGGCTGTCGGTGGAGTGCTGAAGGCCATCGATATGGTGATGAAAGGTGAAATCAACAATGCCTTTTGTGCAGTCCGGCCGCCCGGCCATCATGCAGAAGTCGATAAGCCAATGGGATTTTGTTATTTTAATAACGTGGCGATTGCAGCAAGATATGTGCAGAAGGAATATAATCTTAAGCGGGTTGCTATTATCGATTTCGACGTGCACCATGGAAATGGAACACAGCATATTTTCGATCGGGATCCCACTGTGTTGTATTATTCAATTCATGAACACCCCTCTTTTGCCTATCCGGGAACCGGCAGAGAATTTGAGGTTGGCATTGGAGAGGGCGATGGCAGTACCGTCAATTCGCCGGTGCTGCCGGGAAGAGGCGATGAGGAATATCGCCGACTGATCATGCAGGACCTTGTCCCGGCCGTTAAACAGTTCAAGCCGGAATTCATGATTCTTTCAGCCGGGTTTGATGCGCACGAAAGCGATATGATGTCAGGTGTCAACCTGTCAACCGATGGCTATGATTTCGTTTCTGAAGTGATAATGAATCTGGCTAATCGATTTACTAATGGTCGGGTTGTGTCGGTGCTCGAAGGAGGCTATAATCTTGATGTATTACCGATATTGGTTGAAAATCACATTAAGATGCTGGCGGCAATCAGGTAGAGAGTGAATTTCAAAGCTCATCAATGACTGAGATAAAGACCAATTCCTGGAGGTATTATGTTTGTAGGCGAAAGAATGTCAAAAAATCTCATTACGGCTGGTCCTGAAATGACGATATTTGAGGCTAAAAATTTGATGGTGGAAAAAAATATCCGCCATTTGCC
>JBBRDD010000147.1:0-12244 GCA_038204235.1 Desulfobulbales bacterium
GATGAGAAGAGGGAGGATGGACAAAAAGTCATGCATAGTGATTACCCTGCCATAATTCTTATGGTTGTTGTTTCCAGGTGTCGGGACTGTTGTTTCGGCAACTTGGCTTTGGGTCATCGCAAAGACCTTGGCTATCTGTAGCTGAGCCGCCGGTTCGATTTTTTGAATAAATGTCTGGGGGAAAATACCCATGGCAATAATAAGTAAAATAACGGGTAGAAAAGTGAGGATTTCCGAGACATTAAGGTCCTTAAAGGTCACGGTGCGGTCATTGGTTTTTTCAAAGAAAACCCGTTGAAACATCCACAGCATATAGCAGACACCGATGATAAGCGATGTTCCAGCCAGAAAAGCGATAAAGCCGTTAAATTTAATTGCACCCAGGATAATGAGAAATTCGCCAATAAATCCACTGGTGCCGGGTAAGCCGACTGATGCGAGCATGGCGATAGCAAAAAAGGTGGCAAAGATTGGCGCCCGAGAGGCGATGCCGCCGAGGTCGCCGATATCTCTCGTGCCCATTCTTTCTTCCATCAAGCCGACAAAAAGAAAGAGGACTCCGGTACTGGTTGCATGGGCGGCAATCTGGAAAAGACTGCCGGTCAGTGCCTGCGCATTCATACAGAAGACGCCAACGGCGATGATGCCCATATGCGAGGCGGAAGAAAATGCCAGCATTCTCTTGAGGTCTTTCTGGGCGATAGCTGCGAGCCCGCAGTACATCATACCGACCACTCCGGCGAGGGAGAGCAGGACAGCAAAGCGGACAAATTCAACTTCGAAAATCGGCACGACAAAACGAATAACAGCGTAGACCCCAATTTTGGCCATAATTGCCGAGAGCACGAAAGTGGTGCCCGTTGGTGCCTCGGTATATGCGTCGGGTAACCATGTATGGAACGGAAAGAGTGGGATCTTGATGGCAAAGGCGACCATGAACATCAGAAATGCCAGGATAGCAAAGCCGCCACCGAGATCTAGGGCCCCGAGTTGAACTATATCAAAAGTCCATTTACCGAATTGATTATGGTACGAAACACCGACATACACTAAAGCAGCCAACATCAACAGCGAACCGGAGATCGTGTATATGGTGATCTTCAAGGTGGCCGGTAATCGTTTTGGCCCGCCATAAATTCCAATCATAAAGAAGATTGGCAACAGCATTATCTCCCAGAAGATATAAAAGAGCACCAGGTCCGTGGCACAGATAGCACCAATCATGGCACCCTGGGCAATCAGGAGATTGGCGTAATAGCCTTTTTTCTGAGTGGTGAAGATGGTGAATACCATGGGAAACAATATTGCACCGGTCATAAGTACCAAAAGACTGATGCCGTCCACGCCAAGGCCGTAGCTGATGCCAAGAGATTCGATCCAGGATCGATGCTCCAGGAATTCCATTCCACCTGTCCCGGTAAAGTCCAGAAACAGTTCGATACCCATGAGAAGGATAACCAGCGAAACGATCAATCCTGTGATTCGAGATGCCCCACGGCTGATGGGCATAAGGAGCATTGCCAATCCGGCGAGGATGGGCAGAAAGATCATGACTGAAAGGGCATATTCAAACATTCTTACACCTTACCTAGTTGATCGTTTGAGAGAGGAAGAGACTCATAAGGCTCAACCCTATAATCATATAAAGTGCATAAATCCGCACATAGCCAACCTGCAGGGCCTTGAACGCCGTCCCCGCTTTCTGGTACAGCCAGCTCGAGAGCTTGACGCCACTGTCAGTGACCTTAGGTTCGATGAACTTGCTGATAACCGAGCCAAAGCCTTTATAGGGCTGGACAAAAACGGCATTGTAAATCTCATCGACATAAAACTTATGGTAGCCGATCTTGCAAAAACCAGTAAATACAGGTTCTTCAGCGCCTTGACCAAATTTCTTATAGGCAATATATAGTCCAATTGCCACGACACCGACACTGGATGCAATTGCCATGATTTCAACCCAGATACTGACATGAGCATGATGCTCGACAAGACTTGGCGCAAGCCAGTGTGAAACGTTCAATGAACCACCAAAGATTGCCGGCAGATTCAGCACTCCTGCAAAGGCAGCGCCGATGGCCAGGATAACAAGTGGAACAGTCATCACTGCAGGTGGTTCATGGGCATGATCATAGGCTTCTTTATCCCGTGGTTCTCCGTGGAAAACCAGGAAAATCATCCGGAAGGTATAGTAGGCGGTCATTCCGGCAACCAGAACTCCGATAAACCATATCCCAGTATGACCAGTTGCCAGCGCTGAGAATAGAATTTCATCCTTACTGAAAAATCCAGAAAATGGTGGGACGCCGGATAGGGCCAACGCACCGATCATCATCGTCCAGTATGTCCTCGGCAGTTTATTTTTAAGGCCACCCATTTTCCATATATCCTGCTGATGGTGCAGGGCATAGATAACAGAACCTGCACCAAGAAAGAGCAGGGCCTTGAAAAAAGCATGGGTGAAGACATGAAATATACCGGCTGAGTACGCCGTCACCCCGACTGCTGCAAACATGTAGCCCAGCTGACTGACCGTGGAATAGGCGAGAATTTTTTTGATATCTTTTTGAAACATACCGAAAATTGCTGCTAAAAGAGCCGTCAGAATACCGACCCAGGCCACCACCGATCCGGCAATAGGGAAATGGGCATAGATAAAACTGAAACGGGCTACCATATAAACACCGGCGGTGACCATCGTCGCTGCATGAATGAGCGCGGAGACGGGGGTCGGGCCGGCCATCGCGTCGGGCAACCAGACGTACAGGGGAATCTGAGCAGATTTACCACAGGCGCCGATAAAGAGTAGCAGGCAGACCGTAATACCAATTGTCGGGGTGAGGTTATGGGCACTCTCTTTAAGCGAGAGATAGTCAAAGCCGCTCGCCCCGATCGCCCAGAATAAGACGGATATGCCGAGGACAAAACCGAGATCACCGATCCGGTTGACGATAAAAGCCTTGTTGCCGGCGAGCACGTTATTGGTGTCTTCGCTGAAGTAGCTGATCAGAAGATACGAGCAGAGACCGACACCTTCCCAGCCGACAAACATTACCACAGGACCGCTCCCTAAGACGAGGATCAGCATCGCTCCTAAAAACAGGTTCATGTAGCAGAAAAACTTACCGTAATTTTTATCATCGGCCATATAGCCGACCGAATATATATGGATCAGCGAGCCGATAAAGGTGACAAAAAGCAACATCAAGGCACTGAGCGGGTCGGCCAGAAAACCCATGTCGATATGCAGATCGCCTACAGCAAACCAGGTATAGGCATTTTGCACGAGAAACCGATCCTCAGCCGGAAGTCCTTTCAAATGAAAGAAGACCACCAAGGCCAGAAAAAAGGACAGCACCGGCCCGACACAGGCAAGAGAACCATACAATTTTTCCGGCAACGGGTTCTTCGTACAGGTAAACATGTACAGCAACCCGATAACCAGCGCGCCAATAAGCGGCAACAGGGGGATCAGTCCGAGATATGTAGCAGTATGTTCCATGAAATCACCCTTTTAACAGGCTGAATACGTTGGTATCCAGGTTACCCTTGTGCTTATGAAGCAGTATGACTACTGCGAGAGCCAGCGCAGCCTCGGCTGCAGCAACCGCCATGACGAGCAAGGCCAAAACCTGTCCGTCCATACTCAGATGCAAACGTGAAAAAGTAATGAAGGCCAGATTAGCCGCGTTGAGCATGAGTTCTATGGACATGAACACCGTAAAGACATTTCGTCTCGATATAACCCCGAGTATCCCCAGACAAAAGAGAATGATGCTGAGAATGAGATAATGCTGAATCATTTACCGACCCTCCTCTTTCCTGCAAGCACGACTGCACCAATAAGCGAGACAAGCAGCAGAATGGAAACAATTTCAAAAGGTAATAACCAGTCCTGGAAGAGCACCAGTCCGACCTCTTTCACCCCGCCAAACCCATTGCCGACAATCGTGGTTTCACTGCCGGGCAGACTCTTCACAACCTTAATGAGAAAAGAGGCGATTGGCAGAAGCAGGACTATACCGCCGAGAAGGAAATACAATTTCCCTTTTTCCTCAGGCAGATCACTGGTCTGAATATTCAGAAACATGATAATGAAGAGGATCAGGGACATGATTGCCCCGGCATAGACGATCAACTGCAGGACGAAAATCAGTTTGGCGGATAAGAGTGCATACAGTCCAGCCAGCGAGATCATTGTCACTATCAGACTCATTGCCCCGCTCATCGGGTGGCGAAACAACACCAAACCTATGGCACCAAGGATAGACAGCACTGAAAACACGTAAAATAACCACTCTGCAAACATGATATCAAGCGCCCCCTTTCTTATATTCTTCTTCGGAAAAGGCACCGGGAGTTGTTAACAATTCCTCGAGCCCAAGAACGAATGATTCCTTCTCGCTACCGGTGACGGAGAAAATGCCAGTATCCATGCGGATTGCATCGACTGGACAGGCTTCAACACAATACCCGCAATAAATACATTCAAGCAGGTCAATGTTAAATTTGAGAGGCATTTTTTCTGCCTTGCCGTCCAGCCGTTCTCCGGCCTCAATCATGATACAGTTGGCCGGACAGTTAGTCTGGCACATGAAACAGGCGACGCACTTTACCGTGTTGTCCGGGTGCGTCGTCAGTCGATGACGACCGCGCCAGCGGGCGGGAATTTCCGGCTGGACCTCCGGATAATGCCGGACATAAAGTCTGCGGTTATCGGCTAGATTACGCCACAGATGGCCAAAGGTGGTGGCCATACCCTTGAAGATTTCAACGAGGTAGAGTCTTTCTATAAGACTCGAACCTTTTCTCTCTATTGCTTTAACAGTTGCACCCATATCATCCTCCTCTAGCTCAACGCCACGACAACCGCGCTTGTAATGAAGATGTTCAGAAGAGCCAGTGGTAGGAGCATCTGCCATCCAAGTTTTTGTAGCTGGTCATATCGAAAACGGGGCAAGGTCCAACGTACCCAGATAAATACAAAAATCATCATGGTTACTTTCAGCAGCAAAGTGCAGATCTGCAGGAGCGCCACGAAGATGCTTGCTGCGGCACCGCCGGATGCACTGAACAGAATGGCCAGCAGTACCAGCTCAAGGACGACGATCAGACCCCAAAAGCATTTGATATAAACGTTTGCCTCAAAGACGCGCGGATCATTTTCACGCGGATAGTGACTCACATTGCTCCTTCTTATCCAGCCGGCAAAGAAGTAAATCACCACCGGCAGAGCGATCATCAGCAGAAATGCTACCGGCTTGGCCCAGTTTAACAAGGTAGCGGTGGACAGAAACGGAATCTGATAGCCGCCAAAAAACAGGGTGACGATAATTGAGCTTGAGGCAAACATGGCCACATATTCACCCATAAAAAAGATGGCAAATTTCATGGCACTGTATTCGACGTGAAAACCGGCGACGATCTCACTTTCGCCCTCGGCCAGATCAAATGGTGTTCTGTTGCACTCGGCGAAAGCGGCAACGATAAAAATGACCATGCCAACAGGCTGAAGAAGCGCTCCCCACATGGGGATGAACCCAAAGAGAAGCTTTCCCTGGAACTGCGCCATCTCGTTCAGGCTGACAGTCCCATAGACGACGAGGAGGCTGACAATCGCAAGTCCCATGGGGATCTCGTAACTGATGACCTGTGCCGCCGAACGCAGACTGCCGAGGATGCCGTATTTATTAGATGATGACCAGCCGGCGAGGATGATTCCGTATACGGAAAAACCGGCGAGAGCGATGAACCAGAGGATCCCCAGATCAACTGGAATCCCCTGCATCATATAGCTTTTGCCATTCAGGACTAGGGTGTCGGCATAGGGAACGACCGCAAACGAGACGACCGCAGTAAAGAAGACTATAACAGGAGCAATAACAAAGAAAAATTTATGTTTGATGTGCTGCGAGATTACATCTTCTTTAAAAGCAAGCTTGAGACCATCGGCAAGATTCTGGACCAATCCGGCGGCCCTGAAGCCAAAAATACCGGCGCGGTTCGGACCGGAGCGGTCCTGGAAATAACCGGCACCTCTCCGTTCCATCCACACGCAAACGGCCACAAAACAGAGCGGAACAAAGGCGCTGAAGGCAACGCGTATGGCAATCATTAAATAATCAAGCGGTGACATTGGCAGCCTCACTTTTCTTTAAGTTCAATCCCTCCGCCGGGATCTGGTCAGGTCCAAACTCTTTGAGTGCGCTGATACATTTTTGTAATGCAGAAAATCGCTCGTTGTCGTTCTGCAGAGGACTGCCGAGCCGGGCAGCGATTGTGCAGATATCGGCGAGATCCTCGTTCTTGGTAATCGCCTTGGCAAAGTGCTGGAGGATGTTATCGCAGTTGATAATACTGCCCGCGTATTCACTGAAAGACGCAACAGGAATTGCCATATCGGCAAGGGCTGTGCATTGGTTATCACCAGTGGTTACGGCCACCATCTTGGTGTCCTTGACCAGCTTTGCCAGCTCGTTTTCCTGGTAGGAAAGGGTCAGATCGTTGTTAAAGTTAAGGAGCAGACCGGCCTCCTGTACCGCCTTTTCAAAACCGTCTTTGGAGCAGTCGATGCCAAGAAGACAAAGGCCGGTGCGGTTGGCCGATTTATCATCCTGGATGAGATAATCGTCGCCATCGCCTTTTTTTATGTATCCTTCACTATAGCCGGAAAGTGAGGCACCGAGTTTTTTAGCCAGGGCCTGTACTGTAACCATCTGTTCCAGTGAACAGTTCGGCGAGAGCAGAATGGCGATTTTTCCGGCTTGTTCTATCTCTTTGCTGCAGGCGGCAAGGACATCATCTATCGGACGAACTTTAGTGCCGAGTCTGGCTTCGGTCAGTCGTCCTTCGTTTTCCTTTTTGTAGCTTAACCGGCCCTCATCGCACATGAAATAGCCATTGATCTGCTCATTGAGCCGTGGTCGAAACCGGTAGATAATATCATCTTTATATTTTTCCCGGTTGTGATCGATCGTGATGTTGCAGCCTTTAGAACAGCCGTGGCAGATTCCCGGAGCTTTTTTCAAAAACCAGACCCGTTGTTTAAAACGGAAATCCTTGCTGGTCATCGCGCCAACCGGACAAAGGTCAACCACGTTGATGGCGTATCGATTAGTCAGCGGTCTGCCCGGGAAAATATTGACCCGTGCATCATCTGTTCTATTAATAATGCCAAGTTCCCCGGTCTTGGTAATCTGGCGGCAGAACCTCACACATCTGCCGCAGACGACGCAGCGTTCCTGATCATGGACCACCCCGGCACCAAAGTCCATCTTCTTGCCTTTGACTACCTGGGGTACGTTCATCCGGCTCTCTGCATGATCGTAGGACATGTAGTAGTCCTGCAGTTTGCATTCGCCGGCCTGATCGCAAACGGGGCAATCGGTGGGATGGTTGATCAATTCAAACTCCAGCACGTCGTGCTGGATCTTTTTGATGTGTTCCGCATCGAGTAACACCTTCATGCCTTCCTGGGCAGGCGTTTTGCACGCAGGTACCAGAGGAGGTCTGCCGTCTTCAATACCGACCAGACACATGCGGCAGTTGCCATCAGCGCCAAGTGCCGGATGGTAACATAGGTGAGGTATTTCGATGCCGACAGCACCGACAGCGTCGATCAGATTCTTGCCTGCTTCGACCTCGACCTCGACTCCGTTTACAAAAAGTTTAATCTTGTCAGCCATGGGGTGCCTTATTCCTATTTCGCTTCTGCTGCTAAAGAATCGTTTGTTGCCACATATGCCTCAAATTCGTGCCTGAATTTATCCAGATAACTGCGCACCGGCATGGTGCAGGCAGCAGATAAAACACACACTGTCTTCATTTCAATATTGTCACACAGCTCGCGGAGCAGCTTGACGTCATCCATAGTGCCGTCGCCGGCAATTATTTTTTTGATAATCTTCAACATCCAGCCAAGTCCTTCGCGGCAGGGAGTGCATTGTCCGCACGATTCGTGGTGATAAAAGTCGATCAGGTTTTTAACAAGCTTAACCATATCGACAGTTTCATCCAGTACCACGATGCCGCCGGAACCGAACATGGTTTTATGCGCCGCCATGGATTCGTAATCAAGGGTCACCGTCTTGGCTTCTTCCGGGAGGAGGACCGGAGTGGAACTTCCACCGGGAATGACTGCTTTGAGTTTCCTGCCTTTCCAGACCCCTCCTGCCATCTTGTCAATGACTTCAAGAAGTGGCAAGCCAAGCGGCAGCTCATACATGCCGGGTTTTTCCACGTGACCGGAGATACCAAACAGATGTGTTCCCGGGCTTTTTTCGGTGCCGTGAGCCTTGTACGCATCCGCACCATTTTTGATGATAAAGGGCAGTGATGCTATCGTCTGCACATTGTTGATGATTGTCGGACATCCATACAGCCCGGCTACTGCAGGAAATGGTGGCTTACTGCGCGGCTGTCCTTTTTTGCCCTCAATCGACTCAAGCAGAGCCGTTTCTTCGCCGCATACATAGGCCCCGGCCCCACGGTGCACCGTGACGTCTAGTTTAAAGTCATGTCCTGCAACTTTGTCACCGAGATAACCCGCTGTGTAGGCTTCATCTATTGCCGCCTGGAGCGCCTTAACCTGGGTAGTATATTCGCCGCGGATATAGATATATGCATCGTGGCAACCGATGGCATAGCTGCAGATGATGATACCCTCAATCATCATGTGCGGATCTTTGACCAGAATATAACGATCCTTAAATGTTGCCGGCTCCGACTCATCGGAGTTGACAGTCAGGTAAACGGGTTTACCCGTATTCTTCGGCAAAAAGGACCACTTTACCCCCGCCGGAAAACCTGCCCCCCCTCTTCCCCTGAGACCACTGTTTTTCACCAAATCAGTGACGTCTTCCGGTTTCATTGAAAAGAGTTTGTCAAGGGTGGAATACGCGCCGTGCTTTTTAGCGACTTTTATTTTATGGGCGTCTTTCGTATCGAACTTGGCACTGAGAATTTTGACTTCCATGTTCTTTCCGCCTCCTTATTTCAGCGTGGCCAGCAGCGATTTCAGCTTATCCACGTCCATGTTCTCGTGAAATTCGCCATTGACCTGAACAACCGGGGCGGTACCGCAGTGACCCAGGCATTCGACCTCTTCCAGGCTGAACTTGCCGTCGTCACTTATCTGGCCGGGTTGTAGACCGATTTCATTTTTAAGATAGTCGACAATCTCTTGTTTACCCCGGAGCCAGCAGGAAAGGGTGCGACAGACACAGATATGATTTCTGCCCATTGGATGTAGGTTATACATCGTGTAGAACGTTGCTGCTTCATACACTTTGCTGGCGAAAGTCCCGATGCGATCTGCGGCATACGCCATTGCCTCCTGGCTTATCCAGCCTTCCTGTTCCTGAATCAGCCACAGAGAAGGAAGAATCATCGATTCTCGGGTCGGATATCGTTTGATAAGCCTCTCGAATTCAGCATCCCTTTCCTTGTCGAACTGGAATGGTTTTCCTGTCGAAATCAGTTGTGAACGATCGCTCATCTGTCCAACTCCCCACCGATTATATTGATACAGCTCAGGTTGATGACGGCATCTGCTATCATATTTCCTTCAACCATTTTATGAAAACCACCCATGATATAGAAACACGGTGGTCGCACTTTTAATTTGTATGGTGTTCCTGACCCGTCGGAGACAAAATGGAAGCCCAATTCCCCGTTTGCCGCTTCAAAAGAGTCATACCATTCACCAAGAGGAGCTTTTACTCCCTCGAAAACCAGTTTGAAGTGGTTCGCCAAGCCTTCAATGTTGTTGTAGACTTGTTGTTTTGGTGGCAGACAAACCTGGGAATCTTTGACATTGATCGGGCCTGCCGGAATATGTTTCATGGCTTGTCGAATGATGCGGATGGATTGGACCATCTCATAAAAACGAATCATAAAGCGGTCGTAAATATCACCGTTGGTGCCAACCGGAACCTCGAAGTCAAAAGATTCGTAATTATAGTAAGGGGCGTCTTTACGCAGATCGAAAGGAACGCCGCTGGCCCGAAGGACGGGGCCGGTAAAGCCATAGCTGAGAGCGGTTTCTGCGGAGACCACACAAACACCCTGGGTTCGGTCATGGACGATGCGGTTAGTATCGACAAGTTTCAGGGCATCGCCAAAACCTTTCTCAATGCCACGAAGCTGCAATTCAAGGTCCTTTTCCCATCCATCGTAAAAATCGCGATACATCCCGCCGATTCTGGTAAATGAGCTGGTCAGTCGTGCGCCGGTAAGACGGGAGATAAGGTCGTAGGCGGCCTCTTTCTCGTTGTAGAGGTACCAGTAATTAGTCAATCCCCCCATATCGACCAGCGCGGCAGCAAGACAGACCAGATGATCCAGCACCCGATAAAACTCGCTAAGCACGACCCGCATGAACTGGGCTCGTTCGGTGATTGTAACGCCCAGCCACGATTCAACCGCCTTGGCATACGCGATGTTATTCATCATCGAGGAACAGTAGTTGAGCCGGTCGGTGAGCGGGACAATCTGGTTATAGGTTCTATTTTCCGCTGTTTTTTCAAAACCCCGATGCAGATACCCGATTTCATTGACGTTGGCAAGAATGGTCTCGCCGTCCAGGGCCGTCAGGATACGGATTGCACCGTGGGTTGCCGGATGGGAAGGCCCGATATTGAGGTACATAACCTCGGTATTGATGTCCTGGAGGGTCTGCTTATCGATACCTTTTTTGACAAGCCTGGCGCGAATCTCATTTTCCAGGCTGTCGGATTCCAGACAGACCTGACCTTTTTCAATGGGATAATCTTTGCGCAGCGGGTGCCCGACGAACTGCCAGTGATTAAGTATTCTTCTGAGATCGGGATGACCCTGGAAGTGGATACCGTATTGGTCGTATACTTCGCGCTCGCCAAAATTCGCCGCACCCCAGAGATGAGTGGCAGTGGGAATCCCTACAGCGGGATCTTTGATCGGCGTACGTACCTGCACAAGGATATTTTTCTCCCAGTTGCGCAAGGTATATACGACATAAAATCTGGTTTCTTGTGGCTTGGGGTACTGGAGATAATCGATTGCCGAAACATCTACCATCAAGCCGCAATTAAAATCTGGCTCGTTTTTCAGTCGGGAAAGAGTTTTCTCCAGATTTTCAGGCTGTACATCGATAACCACTGAATCCAGAACAACTTTGCAGGTCGCGTCCGGAAACGCGGCTCGGATTTTTTCTAAAGCCGTCGCATTCATATCAGTCGAGAATCCCTTTAAAGTCTTTATGGCGATCCTTAAGCACGCTTTCGCCTTTTATCTGGTTCTGGATAGCAATCAATGCATCCAGCACGGCTTCCGGCCGAGGAGGGCAGCCCGAGATGAAAACATCCACGGGAATTATCGTATCAATGCCCTGAACAGTGCAGTAGTTGTCATATATTCCCCCAGAACTTGCGCAGGCTCCCATGGCGACTACCCATTTAGGATCGGGCATCTGCTCATAGATGCGTTTTAAGATGGGTGCCTGCTTATAACTGATGGTGCCGCAGACCAGTAAAAGATCCGCCTGGCGTGGAGAGAAACGTACAACCTCAGCTCCAAAACGGGATATGTCATGTTGGCTCGCAGCTGCACTCATAAACTCAATAGCGCAACAAGCGGTGCCGAAAATGAATGGCCACAGTGAATATTGCCTACCCCAGTTGATGCACTCATCCAGTTTTGTGGTGATGACTGTGTCGCCGAGGCTTGCTTCGAGTCCTAACGCCAATTGAGCACCCCTTTCTTAAGAATGTAGATGAGTCCTGTGAGAAGCAGCAGCATGAAGACTACCATCTCGGTAAATCCGAACCAGCCAAGTTCACGGACACTGACAGCCCATGGATACATGAACACTGCTTCAATATCGAATATCAAAAAAAGAATAGCGAGAAGGTAAAATTTGACGCTGAATTTCTGGTCAACTGTGCCGATAATAGGGCCTATACCACTCTCGTAGGCTTCATTTTTCATCTTCCCCTTTGAGCGCGGGCCTAAAACCGTGGTTGCGACCATGATGAGGGGAACAAGAGCGGCAAGACCTATCAGTGCCACTGTCGAGAAAACCAGTTCCGTTGACATTGTTTTTTCCTCTCACTGCTTTTTTCCATACCATGTGGCCGTTAAACAGCTCACACCGAAACAAAATGATTTATGAATAAGCATTCATTAACAGGACCCTCTATTCCCTGTCAAGAAATTATTTCTTTATAGCAAACAAGTACTTAAAGTTTTCCGTGGCGGTCTGTTTTGC
>JBBRDD010000148.1:0-12200 GCA_038204235.1 Desulfobulbales bacterium
AACTTCGCCATCTCTGGTCATACTGTTCTCCTTTACCTGAAAGGTATGTGTGATATTTTTATCAGCTTATCAGAAACCTTCATCGACATTCAAGTAAACCCCGCATGAAATATTTGTAACAGTTCACCGGGAAAACAAAAAATAGCCTGTATACCATCAGGAAAGTGAGCGTTTACCATTGCCGGATATGCGCGGATAACGTCTTTCAGCTGTATGAATGATACGCTAAAGGACCATTGACCAAACAGATGCGGTGCTGCCGAGCGCTGACAAATATTATACGGAGACGATAATGAAGAAAAACGGTTTTTTTGGCAAATGGGGTGGCGCGTTTATCCCGGAAATCCTCCATGAGACATTTGAACAGCTGAAAATCTGTTTTAATGAAGCCAAAGAGGATCCGAATTTCTGGCAGCAATATCTCGACATTATGTCCACCTATTCCTGCAGGCCCACCCCACTGACCTTTGCCGAAAACCTCACCAACCACTTTGGTGGAGCAAAGATTTATATCAAACGTGAAGACCTCAACCATACCGGAGCCCACAAAGCCAATAATGTTATGGGGCAGGGTTTGCTGGTCAAACGAATGGGCAAAAAAAGAGTAATCGCCGAGACCGGTGCCGGCCAGCATGGCGTAGCGACGGCAACCATGGCGGCCAAATTCGGCCTGGAGTGTACAATATATATGGGCGAGGTCGATATGCTGCGACAGCGCCCCAATGTGTTCTGGATGGAAAAAATGGGGGCTACCGTCGTTCCGGTAAAAGATGGTTCAAAGACGCTAAAAGATGCGATAAACGAAGCTTTCCGGGATTGGGTCACCAACGTCGATTCCACCCACTACGTCCTTGGCACTGCTTGCGGTCCCGCTCCTTTCCCCGAGATGGTCTCCTGGTTTCAATCAATTATCGGCACCGAGGCGCAGCAGCAGATTCTGGCTCAGCATGGCAAACCACCGGCACGGGTCTACGCCTGTGTGGGCGGAGGGTCCAACGCCATGGGGATTTTTCAGGGTTTTCTTGACAACAATGCCGTGGAACTCGTTGGTGTTGAGGCCGGAGGAAAAGGAATTGAAACAGGCCATCACGCAGCAAGGCTCTGCGGTGTCGACGCCAGCCCGGGAGTGGCTCAGGGCTATAAAACCATGTTCCTGCAAAACGACGACGGACAGATGCTCGAAACCCATTCGGTGGCGGCCGGTCTCGACTATGTCGGCGTCAGCCCGATTCTCGCCGACCTGGCTGAGAAAAAAAGGGTCCGTTTTGCCTCCGCCACCGATGATGAGGTGATGCAGGCACTTGATCTGACCATGCGCATGGAGGGTATTATCCCGGCCCTTGAATCTGCCCATGCTTTCGTCCAGGCCTTTAAGGAAGCGCCTCTTCTTCGCCCGGATGATGCCGTTATCATTAATCAATCCGGCCGCGGCGACAAGGATATTTTTACCATCGCCCACGCCTTTAACGATCCTTCATGGAAGGAGTTTATTATCGCCCGCGGCAAAGAATACGATAAATAAAAATTGAGATGGTGAATTTATAATGCTACTTGAAAAAATATTACGCAACCGGCTGGAACAGAAGAAAATTCTGCTGATGACCCATATCGTCCTCGGCTATCCGTCCTTTGCAACCAACCGCAGGGTTATCGCTCAGATGGTCGACAACGGGGTCGACTGCATTGAGATGCAGATCCCTTTTTCCGAGCCCATGGCCGACGGTCCTGTCATTTTAAAAGCCAATCAGGACAGTCTGGCTCTTGGCACTACTGTCGCCGACTGCATGGCCTTTGGCGCAGAAATGTCCCGGCTGCATGATATTCCCTTCCTGTTCATGACCTATTATAATATCATCTTCAAATACGGTGAAGCACGGTTTTTTCAAGATTGTCTAACCGCAGGAATCAAAGGGCTGATCATTCCCGATCTGCCGCCGGAAATGGGTGAGGCTTTTTTTCAGCTGGCAACTCAGTTCCAGGTCGCTCCGATCCTCATATTTGCACCGACCTCAACCGATGCACGGATGGCAAAGCTCAACGACTCGGCTTCCGGTTTCATTTATTGCGCCGCCCGTCGCGGAGTGACCGGGAAAAAATCCGAATTCGACGACGATTTTAATGCCTATCTTGCCAGATGCAGAACAGCAACATCCCTGCCGATTGCCGTGGGATTCGGCATCCGGAACAAAAATGATGTTGCGGCCATTACCGGCAAGGCCGACATGGCGGTTATCGGCTCGGAGACGATTCGTCTGGTAAAGGAACAAGGGGCTGAGGCGGTTGGCCCGTTTATCAAAGGATTACGCTGAAAAAATGGAGACTGTCATGACAGAGACAACAAAGATGAATACCACTCTGGGCACTACCGACATCCTGTGGAATTTGACCGATTTATATTCCGGCACAGAGGATCCATATATTGAATCCGATATTGCCTGGTGCGAAACAGAGGCTGTCGCAATCAACAAGAGGTATTACGGCAAAATGGCTGCACTGGATGCAGAACAGCTGCTGGCAATCGTCAAGAGACTGGAAAACCTAGATTGTACCTTGACCAAACTTGGCACCTTCTCCTTTCTCAATTTCACCACCCAGATGGCCAACGCCAAGGCAGGAGCACTTGATCAGCGGATCCATGAATTATATAGCAAGTGCGGGACAGAAATCGTCTTTTTTGAGCTGGAGTGGAATCAGGTCGGCGACCAGCAGGCACTCACCCTGCTCAATAGCCCACAACTCAGTCAGTATCGCCACTATCTCGAGGCTCAGAGACGATATCGCCCCCATCAGCTCAGCGAACTGGAAGAGAAGTTACTCCTGGAAAAAGAGGCGGTGGGCCGGAATGCCTGGACCACGCTTTTCAGCAAAATTCTCAGTGATCTCAAATTTGGTCCAAAGAACAGATCGGAAGAGGAAGTTCTCACCGACCTCTATGATTCGGAGCGCAAGATTCGGCAGGCCGCCGCAGCCGAGATGACCGAAGGACTCAGGACAAACAACCATATCCTCACCCATATCTTTAATACTCTGGCTGCAGACAAAATGATTACCGACCGGCTTCGTAAACATACCAGCTGGGTCAGTTCCATGAATCTGCATAATGAACTGCAGGATACAACTGTTGAAACCCTGATAGAAACAGTCACCTCACGCTACGATCTGGTCAATCGCTATTACCACGTCAAACGGCAGCTTCTGGGTCTTGGTACCTTAGAGGACTACGACCGATACGCACCCCTTCCGTCCTTGCCAACGCAAAAAATCGGCTGGGCGGCATGCCAGAAGACGGTTCTTTCCTCCTTTGCCGCATTTTCGCCCAAGATGGCCGAAATTGCCGAAATGTTTTTTACCCGCAAGTGGATTCATGCCCCGGTCGCTACCGGCAAGCGCGGCGGAGCCTTTGCCCATCCGTGCATCCCAGATATCCACCCCTATGTACTGGTGAACTACACCGGCAATCTGCGGGACGTCTCCACGGTCGCCCACGAACTGGGCCATGGGGTGCATCAGGTTCTTGCGGCAGACCAGGGCCATTTCAACAGTGACACCCCATTGCCGCTGGCCGAAACGGCCTCGGTCTTTGCCGAGCTGCTCGTCTTCAACAGTCAACTGGAACTTCTGGAAAACGATCAGCAACGGCGGGCGTTCATCTGTCAGAAACTGGAATCAATTTTCGCGACTGTCTTCAGGCAAACAGCAATGAACCGTTTTGAACAGCTGATGCACGAAGGAAGGCGACAAAAAGGAGAACTCAGCAGTGAACAATTGAGTGAATACTGGATGTCGACCCAGAGGGCGATGTTCGGCGATTCGGTGCACATGGGTGACGACTACTCGATCTGGTGGTCCTACATTCCCCATTTTTTGTCGACACCCGGCTACGTGTATTCGTATGCCTTTGGCGAGTTGCTGGTTTTAGCCCTGTATGGAATCTACCAAAAGGAAGGAGAACCTTTTGTGCAGAAATATCTCCAACTTCTTTCAGCCGGTGGCTCACAGTCCCCCTACGACCTGCTGAAGCCCTTCGATATAGACCTGAACAGTCCAGCCTTCTGGCAGACCGGGCTTACGGTAATTGAGGAGATGCTGACCAGGGTGGAATAATCATTCTTCGACCCTTTTATTGCGCCGCCAGTGCGGGTGAGTAATACCCAGTTTATTGATCTTGTAGTTCAGGGCTCTTGGGCTGATACCGAGTTTACCGGCGGCATTTTTCTGTACCCACAAACACTCTTCAAGAATTCGCAGAATAAGTTCTTTTTCCTGCTCTGCCAGGGATTCACTCATCTCTAACTTGGCAACCAAATGTTCATGGTCACTGTCCCCTGATCTCATTTCTGTCGAATGCCTTTGTATTTTTCCAGGAAGTGCCAGGTTAGCTGAATGAATAATCGTGTCATCTTCAAGGATAACGGCTCTTTCAATGGTATTCGCCAATTGCCTGATATTGCCCGGCCAGTCGTAATCAATCATCAATTGCTTGGCATTCTCACTAAAAGCCTTGATGTCACAATTGCTTGAATTACAATTTTTTTTCAGCAGAAGATCGGCCAAAGGAAGGATACATTTTTTTCTTTCCCGCAGTGAAGGAAGAGAAACCGGCAGGACATTAATCCGGTAGTAGAGATCTTCCCGAAACAATCCGTTTGCGACTTGTTGTACCAAATCCTTGTTGGTCGCGGCGATGATTCGAACATCACTGTGAATGGTCTTATTGCCGCCAACCCTTTCAAAGGATTTTTCTTCCAGTACCCTGAGCAGTTTGGTCTGCAACCGCATGTTCATCTCGCCTATTTCATCGAGGAAAATGGTGCCGCCACCGGCCTGCTCAAACCTGCCAATCCGTTGTTTATCGGCACCGGTAAACGAGCCTTTTTCATGACCAAACAGCTCAGACTCGAGCAAATCTTCAGGAATATTGGCACAATTTATTTTAACAAAAGGTTTTTTCCGCCTCGGGGAATTAAAGTGTACGGTTCCGGACAAAAACGACTTCCCAGTGCCCGTATCGCCGGTGATCAGAATCGTCGAGTCGGTTTTAGCAAATCGGGCCAGGCTTTTCAGGATCTGTTTCATCTTGGGGCTAAAAGCGATGACATCCTTGAAGTCATAAACCACGTCCTGTTTGCGCCGGTGATAGGCTATTTCAAATTTCTGATCACGAATTTCAAGGGCTTTATCCACCGCAATATTTATACGGGTCGGCGTTGGATGGACAAGAAAATCACTCGCACCAGTGTTCATCGCCTGCACGATTATTTCCGCTTTTTCCGTCTGACTGGTCATAATGATCGGCAAAAACGGATTCTTGGTGTGGATCTGCTGAAGCTTGGCCATCGACTTCCCTTCAAGCGAATCGGTATCAAGGAAGATAAGGTCAAACTGATTGGCTTCTATTTCTGCTTGAAATTCGGCTTCATTGGCGATACAAGTCAGCTCGCACCTGTCCTGCAGGGCAGATATCAGGCTGACCTTGGTTGTCTCAATGGAATCGGATATCAAAACTTTAAACATATAGGATTACAAGAAGGTAAAAGAAGTTTCAAAAATGTAACCGCCTGCTATACTTATATGGTCAAAAAATAAAAAAAGCAAATAAAAGGGCTCTCCTTACCGTATCACTTATAAAAAACTGTATGGATACAGTTTTTCAGATATTCCCCGGACACCATGAGGACACGCATCGATGAGCATCGATAACTATTGGATGCAACAGGCTTTACTGCAGGCAGAAAACGCCGCCGTACGCGGTGAAGTTCCTGTTGGTGCAGTACTTATCGGCCCGAATGGATTGCTGTCTACGGCTGGCAATACCCCCATTGGCAACCACGATCCAACTGCTCATGCGGAAATAATCGCCATCAGAAGTGCTGCAGAACAACTCAACAATTACCGACTCCCGGGCACAACCCTCTATGTTACCCTGGAACCTTGCGTGATGTGTATGGGGGCCATGATCCTTGCCCGGATAGAACGTCTGGTATATGGTGCTACCGACCCGAAGACCGGTGCGGTCAACTCTCTCTACTCCATCGGCCACGATGGCTTATTGAACCACAACATAGACATTCTCGGCGGTGTGCTTGCCGAACAGTGTGGTGCCTTGCTGAAGAATTTTTTCCAGGCCCGACGAAAAGAAAAAAAATCGACAGAGTGACTTGAAAATATTTTCTGGTGCTTTTGACAAGAAAATTGTCTCGTGAAGCAACTTCCCCCCTGAAGGGAGCACTCAAAAGAGCACCCGATAAGCGGATATGAAGGAGAGCCCATCATTTTTCAGCAGGACTGAGCCAAGTAAAGGAAGCACTTTTTTGAAAAATGCATACTTTTTGATTGCTAAAAGGCCGACGACAGTTTACATAGTACCTCACATTTTTCAAAGAATTATGAGATGGAGAGGTGACCGAGTGGCTTAAGGTGCACGCCTGGAACGCGTGTGTACGCGAGTACCGTGAGTTCGAATCTCACCCTCTCCGCCAATCATGAGTTCGACTTTGATAGCCGGGCCCTGCGCAACGAAGAATCACTAACTCCGCCAGGTCCGGAAGGAAGCAACGGCAGTGAATCTCTTTGTGTGTTGCAGGTCACCCGGCTATCATTTTTTTCATCGCCCAACCAGCCACTCATTCTTACCAGCCCCGGTGTTGCATGTCTTATCTCGTTCTCGCCAGAAAAGCCCGACCGCAGACATTTGATCAGGTGATTGGCCAACGCCCTGTGGTCACAACACTGAAAAACAGTATCATCCGCAACCGGGTGGCCCATGCGATCCTCTTTTCCGGGGTCAGAGGAGTCGGCAAGACAACCTTGGCCCGCATTATGGCCAAAGCGATTAACTGCCAGGCAGATCCCGAGAGTCGCCCCTGCGACCAGTGCTCATCCTGCCGACAGATAGCCACCGGCGCCTCACTCGACCTCTACGAAATTGACGGGGCATCCAACCGAGGCATCCAGGAAATACGAGAGCTTAAAGAAAAGATACGTTTTCTACCCACCTCGTCACAATACAAGATTATCATTATTGACGAAGTACACATGCTGACCACCGAGGCATTCAACGCCTTGCTGAAGACACTGGAAGAGCCTCCTGCTCACGTCTATTTCATGTTTGCCACCACCGAAATCCATAAGATCCCCATTACCATCCTCTCCCGTTGCCAGCAGTATGAGCTGAAACGGGTTTCAGCTAAAGAATTGTTTGACCATTTTCAAAAACTGGTCACCGCCGAGGGTTTTGCAATAGCCCCCGAGTCACTTTCTCTTATTGTCAGAGAGGCCGGCGGCTCTGTGCGTGATGGCTTGAGCCTTCTCGACCAGATGTTTTCCTACGGGGCGACAACAATCAGCAATAAAGATGTCGTTGAGGTCTTAGGGCTGGTAAGCCGGGATGTACTGATGCGTCTTACCAAGGCGCTTCTTGATGGTAATAAAAGCGAAGTTTTTCTCAGTCTGCAGGAAATTTTCGATTTCGGCATGGACCTCAAACGCTTTGTCGAAGATCTCATGGACTATTTCCGGACCCTTCTGCTCTGTAAGATCGAAGGATGCACCGGCCTGATCGATCTTCCTGGCGAAGAACTACAGCAATTTCAGGTTATTGCCGCCGACTATAACAGCGAAACCCTGCATTTGAAGCTTGCACTGCTTATGGCGATGGCCGATGATCTTAAATTTTCCGCGCAGCCCCGCCTCACTCTGGAGACGTCTTTTCTAAAGATAATAGAAGCGTCGAATGTCGTTCCGGTAAGTTCACTGCTCAGCCGACTTGACGCAATGCTTATGGCACTGCCGGATAAACCAACGCCGCTGCAGGAGTTGTTACAGGATAAGAAGCAGGTCGAGATTAAAAAAAAAATTGAATCGTCAGCCCCACCAATCTCTCAGCAGCCACCAGTAGAGACAGAAGCAACAATACCAGACCGCCCCCCCGCCGTCCCTGAGCAGCTTGCTCAACCAACACCGGAACAAAAACCTGAACCCCTGCCAGCCAAACCGATTGAAATCCGCCCCCATGAAAAAGATATTCGCAAAGACTGGCTCGATTTCATCAAATATATCAGTGAGCGCAAAGTCTGGATGGCCCAGGATCTGCAGCGAGCGGATAAAATCAAACAGGACATCAACGGGGAATTACACCTCAGCTACAGTGACCCGGCGAACTGCTCGCTCCTTCGCCAGAAGGAGAACCATCAACTCCTTACCGAATTTGCTTTAGATTTTTTCCAAAAACCACTGAAAGTGCGGTTCATACTCCCCAAAATAGATGAAACAACCGATACCAACGGCGATGAATCTCCGCACCGAAAAAGACAACAGTTAGTCAACGACCCGCTTGTCGTTATGGCTGCTGAAATTTTTAACGGCCAGGTCGGAGATATCCGCATCGGCCCGAGAAGCAGATAAATTTAATTCAGGAATACTAGAAAAATGGACCTTAGTACTATTATGCAGCAGGCGAAAGCCATGCAGGAAAAAATGGCCAAAATCCAGGAAGACCTTGCCAAAAAAACTATTACCGGCAGTGCCGGAGGTGGAATGGTACTGGTTACCGTCAATGGCCAGGGGGATGTTCTTTCTATGGCCATTGAAAAAGCGGTTATCGATCCGCAGGAAAGTGGTATGCTTGAAGACCTTGTCGTCGCCGCAACCAACGACGCTATCAGAAAGGCCAAAGAACTGAGCAAACAGGAATTGGGCCAGCTCACCGGCGGACTCAACCTCCCGGGACTTACCAATTTTATGCAGCCGTGAGTGTCCCATGCAGGTTCTCCCTCCAGCTCTTGAAAGGCTCATCGATCAACTGGCGCACCTTCCCGGTATAGGTCGAAAAACAGCAACCCGGCTTGCGCTGAATATTCTGCGCAAGCCCCCTGCCCTTGCCAGGGATCTGGCCGGGGCCCTCAGTGAACTGCACGATTCCATCCAGCTGTGCTCATGCTGCTTTTCTTTTTCGGAAAACGATCCCTGCGCAATCTGTGGTGATGCCCGCCGACAATCAGAGATCGTCTGCGTCGTAGAACAGTCGGCCGATCTCATCGCAATCGAGAAAACGGACATCTTCCGCGGACACTATCATATTCTCCATGGAGTTCTCTCGCCAATGGACGGCATTGGTCCGGATGAAATTAAGATCCGGGAGCTGGTAGCCAGGGTGCGGAGCGGCACAATAAAAGAAGTGATAATAGCTACCAGCTCCACCGTACCCGGCGAAGTTACTGCTTCTTATCTCATCGACATCCTGCAGGGCGAACCCATCCGTCTCACCCGCTTAGCCTGCGGCATTCCCATGGGAATGGATATTAAGTATGCCGACAAATATACCCTGGCAAGGGCAATAGAGGCACGCTCATCAACTAGAAAATAATTTTCAGACAATATCCTCTACAAATTGTATTGCATCCCTCTCCACCAACCGCCAAGCTTTCTGGGACCGAAGACACCGGCCAAGATCGAAATGATTAACATTGAAGATCCAGCCCCGGTTAAACGTGAGACAAGCCGAGATTTTTTATAATGCCTCCTGAGGGGGATACGTTCCTTCACGAAATAAATTTCTCGCAAAAAACGCGAGAAATTTATTTCTAAGTCACTAAAAGGTGTTGCGCAGAGAATTCAATCATGTTAATAAATGGCTCTTGCCAAGCCTGGAAGGAGTTGTGTGAAAGTTTCAAGCGTTTTCGAGGCTCGTATAGCTATCCAGGCGCGTAGCTCAGTGGGAGAGCGCCACCTTGACGTGGTGGATGTCGTGGGTTCAATCCCCTCCGCGCCTACCAAAGATAAAAGGCTAAAGTGAGAACACCATATCTTCACGGTGTTAATTCTTTAGCCTTTATTTTTATATAGAAAATATTCATGACTGACATAACCGTTTCCCTTACAGGAGGAGAATCAACCACCGTACCTGCAGGCAGTACCGTTCAGGTTGCGTTGGCCTCCCTCCTTTCCAACAAACAGCGTAAGATTACCGTAGCGGCCAAAATTGGCGACGCTATTGTTGACTATACCACGGTTTTACTTGGTGATACGGTTCTTACTCCGATTCAGATCGGCTCCGATGAAGCTCTTGATATCCTGCGCCACAGCACAGCGCATATCATGGCACTTGCCGTCAGAGATGTATTCGGTAAAAATGTAAAAGTTGCTATCGGACCATCTATTGAAAACGGATTTTATTACGACTTTTTAAGGGACGAGACGTTCAGTCCTGACGATTTTGAAAAAATTGAGGCCAGAATGGCCGAACTGGTGCGTCAAGCTCTGCCATTCACTCGTACAGAACTGCCCAGTACCGAGGCGATCAAAAAATTCAGCGATGACCAGGAAAAATTCAAGGTTGAACTGATCGAAGACCTGCAAGTTGACACGGTCTCTTTTTATCATGTCGGCGAATTCGTTGATCTGTGCCGCGGCCCACATTTGCCCAACACCTCTTTTATCAAGGCCTTCAAACTGTTACGCGTTGCCGGAGCATACTGGCGCGGCGATGAAGAGAGAGATGTGCTGCAGCGTATTTACGGTACAGCTTTTTATGACAAAAAAGATCTGAGCAAATATCTCAACGCTCTGGAAGAGGCAAAAAAACGGGATCATCGCAAACTCGGTAAGGAGCTGGAACTTTTCACGATTCAGGATGCAATCGGGCCAGGCTTGATTCTCTGGCAACCAAAGGGTGCCCAGCTGCGACGGCTCATTGAAGATTTCTGGAAGGACGAGCATTATCGTCATGATTACGAACTGCTCTATACCCCGCATATAGCCAGGCAGGATCTGTGGCAAACATCTGGCCATCTCGATTTTTACAACGAGAACATGTATTCGCCAATGGATATTGACGAAGTACTGTACCAGCTGAAACCGATGAACTGCCCTTTCCACATCGGCATATACAACAGCCAGAAAAAAAGTTATAAAGACCTGCCTGTTCGCTGGTGCGAACTTGGTACCGTCTACCGATACGAAAGAGCCGGTGCGTTGCATGGCCTTTTTCGAGTTCGCGGTTTTACCCAGGATGATGCGCATATATTCTGTAGGCCGGATCAACTGGAAGACGAAATATTTAATATTCTTAATCTCAATTTACATATTCTCAAGTCTTTTGGCTTTGATGATTATGATATTTATCTGTCAACCCGACCTGAGAAATCTGTCGGCAGCGACGATAACTGGGAAAAAGCTACCGAATCCCTGAAACTCGCCCTGGAAAAAAAGGGCCTCAGTTATATGCTCGATCCGGGTGAAGGTGTTTTCTATGGCCCAAAGATAGATATTAAAATAAAAGATCAACTGGGACGATCCTGGCAATGTTCCACTATCCAGGTCGATTTTAATCTTCCCGAACGGTTCGAAATGAGTTATACGGGTGCCGACAATAGCCAGCACCAGCCGATCATGATCCATCGTGCACTCATGGGATCGCTTGAACGTTTCATCGGAGTATTGATCGAGCATTATGCCGGCGCCTTTCCTATCTGGTTTACTCCAGTACAGGCGCGAATCCTCAACATCACCGATGATCAGGCGGATTACGGCGAGGCGGTATTCAAAGAACTTCGTAAGGCCGGTCTGAGGATTGAAAAAGATCTGCGCAATGAAAAACTGAATTATAAAATCAGGGAAGCACAAGTTGCAAAAATCCCATATATGCTTATTATCGGGGACAAAGAAAAAACTGACAATACGGTTACTGTCCGTCTTCGCGACGGCAAGAACCTGCCACCGATGACTGTCGCTGAATTTGCAGCACGTATTGCGGATGAGGTTCGGGCTGGTAGGGGATATTAGTGAATTAGAAATAATTTTCTTGTGCTTTTAACAAGAAAATTATTTCGTGAATGAACTTATCCCGCAAATCTTTTAGGCGGGATTGGTGATGAAGAAATAAAACTTATCCTGCAGCGCTTTTAGAGGCGGGATTACAGTTTTCGTGATGCACTTACCCCCTCAAGGGGTACTAAAAAGAGTCCCCCCAACCCTTTTGGGCGGGATGAGTGCAACAAACCCATTAAAAAAATATAATACAAATAAACCCGGAACAAGAAAAATAAGAAAACCCGGGGAACAACACAATATTAAGCTCGTAGAATCGGGGAGGTAAAGTTATTAATAGAAGAGGAAAGACTGGTCCAGTGCAACGTGATGATAAAGCATTAATGAATGATGCTATCCGCTTTCCCAACGTCAGACTTATAGGCGACGACGGA
>JBBRDD010000149.1:0-12141 GCA_038204235.1 Desulfobulbales bacterium
TGGCACTCGATTGTACCTGGCAGAATCGACAATATATCAGCTCCGGCAAGCTGGTTCTTACCGACCTCAAACCGGTCGCTGCATCACCTGATCTCGCTTTGTCCTTGGCCTTGCTCAGCGATTCAAACGGCACAATAGATCTCCCATTCAATTTTTCCAGGACTGCGCCGGTGGCAAAAACCGATCTTGTCGAAGAGCTCTTCACCACTCTGCAGCGACAGCTGTTAAAGGGCTCCGTTTCTCCCTTACTGCTGGCCTCTGGTGATTTTACCGATCTTATCGGCAATGAATTCATCGAATTTCGCCCCGGTGAATTCATATTCACTGATAATGGCCAGAAAATCCTCAGCCGTTACGCCGC
Source organism: Desulfobulbales bacterium (assembly GCA_038204235.1). Classification (GTDB taxonomy): domain Bacteria; phylum Desulfobacterota; class Desulfobulbia; order Desulfobulbales; family Desulfocapsaceae; genus Desulforhopalus_A. Next base: position 362 of record JBBRDD010000149.1, read on the forward strand.
ATTGCTTCTTGCTCATCCGAATGTAGGACTTGTTTTATCAGGAGGGGTGAACAAAGATATCGATGGTCAGGCGATGAAGAAAAATCTTGCAGCGGTTGAACAACTCCGCGTTGACAAAGAAAACGAAGAGCTTTTTAAAAAATGGCAGGAACAAAGGGCTCTTTATCTGAAAAAGCTTGATGAACGTCAAAAAAATGACGAACCAAACGAAACAATTTTCGAACAGGATATTCCAGCTGAGATACTCACTGAATTCAAACCGCTTCAGCCCGTCCCGGTGGTGGTCGGCGAGGCGATGCTACTTGAACTTGCCCATAAACGAATAGATAATATATATCAGTATCTTACCACGCAGCAAGCCATACAGGCGGAACGAATATCAACTGTTTCACCGGACAGTCTGTCAGATAAGCCGGCGAAACTCCCTAATGGTGTTGCCATCGCTCTCACCGCACTCAACCAATGAATAGCATCATGGTCTATTTCAGCTTGTTACAGCCCCTGCTCGGCTGGCTCGCAGTTCTGTCTCTTTTCACCTTTATTCTCAGCCTGGTGCTTATTCCATGGGTGGTGGGAAGACTGGCGCAGGATTGTTTCCTGAGATTATACCACAACGACAGAAGCGCCCCCCCACCCTCTCTTGCCTCGGTCATGATGGCAATACTTCGTAATGTTCTCGGTCTACTTCTGGTCCTGGCCGGAATAGCCATGCTCTTTCTCCCCGGTCAAGGGTTGCTCACTATCCTCATCGGCGCTCTTCTTCTTTCTTTTCCCGGCAAACACAAACTGATTAACGGCCTTGTGCACCAGCCGAAAATACAGCACAGCCTGGACTGGATAAGAAAAAAGAGAGGAAAAGAAGCTTTTCTCTGGCCATAAGATGCCAGGAACCCCTGCGAAAAGGACTACTTATCGATTTATCGGGCAGGCACAAAAGGCTGGTACAGCGGATCGCCGATAAGGACCATATGCCAGGATAAATATGGCAAAGAGACAAGGTATGACTCCCCGAGACTCAGATATCCTTCAACGAGCTTGCCAAAAAACACTTCAGGGAGAGGAAAGCCCTGAACATAGGGTTCATATACCGGGCCGACAGTTGCAACGACGCCATTTTCCAGCATCTTCAGACACCAGAGCGAACTGTTTTTATCCTTCAAAGTCGCACATTCGGAACTTGCTATATGGTAGCCGATCGCGCCTTTTTGCCAGGTGAAGCTGTCAACATACTTCCCCAGCGAATACCATCCACAGTACAAGGCAGCTTTGGGACAACTTTTCGGCGGAAAAAGCCCCTCCTGAGCATCGAGAACAACCTCTATTCTTTTGGCCACAACTTGGGCGGCGTTATGAATAGACTGGTCGTAAAATTTGTACCCCGATAACGTTTTATTGTTACTCTCTGGCCAGCGGGCATCAAAATAAGCCTTGCCCTGAAGTCCTTTTTTTTCAGCCTGCAGGCTTTCATTTATTATCCGGTACACCGTTGCCGTATCCGGGCCGTCCAGTCGACTGACGAGCAGCACCTGGTTCTTTTTCAGGGGCATGTTTTCTCCCTGAAAGCCAAGAAAGTAGGGGTTTTTCTGCCAGCCCGTCAGTTCATACTGTCCAGCCTGAACGAGGGCAAGTTCAGAGTCGACAGCCGCCCTCATGTTAATGTCCGCTTGCTTGACGCCTTTTCGGGCCAGCTGGTCCGGGTCAGGCGGAGCAACCTTTAAAGGGACGCCATACATGAGGACGATTGCGGCAATCCTTTTCCCCGGTTGTGAAATTCTGAGGATATCCAGCACATTCTTTTTCAGGACCCGGTCGTATTCCTCTCTGGACATGGTCTCGTTTAAGGTAAGAGCAAGCGACAGAAAATTTTTCTCGGGAACCCGCCTCTGCTGCATATAATAGCGCGCAAGACGAACACTGCCGGCCATTTTCCTGTTTGCTACCACCAGTACCTCTTCCGGTTGCAGACAAAACCCCGGCACTGCAAACAGTATCTGGCATAGCAGAAGCAGGATTGCAATTATTGTAGGGGGCAATGGCACCAGTATATGGCAAATCATGTTACAAAAGTGTCCGCAAAAGTGTACTTTTTCGTTAATCTGGAATTTACTGTCTTTTAATTTTACGCAGTATATTATATAACGATTTAACAAAACAGAAGCGCTCTTCCTCTATTTAGCAAAACCAGCTCCACCTACCCATAGACTTAATTGCATTCTCATGGCACAAGCATCCGACGATCTGAACAGAATAATATCCAACCAGCAAAATCTGCTGGAAACCATACCGGCAATGGTCCTGCTGATTAAAGAAAATGAATCGGTTGAGTACATGAACCCCAGCGCTAAGTCATTTCTGGGCGACCTCTGCAAGCTGTCCGAAAATATTACCCCGGAAGACCGGACAACGATATCTAAATTTCAGAAGTTAGTGACAGAGACTATCCATAATAAGCGTGTCGGCGAGACGCTGGAGACCACCTATCGAGAAGCCCATCTAGAATATACCCTGTCTTCGTTCACAGGATACAAAGGTGATTCGCTGTACTGGCTGTTCATGCGCGACCTCACCGAAAGCAAAAAACAATTAGCTGAAATTTCTCTTTTCCATAACAGCATTGAAACTATTCTGTCGCATAAAATCAATGAATTGAAAGAAAGCGAAAAGATGCGACAGAAACTTGCCAAGGAACTTAATTCTTTAAAAGAACACCTCAAAGAACAATCTGCCGAATGCAAGATGGTTGGCTCAAGTCGTGCGCTCACTGAACTTCGCGACATGGTTTTTCAGGTCGCAAAATCCGACGCAACTATCCTGATCACCGGGGAATCAGGGACCGGTAAAGAGCTGGTGGCCAACCTGCTCAGAGAAAGCAGCAACAGAACGAATAAACCCTTTCTTAAAATCAACTGCAACACTATTTCCGATTCACTCCTGGAGAGTGACCTCTTCGGCCATGAAAAAGGCTCGTTTACCGGAGCCGACAGTAAAAGAATGGGTAAATTTGAGGTGGTTGATGGCGGTACTATTTTTCTCGATGAAATAGGTGACATCAGCCCACGAATGCAGGCGGCACTGCTACGAGTTCTGCAAGACGGAGAAATAATCCGGGTTGGCGGAAATTCATCGGTCAAAATCGACGTCAGGGTTATCGCCGCAACCAATCGAGATCTAGCCTCAATGGTGCAGGAAGGGACTTTTCGGCTTGATCTGTTCTATCGATTAAATATCATCAATATTTCCATACCACCGCTGCGCGAACGAAAGGAAGATTTAATCGATCTCACGACGCATTTTATCAGAAAATATCGCCAGGCATTCAAAAAGGATATCAATTTTCTCCCCCAGTCCATTCTGGAACGATTGATTGAACATGACTGGCCGGGCAATGTTCGGGAACTGGAAAATGTCATCCAGCGAGCAGTACTCATGGCAAAAAATAATATAATCACCGAAAATGAACTTTTTTTCGATTTGCAACCTGGAAACAAGGAGCATGCCGCTCAAAAAAACTACCTGCAGAAGCTCGATGGGCACACCTTGAAAGACATAGTCGCCGATGTGGAGAAGGATGTTATCACCCACGTTCTCGAAAAAAACCGCGGCAATGTCGCCCACACCGTTGAGCAACTCGACATTGGTAAAACTGCTTTGTACGACAAGATGAGACGATACGATATCTCGCCCAAGGACCATAAATAGGCGACCCCGCCGAAACCCTTTGCGGTATTCTTTACAATCCCCCCTGATGTGGACTTTTTCCAGTACCCCCTTGAGGGTACTGCTGTTCAGTCCCCGTGCTGTGCGGGGATAAGTTCCTCCAAGAAATTATTCCTCAATCACTCAAGGAAAATCACGAAAACAAATTTTGAAGGCAGGCATCGATATTGCATAGTCTTTCTAGGGGAAATACAAGCTTTTTATCACTATAATTTCTTTTAGGCTTGGAATCACACATGACAACAGAAGACAGCAAACATAAGGAAAAATGCCCCTTCTGGTCAGCTGCATCAGTGAAATGCACCATTTGCGACAATGGACTTTTCATCCCACTTGATAATCATGCGGAAGCTTTTTGTAAGACATCCCGCTACGCAGCCTGTATGCAATACACGCTTTATTCGGAAAACCACATTTATTTACAGGAAAGAGTTCGGAAATCCGAAGTAAATCGCCGAAAATACCTGCGCATTGAAAGTTGTTATGCAATCACCCTGGTTAAAATATTTGAATCCGGCGACCCGGTGGAACCGATACCATACGAAGCGCAAACAATTGATGTAAGCAAAAGCGGCATGCGCGTGGCAACCAGCAAACCCCTGGTGCATGAAGCTTTGGTACAATTTTCCTTCGATGAATCTTTTCCGTTAAGAATTCACGAGATCACCGGCCAGGTAGAATGGTGCAACAAACAGGTGGATGAACCTGGGTACCAGGCTGGCGTTTCTTTTCGGGGAAACCAATCGATAGACGCACTGTACTGCCTGCGTGACCGGCAGCATAAGCCCCGCTAGAGGTCGTATACAGTCTTTATCTACGGTCTTTTTTCACCAACAGCCTTCCTGGCCGCCACAACCAGAAAAAGCACTGGAATTCCCATCAGTGCCGTGAACAGAAAAAATCTTTCATAACCGAACGCCGAGACCATCGTCCCCGAATATCCGCCGATCAGCTTAGGGCAGAGAGTCATCATTGAGCTGAAAATAGCATACTGCACCGCCGTAAATGAAATATTCGTCAGGCTTGAAAGAAAAGCGATAAAGGCAGTCGTCGCAATGCCGGCGCTCAGATTATCGGCACCGATGACCACGGTCAACACGGTCAAATCCTGCCCGGTCCGGGCCAGCAGCATAAAGAGCAGGTTGGTTGCCGCTGAAAGAAAGGCACCCAAAAACAATATTTTGTTTACCCCGAATCTGACAGTCAGCATGCCACCGAGAAACCCACCTGCCAGGGTCATACCCAGGCCAAAAGTTTTGGTAACTCCGGCGATGACATTCTTACTAAAGCCCATATCCAGGTAAAAGACGTTGGACACAACACCGAGAACGATATCCGACAAGCGGTAGCAACCGATAAGAACAAGCAGCAGCAGAGCTGTCTTTCCGCCATATCGGGAAAAAAAATCTTTTATCGGCTCAAGATAGGTCTGATGAACCATTTCCTTATTCACCAAGCCCAAAGAAAGCAGCAGTACGGCAACCATTACCGCCATCCCCATCGCCAGTCCAAATCGTGCCACTTCAACCAGAAAAGCCCCTCCCCCCTCGCCTGCCTTGAAGAACAGCGGCAGAAGCTCGTCCACTGCCGCAAACATAAAACCGGAAAAAAAGAAGGTCAACGCGAAGGCCAGGGCACTGAGAAGAAAGAGAGCGAGAAAGCGTCCATAATCGGAAACTGAATAACGGTAATGAGATACATGACGATTGACTGTCGGCTCCTCGATGAGCAAAGTAGTCGCCACGCCGCAGCACATCACGGCAGCCATGGCCAAATAGGTTAATTTCCAGGAACCATAATTATATGCCTCGGAGGTCGTCCCCAGATACCCGGCGAGGAACAACGAACCGGCTCCGGCTACCAGCATGCCAACCCTATACCCTGAGATATACATGGCGGCAAGCAGTGCCTGCATTGACTCTTCGGCAGATTCTATCCGGTAGGCGTCAATGACAATATCCTGAGTTGCCGACGAGAAACCGAGCATGACTGCCGCCAGGGCCATGACTGTGAGATTTTGCTGACTACCGGCCGGGTCGATCAAGGCCATCCAGATAATCGCCATCACTATCAGCAACTGAGCAACCAGCAGCCATGCCCGCCTCCGCCCTAGAACACGAGTCAACACCGGCAAAGGCAGCAGGTCGACTAAAGGCGCCCAGAGAAATTTAAAAGAGTAGCCGAGCGCTGCCCAACTGAAAAACGTAACTGCGGATCTGGCAATTCCAGCTTCCCGGAGCCATACCGACAGCGTTGAGAAGATAAGAAGAATTGGTAAACCGGCGGAGAAGCCAAGGAACAACAGGGCAATTGCCTGTGGCTGCAGCCATGCCTTGAACGTGTCGGCCCAGGACCGTTTTACGATTACTTCCCTGCGCATTATTGTCTTTTCCTCATAAGAAGATTATGGTATTTGACCTGAGACGTCACGAAACGAAAGACCATGGGATACCATTGTCACCTGCGATGTAATAATACAAGATACTCGAACTGTCCAGAACCAGCTCCTTTGACGATGACTATACAAATTCATAACACCTTATCCGGAAAAAAAGAACCTTTACAGACTCTCGAACCAGGCCACGTCAAGCTGTATGTCTGTGGCATTACCTCATATGATTTTTGTCATATTGGGCATGCCCGATCGGCGCTGGCTTTTGATATGATCGTCCGATATCTGAAATACCGGGGGTACAAAGTTACTTTTGTCCGTAATTTTACCGATATTGATGATAAAATCATCGCCCGCGCCCAGGAACAGGGAACGAGTTCTGAAGAACTGGCCAATCGATTTATCAATGAGTTTTATATCGACATGGACAAGCTCGGTGTTGACCGGCCGGATATTGAACCAAAAGCCACCGAACATATCAAGGAGATGACCGATCTTATCGGCGAATTGATTGCCAAAGGCATGGCCTACCGGGCGGGCAACGACGTTTATTATATAGTCGATAGTTTTCCCGAATACGGCAAGCTTTCTAAAAGAAACCTCGACGACATGAAGGCAGGGGCGCGCATCTCGGTAAACGAGCAGAAAAAGCATCCTATGGATTTCGTGCTGTGGAAAGGTTCAAAACCGGGCGAGCCTACCTGGGACAGCCCATGGGGTCCGGGGCGTCCCGGCTGGCATATTGAATGTTCGGCAATGAGCAAGAAATATCTGGGGGAGACCTTTGATATCCATGGTGGTGGACAGGACCTCATCTTCCCCCACCATGAAAACGAAATTGCCCAGAGCGAAGGCGCTAACGGTAAACCGTTTGTGAAGTGCTGGATTCATCACGGCTTTGTCACTATTCGTGATGAGAAAATGTCCAAATCGCTGGGAAATTTCCTGACAATTAGGGACATCCTCGACCATTATCATCCAGAAATATTGCGATTTTTTATCTTCTCCACCCATTATCGCAATCCGCTTGATTTTTCCGAGTCAGCGATGAAAGATGCAACTGCTGGTCTTGAACGGCTCTACGAATGTGTGGCGGGCGTCAATTCTCTCGACCCTGCAAGCGCTGATAAAACTGCCAAAAGCATTCTCACGCCAAAAGATATCAAGAAAGTGATGGAGCTGGAAACCCGATTCCAGCAGGCGATGGACAACGATTTCAATACCGCCCAGGCCCAGGGGGTCTTTTTCGATACGGTGAAAAACATCAATCGTCTTTATGGAAAGATGACCGACACACCAGCCGCAGAAGATATTCAGTTTCTGAAGAATGCGACCGCTCTTTTGAAAAAACTCGCGGCAATTATGGGCTTACTGACCGAAGATGCCCAAAGCTTTCTTGCCGCCAGAAGGGAAAAACGTATCGCCGACAGCGATATTGACGCCTCGGCCATCGACGCACTGATCGCCGAACGCTACCAGTGCCGACTTGACAAAAACTGGGCAAGAAGCGATCAGATAAGAGACGAACTCCTGGCCAGAAACATAGAGTTATGCGATGGAACTGAAGGCACAACATGGTCAGTTAAAAGCAAGTAGTTAACTCAACAAGAGGGAGACGACGATGAGACACCCTGCTGTTGCCGACCGCTTCTATCCTGGATCTCCAAAGGCACTTTCGAGGACAATTTCTGAATTATTTCCTGTTTCAGAAAAGATCAGAAAGACCAAGGCGCTGGCAGTTGTCTCTCCCCATGCCGGCTATGTCTATTCAGGTGCGCTTGCAGCCGAGACTTTTTCTGCCGTAGAAATGCCTGAAACCGTTATCATTCTCGGCCCAAACCACCATGGCCGGGGAGCACCTGTTTCTCTTTCGACCGAGACCTGGGACATGCCTTTAGGGGAGGTACCGGTGGACAAGGAGATCGCCAATCTCCTGCTGGCGTTTTCCAAGCATATAACAATAGATGAAACAGCACATCAATTCGAGCATTCTCTCGAGGTCCAGGTGCCCTTTCTGCAGATGCTGCAGAAAAACCTGCATATTGTCCCTTTAGTTATCTCGCAGATTACCTATCCGCTGTGCGAAGAGATCGCCGGCGCGCTGGCCAGGGCCATTAAGGCCAGCAACAAGGATATACTCATCGTCGCTTCCAGCGATATGAGCCATTACGAACCCAGACAAATCACCGAACGAAAAGACAGGTCGGCTTTACACTGCATCGAGCAGCTCGATCCTCTTGCCTTGTATCAAACTGTCCATGACAATCGCATCTCCATGTGCGGGGTGATACCGGTGGTCATTGCCATGCTGGCGGCCAAAGCCTGCGGGGCAGACAAAGCCAGTCTGGTCGGGTATACCGATTCCGGCTATACGTCCGGCGACACAGACCAGGTAGTGGGTTATGCCGGCGTTATTGTCAGCTGAAATTTGCTTGACAGGCCGGCCAAAATCTTTTATAAACCCGCACCACTGCAGTTCATGCAGCAAATGCTGGGGGATGGTCTAATGGTAAGGCAGCGGACTCTGACTCCGCTTATCAAGGTTCGAGCCCTTGTCCCCCAGCCACGCAATTTCAAGCACTTATCGATTAATTCCGGTAAGTGCTTTTTCTTTTTCTGCACCTCGTCCCGCTCCTGTCCCGCCCGGTAAGCCCCCGTCAAAACCAGCAAACAATCCAGTGAGTGCCATACGCCATGGCCACCATAATGCGCGTCGAAACTTTATCGAAAAATTATCGGCGGATAGAGGCCGTTCTTGATATCGCCTTTGCGGTCGCGGCTGGTGAAATATCTGTCGTATCATTTTTTTCTCCCAGTCTATTGTCACAACCTTAAGACCGGCAAGCTGGCTCGGTTCAATGCTTCGATATAGACCACGTCTCTGTGCTACCGAAGGGGGTCAGATCGGCGGGGCTATGGTGACCACGATTCTCATGTCCGTTGTCGCACGGACACCATGGGGTTCGCGTATCTGCGAGATGAGGATATTGCCGGTTCTGGCAAGAAGTTCTGCATCGTTTGCACCGATAAAGACGCCTTCCCCTTCGATCACCTGAATGGAAAGTTCACCATCCAGATCATGAGAATGGACGGGGAAGGTGACGCCAGCTTTCAGATTAAAGTTTATTATTTTAAAGAATTCGGAATCTTCTACCAAAAAAAACCGTTTCATTGCACCTTCGGTAAATTCACGGGTCGTATTAAGATCGAGCACTTTCATTGTTTCCTCCACCTTCTTGGTTATTTGGTATAGCTGATTTCTATAATAAGCATAGATTATCTACTGTCGCTGCCTTACACCGACTATTAACGCTGAAGCAATACAACATCGAGGGTAGCCGAATGTGGTTTTTCATCATGCTGCAACGAACAACACTGGAAAAAATCTTCTATTTGCCGTATTAATTAGAGGTTATAAGGATGGCTTAACAGGTTATTCTTGACCATCGCCTCTGTCGCTTCTATGACGAATTGGCCTTCTTCATGCGACAGAGGCGTACTTATTTGTGAAATTATCAATTTTGACAGGTGCTTTTATGGCTCTCCCGGAAAAAACTACCCCAGAAAGAGTACAAGCCAGCACGGTTACAGACGAAACTATTTTAAAGATTGCTAAAGAAATATCGATAAAATTCATTGAAGTCGGTCGGATAACGCCGGCTACTTTTGAACAGTCTTTTAAAAATATTTTCTCGGCAATCGATGCTACGATTAAAAAAGGTAAATGATGCTCTCTTTAGAAAAAAATCTCAACGCCGCACCAAAACAGATTAACCACATACACCTGATGGGGATTTGCGGCACCGGCATGGCGGCTCTGGCCGGGATGCTGCAGAAATCAGGCTATGCGGTTACCGGCAGTGACAGTCATGTCTACCCGCCCATGTCCGACTTTCTCGCATCTTTACACATCAGCGTCTGCAACGGGTACAGCGCCGCCAACCTCAATCCGGTGCCGGACCTGGTTATCGTTGGCAATGTTATTACCCGGAAAAATCCGGAGGCGATAGCCCTTGGGGAACTGCAGCTCCCGTATCTCTCTTTCCCCCAGGCCCTGTCGCATTTCTTCATCCAGTCCCGGACCTCTCTGGTAATTTCCGGCACACACGGCAAGACGACTACCTGTTCCCTGCTGGCCACAGCTCTCTATCACGCGGGACTCGACCCGTCCTTTATGATTGGTGGCATCGTCGGTGAATTCGGTACCAATTTCCGGCTTGGAGAAGGCGCTTACTTTGTCGCCGAAGGTGATGAATACGATACTGCCTTTTTTGACAAGGAATCTAAATTCCTCCATTATCGACCGAAAGTTGCGGTGATAACCTCCATTGAATTCGATCATGCCGATATTTTCAGTGATCTTGAGGCAATTAAGCGATCTTTTAAAAAGTTCGTCGCCCTCCTGCCTGCCGACGGTTTGCTGATTGCTAATCTTGATGATGCAAATGTTGCTGAAATCGCCGCAACTGCTCCCTGCGCTGTGCAGGGTTACGGTCTCAATCCTGCCTTCACCTGGGTTTTGCAAAATATACGAATCGTAAATGCGGCCAGCCATTTCGACGTCGTTAAAGACGGAATACCATGGGCCTCCATGACCGTCGGTCTCCCCGGCAGACACAATTGCCTCAACAGCCTCGCGGTCTGCGCGGTTATGCATCACCTCGGAGTGAGCCCTTTAATAATAAACACCGGGCTGAAAAAATTTGCCGGCGTCAAGAGAAGACAGGAGGTGCGTGGCATCGAGAATGGGATTACCGTTATCGACGACTTTGCCCATCATCCGACCGCTGTTCGGGAAACCCTGGCGGCATTGAAAAGCGGCTATGCCAATCGGCGACTCGTCACGGTCTTTGAACCAAGAACAAATTCATCACGACGCGCCATTTTTCAAAACGATTACGCCGGCGCATTCGATTCAGCCGACATCATTCTGCTGCGGGAACCAGATCCCATTGAAGGACTGGCAAAAGAGGAGCTGTTTTCCTCGGCCAGACTGGCGTCGGACCTCTGCGCCAGACATTTAGTTGCCGAACCATTTCCGACAACCGACGATATTCTCACTCGCCTGAAATCCATCCTCAAAAGTGGTGATGTCGTGGCAGTTCTTTCCAACGGAGGTTTTGACAACATCCATATCCGTCTCTTGGAACAGATCAGGAATTCGTAATCGTTCACCAGCACCGAATCTGTTTTGTCTTCGGCACGGGTAAACGCTTACAGTTCGGATCTTATTCAGTTTTTGGAAGTTTTTCGATGAACGGATACAGGAATTCTATCGGCAGGCACAAAGAAATTAATCGATGATGGGATGAAGCGCGTCACGCAGTTTCTCAAACGACTGCTGGTAATTGGCCAATCGATCCCCGGCTTTCCCCCGTTGCTCAAGGTGCAGGGCTATGGCGGCGCAGTCGTCAAGACCAAGATTCAAGAATGCACCTTTTATCGTATGGCCAATCTCGCCTATTGCCAGTGGGTTATCCGCCTCCAGCGCCTTCTGCAGGTTCTGCATATGCGACTGCAGCGTGGCGATAAAACTTGGCATCAGCATCTCGATCTGCTCAGCGGGAAGGGCAAACTGTTCTGCGAGATGTGCCTTGATAGAGTCAATTTTCTGCTGCTGCATTGTACATACCTGAAAAGAGATTAAGCCATCAAATCATGCTTTGTTTGC
>JBBRDD010000150.1:0-12132 GCA_038204235.1 Desulfobulbales bacterium
AAGACAAGGGATTTCCAGTCGAAGCCTCATAGAAAAATTTATCTCGGAAATCGGCAAAAAAAAGATTATCGGCGTAATCTTCAACGGGCATAAGAGCAACTTTATTTCCACCCGGCTGGTCGATAAAAGTCATTATTATTATGGTAACTACTATAATAATACTGCACAAAAGAGTGAAATGAGTTCTTAGGCAACATGATGTATCATCTTTTCTTTTTGCGGCCGAACCCTTTAGGGCCAAAAACTTTCTGCTGAAGTGACTGTTCCACAATACGACGCTGTTGCTGTCTGTCTGACTGTTTGCGCGGGACGGTCAGCGGTTGATTTGACCCCGGTTTCAAGCCAGTTACATACATAGCTGTGGAAAGGGTTCCCGGGGTGGGGGTAAAATCCTGAAATTTTCTTACTTGAAGCCCTAACTTATGCATGTCTTGAGTTAGTTTTTGGGCATGCTGTGGCGTTGATCCAGGATGCGCCGTGATGACATACGGCGTAAATTCTATCTTTTTACCGATCTCTTTTTCTATCTTTCGGCATTCAGCAATAAATTTTTTCAGAAGACTATGAGGTTCCTTGTGCATCAGACAGAGGAGCTCATCGTCGGTATGTTCAGGTGCGATCTTCAATGATCCCGGGGTATGATGTTGTAGAATCCTTCGCAACAGTCGCGGGGTGCGAAGGAGCAGTTCCATTCGCAGACCGGAAGAAATGAACAGATTCTTTATGCTGGGGATGGACGAAACATCGTCAAGCAGCTGCAGGAAAAGCTCTTCGTTTATCTCCAGGTTCTTGCAGGGTTGGGGGTAGAGACAATCGCGTTTTTTACAGGATCCTATAGCGCAGTGGGTACCGTAGAGATTGGCAGTCGGTCCGCCAAGATCGCTTATAGTGCCGGTAAAATCGTCCATGTGCGTTATACGTTCACATTCTTTGACGATGGATTCTCGGCTACGCGAGATTATTGCTGGGCCCTGATGCCTGGTGATAGCACAAAAAGAGCAGTTGCCGGAACAGCCCCGAACGATGGTCACTGAATCTTTAATCATCCGGTAGGCCGGGATGAGCTGATGGCCAGGATGTGGACGTCTCGTATACGGCAAGGCATACAGTGCATCAAGCTCAGTCGGCGATAAGGGCTTCGGTGCCGGATGTTGTACCACCCAGTGGGTTTGTTGCCGTTGCAGGATTATTCGCGAAGAAGCAGCACTTGAATGCCTGTTTATTTCCATCTCGGCATTGAGGAATAAGGCGACGTCTTTTTGCATGTCATCCCAGGAAGGGAGGACGAGCATTTTTTGTGAACTGGTTATTTTTTCTGCAGGAAAAGTCTCAGAAAAATGTTCCTGCATTTCCCTGTCGGTCAATCTTTGACAGGTCCCTGAAATATTGTTCAGAGAACTTCTTTCCGCACACCGTTTAGCGATCTCAACGATAGCCTTTTCGGCCATCCCGTATACGATGAGGTCTGCTTTTGCATCAGTCAGAAAGGATGAACGCAGTTTTTCCTGTTTGAAATCATAGTGGACAAAGCGCCGGAGTGAAGCCTCAATACCACCGAGAACGATGGGGATGTTCCGAAAAGCTGAGCGGGCCAGGCTGGTATAGATGAGACTGGCACGATCCGGCCTTCTGCGTTCTGTTTTGATCCGCTCCGTTCCCCGCCAGGGATTGCCATCGGGGGAATAGGCATCGGTATCTCGAACTTTGCCGTTACCGGTGTAATTGGCGACTATGGAATCAAGGTTTCCGGCGGTAATACCGCAGAACAGTCTCGGCGTGGGAAAGCTTTTGAAATCATCAGCTGAATCGAATCGGGGCTGAGGCAGGAGAGCTACCTGAAAACCATGGCTTTCCAATAGCCTGCCGATAAGAGCGACACCAAAGGATGGATGGTCGATGTAGGCATCTCCGGTCACAAGCAGAATGTCGATACCGGACCATCCCCTCAGCTTGCACTCCTCCCAGGATATCGGCAAAGGAAGAGTGGTGCTGGCAGGTTCATCCATGAGAATCCTCTAAATACCTTTTACATAAATTTGGCATTGATAAAAATGTGACAAATAATAGATGCTGCATAGCCAAGCGCAATTACTGGAGTCCATTTCAGATGGGCATTGAATGTATAAACATTTCTCGCCGCCCCCATAAGTGCGACTCCGGCAGCAGAGCCGATCGACAGCAAACTGCCACCGACCCCGGCTGTCAGGGTAACCAGCAGCCATTGTCCATGGGACATCTCGGGGTGCATGGTCAGTACGGCATACATCACAGGTATATTATCTATAATGGCCGATAGTATTCCGATAATAACATTGGCGGTGGTTGCTCCCAGGCCAAGATACAAAAATTTGGAAATCGCGGCGAGATACCCAAATTGGGAAAGGCCGCCAACACAAAGGATGACCCCGTAAAAGAACAGCAGAGTATCCCATTCAGCCCTGGCAACCTTGCGAAACAAGTCGAAAGGTTCGGGTTTTGAATGGTACGTCTGCTGCGCCAGTGGGTTATCGTCAATGTCATAGGTTCGATGTTCTTTTTTCTTCAGGTAATAGGAAAAAAAACCAAGATAGCCGAGACCGAGCATCATGCCTGCAGCTGGTGGAAGATGGAGAAAATTATGAAATGAAACAGCAGTCGTGATGGTGGCCAAAAAGAGCAGCATGATCCTCCTGGCCCCAATTTTCATGACATACTGGTCCTTGCTCGGCTGAGGTGTTTTCTTGCTGATGGCAAAATTCATAAAAATAGCTGGAACCAGCCAGTTTACGAGGGAAGGAATAAAAATATGGAAGAATTCACTGAATCGGACCACCCCTTTTTGCCAGACCATAAGCGTCGTGATATCGCCAAACGGTGAAAATGCCCCTCCGGCATTGGCTGCGATGACGATATTGATGCAGGCAATCGCCACAAATTTTTTATCGCTGCCGCCGACGGCCATGGCAACTGCTCCCATAAGTAAGGCAGTGGTCAGATTGTCGGCAACTGGTGAAATAATAAAAGCCAGAAAACCGGTTACCCAGAAAACCGATCGCAGCGAGAAGCCACGCGTGACGAGCCAGGAGCGCAACGCCTGGAATACATTACGTTCATCCATGGCATTGATGTAGGTCATGGCGACCAGAAGGAAGAGGAACAGCTCAGCGTATTCCAGAAGGTTATGGCGAATGGCTAGCTCTGCTGAATGATTGTCTCCCATCCTGTTGAAAGTGATTGCAACCAGAATCCAGATAATACCAGCGGCGAGAAGCACAGGTTTTGATTTTCGTAAATGGAACTTCTCCTCAAGAATCACCAGCGAATAGGCACCCACGAAAAGTAAGACCGAGAGTATGCCGAATAAGGAGCCGGTGAGTCCTGCGGTATCCGCCTCTGTCCCAGAGCCGCTGCTGGCAAATGCAAGTGTGCCGGAGGCGATGGTAACACAAAACAATAATAGCAGTTTCTTCATTGAAGATTTCCTGGTTGAAATTGATAATGGAAAACAGACAAACGTCGCCGATTATACCAGCCGGCAAGAGCCATCGCAAGAAGAGTCGAATTATCTGGGAAAATACTGGGATTGCGGCGGAGGAGGCGGGATCCCTCCGGTCAGGTCGTTAAGAAACCTGGACCGGAGGGGGAAACGCTTGACTCGTGACTTAGAAATAAATTTCTTGTGTTTTGCACAAGAAATTTACACCCCGCAAAGTTTTTCGGCGGGATTAGCTGTTCGATGGAATATACTTCGTCAGCGGGCAGTCGTTACATCCGGTTGCCGGGAGATCGGTCCCCGTATGGATCTTTTTGACCAGAGCAGCAACCGCTGCCTTGCTGTCGGCATACATATGTTCTTTGCCGATTTCTTCAATCAATCCGGTTCGCTCCATAACTTTAAGCACCTGTCCTTTTACGCCGCACATGGCAAAACCGAGTTTTGCACTGCGTACCCTTTTACAGAGCATATCAAGAGCTTCTTCGCCGGATGCATCCATGTCGTTTATACCTCGGGCATCAAGAAGAATATAGCGAAGATCGGGTTGCTCGGTTCTGAACTTTGCGACCTGCTCATCGAGGTAACTGGCGTTGGCAAAAAAGAGTGCACCGTCAAAACGAACGACTGAGATATGGCGACAACCTTTCAGGCGGTAGTGCTCTGCACTTTTCAGAACATTTTCTTCATTCATTGACAGCCTGGCGACTACTGGCCGCATAGACTTGTAGAGGAAAACGACCATGGAGAGGCCGACACCGACCATGATTCCTTTGTCGAGGTGTGGGGCAAAATAGAGAGTGACCACGAAACACAGGACAGAAATCGCGCCATCGTACCATTGTGCTTTCCAGGAGTGAATAAAGCCTCTGACGTTGACCAGGCCAATTACGGCCATCATAATTACCGCGGCAAGTACGGCCTGGGGAAGATGATACAGCAACGGAGTAAAAAATAACAGGGTGATGACGACCATCACCGATGTAATCACCGATGAGATACCCGACACGGCGCCTGCCTGCAGGTTAACGGCAGAGCGGGAAAATGAACCGGAAACTGCATAACTGGAACCAATTGAGCCGAAAATGTTGGCCAAGCCCTGACCAATGAGTTCCTGGTTCGGATCGAGTTTTTGACCGGTTTTTGCCGCCATGGCTTTAGCAATGGCGATGGCTTCCATAAATCCCAGCAGCGAGATGATAATTGCCGTAGGGAGGAGTTTAACAAACGATTTGATGCTGAGCTCAGGCATGGTAAATTTAGGCAGGCCTTCAGGGATCTTGCCGACAACTTCACCGCCGCCGATAACTGTCAGTTCAGCCGTCTTTAATGGAGAATTGCCCACCTTGAGTTTCCAGGTGTTGCCATCCGTTTTCACCCCATCAGGAATGGCAGTTTTAGGGAAAAGGGTCAGCGTGTTATCTGCTTTGACGCCGGCAAATTTTGCCGCCCGGAGTTCTGTCCTTAAGGTATGGGTATGATGTTTCGCATCGTTGATTTTCAGGGTGAGGAGTTCGACCTGGCTCTGCAGTTCAATCAACTTGACACTTTTGCCGCCATGTCCTTTTGGCAGATTACTGATCTCGTCATTTACATGATGCTCCATCTCCGATCGTTCCGTCGACAGGGACTCAAGCTCTTTGGCTGCTTGGTTGAACGCGGAGATTTTTTCGGCAATCGCGGGAGACTGGATTGCGGAGACGTCGATCTTGGCATCGTTGTTGTAATGGGTGAAATAGGAAATCAGGGTAGTGATGGCCACCGCAACAAGCACATTAGGAATGCGCGGGTTGATTTTTTTGAGAACCACCATGATGATTACCGCGCTGACACCATAGATCAGTGTCGGCAGGTGGGTATAGTCCATTGCCGCCTGGAAGACCCGAACCATTGTTTCATAATGATGTTCTGCTGAGTCGACATTTACACCGAAAAATTTGGATAACTGCGATGTCGCAATGATGATGGCACCGGCGTTGGTAAAACCATTGACCACCGGGTGAGAGAGAAAGTTCACGACCAGTCCCAGCCGCAGTACGCCGAGGGAAAATTGGAATATGCCGACCACCAGCGCTAAAGTGATCGAATACGCGATGAATTGGGCTGATCCGGCTGTGGCCAGTGGGGCAAGGGATGCGGCAGACATAAGAGAGACCACCGCAACAGGACCGGTTGCCAACTGCCGGCTCGAACCAAAGAGTGCCGCGACCATTGGCGGCAGAAAAGCAGCATACAATCCGTAATATGGCGGTAATCCGGCAAGCTGGGCGTAAGCCATTGACTGCGGGATAAGAACCAGGGCCACTGTAATGCCGGCCAGGAAATCAATCTTGAACTTGCCGATGTCATAATCCTTAAACCAGGCAAGAAATGGAAAAATCATTTGAATCATCGTGTCTGCTCCTTAAAAAAATTACAATATTCTAAAAGGGATTTGTCCCTTCAGCTTACAATAACCAGCGGACAGTCCGAGTCTAAATTGCCTGTCTTTTCAGAACAGCTAATCAAAGCGCTCTTGCGAAGAAAGTCAAGAAAAATTGGAAATATTAGAGGGAGATATGCACAAATTCAGTGAAGAATTGCATTTTTGGAAAAAATATGGTTAATAGATAGGATTTGACTCAAACAATTTTCAATTGGCCTTGCTTTTCAAGCGAAGCAGCCAGACCAGCAGACCACTGACCACCATCAGCCCGCTGAGAAGTTGGCCCATGGTAAAGAGGCCAATAATATAGCCCACCTGCTGATCCGGCTCCCGGAAATTTTCAACGACAATCCGCAGGCAGCCATAGCCAATGAGAAAAAGCGCTGTGATACTGCCATGAGGCCAGTAGCGGTTTTGCTGCCATGGTTTCTTACGTACCGACCAGAGCAAAATAAAAAGCACAACGCCTTCAAGCGCCGACTCATAGAGCTGTGAGGGGTGTCTGGGCAAAGGACCACCTCCAGGAAAGACCATGGCCCAGGGCAGGTCGGTGACCCGTCCATACAGTTCACCATTGATGAAATTACCAACCCTGCCTAAACCGAGGCCAACTGGGAGAGTGGCAATATATATATCGGCACTTTTCCAGAAATCAAGCTTGTTTTTCCGGCAGAATACCCAACCGCCGATCAACAGGGTCAGGCACGCCCCGTGAAACGACATGCCGCCACTCCAGGTTGCGGGAATTTCCAGGGGATGGGCCATGTAGTAAGAAAAATTGTAAAAAAAGACATAGCCCAATCTGCCACCGATCACTACTCCGAGGATAAGTATCAGGTTGAGGTTTTCAAAATGCTCGGCAAGTCGGTCATATTTGAATTCGCGGATCTGTTTCTGGACAAGCAGGTAACTTGCCAGAAATCCGAGCACATACATCAGTCCGTACCAGCGCACATGTAACGGCCCGAGACTAAAGATTATTGGATCGATTTCTGGAAAGGTCAGGAACATATATTGTTAATAGACTAGTAAAAGTTATAATATCAGAGATGGATAAGTAAAAAACTTCAGATGCGAAGCGCGCAAAATATCTATCATTACGACGTACTAGAGTACGTCGTAATGATAGATATTTTGCAGCAACGAAGCAGGTGAAGATTGCTATGCCCTTTGGGTAATTTTTACGACGGCGTTTTCTGTATTTTCTTTAAGTGTACCTGCAGTACGGAGATGGCTGCCGGTGTTATCCCTGAAATTCTTGATGCCTGGCCAAGCGAGAGGGGCTGGATCTTGGTCAGTTTTTCCACTACCTCATTGGAAAGACCCGAGAGTGAGTGGTAATTAATGTCTTTTGGTAGCAGAACTGATTCCATTTTTTTAAAGCGGGCAACCTGTTCGGTTTGTCGATCGATATACCCCTTAAACTTGACCTGCAGCTCTATCTCTTCTCTGACCGGACTGGCAATGAGCTCCTCTACTGCTTGAAGTGCATCGCCTGTGATAGGCAGCGACGAAAAGGACCGGATGGACAGTTCTGGACGACGCAACAGCTCGGCGAGGGTGCATTTTTGTTTGAGATCGCTGCTGTTTAATGCTGCAAGTGCCGTATTGATCGCCAGGCTCGGTTTGAGAGAAATCTTTTCCAGGGCATGGGTGCCGCTGACAATCAATTGCTGTTTCTGCAGAAATCGATTATGTGCCTCTTCCGATACCAGTCCCAACTCATAACCAATCTGGGCCAGACGACTGTCCGCGTTGTCCTCACGCAACAATAGTCTATATTCGGCTCTTGAGGTGAAAAGCCGGTAAGGCTCTTTGGTGCCGCAGGTAACCAAGTCATCAACTAAGACCCCGATATAAGCCTGAGAGCGGTCGAGAATCAATGGCTCCTGGTTCCGGCTGGAACGGACTGCGTTTATGCCGGCAAGAAGGCCCTGGGCTGCTGCTTCTTCGTACCCCGAGGTGCCGTTTATCTGTCCGGCAAAAAAAAGACCCTGCACCTGTTTGGTTTCAAGTGACGGATGCAGGCCGAGGGGGTCGATATAATCGTACTCAATCGCGTATCCGGGCCTGATGATTTGCGCATGTTCCAGTCCCTTAATGGAATTGATCATGGCTTTCTGGGTTGCCAGCGGTAAGCTGGTCGGTACCCCGTTTGGGTAAACCTCAGTTGTGTCAAGGCCTTCCGGTTCGAGAAAGATCTGGTGTCGATCTTTTTCTGGAAAGCGCATGACTTTGTCTTCAATGGAAGGGCAATATCTGGCGCCTACACCTTTGATGATCCCGGCATACATGGGGGATTGGCCAATGCCCTGACGAATAATTTCGTGCGTTTTTTCGTTCGTATACGTTATATAGCAGGGCAGTTGCGGGAGGGTGTAGCCGCGGCCTTCACCGTGGGCGGAGAAGGAAAAATGGGCCGGCGGGGAATCGCTGTGTTGAATTTCCAGTTCGGCATAGTTGATGGTGTGCGACGCGAGTCGAGGCACGGTCCCGGTCTTCATTCGACCGACGGCAAAGCCATGTTCTTTGAACCAGGTGGCCAGTCCTTTTGATGGAGCGTCGCCGAGTCTTCCCGCCGGAAAATTTTTCATGCCAATGTGGACCAGGCCGTTTAGAAAAGTGCCGGTGGCTACCACCACTGCTTTGGTATGGATGTGTTCATCAAGAGACGTGCATATCCCGTAAATCCGGTTATTTTCTACCAGAAGCCCTGAAACTACGGTCTGTGTTACCGTCAGATTGGGCTGGCTTTCAATGATCGATTTCATGCGCAGACGGTAGAGCAACCGATCTGCCTGCGCCCTGGATGAGCGTACTGCCGGGCCTTTGCTGGTGTTGAGTCGACGGAACTGGATGGAAGTGGCATCGATGTTTCTGGCCATTTCACCGCCCAGGGCATCTATTTCCCGAACCAGGTGCCCCTTGGCTAATCCGCCGATTGCAGGGTTGCAGGACATTGCCCCAATCGTATCGGCATTAATTACCGTGAGCAGGGTTTTACAACCCATTCTCGCTGCTGCAAGCGCAGCTTCGCAGCCGGCATGGCCGGCTCCGATAACCACTATTTCATATTCTTCATTGATCATGAGTTTTTTTTAACTTTAATTTATTCTGGTTCAAGCTGCGCTGAGAATAGCATAGCCGATTGGGTTGTGCAATATTCGGGTGGTCCTGTGGAACAAAATAATTGACACAGATAATTAATTGTGGTTAATATTTGTGTTTTGCAATTTGTCGCCTTGTAGTTGGAGTCACTGTTACTAGAGGTAGTGTATCGAACCGAGGAACAGTTTAAAATCACATGATAAAGAGTAGATTCTCCGGAATCTCAGAAGCTAAACATATTCCATGGGCTGACCATAGAATGTACCGATGAGGAAGTAAAGAATGAGCAAGCGTACTTTTCAACCAAGCAACATAAAACGTAAACGTACCCACGGATTTCGTGAGAGAATGAGTACCCGTGCCGGAAGAGCAGTGATAAGATCACGCAGAGCGAAAGGTCGCAAAAGGCTTTCGGCATAGCTTTGGCAGGGCACCGGCTTTTGAAAAGCTCCCTGATCCGCAAAGGTTGGGAGTTTGAGGAAGTTTACAGCAAAGGAAGGCGTTTGCACGGAAAAGATTTTACCCTGATCTGCCGGACGAATTCGACCGGTACAAGCAGGTTGGGAATCAGTGTGCACCGCAAGATTCACGGTGCGGTGAAGCGAAACCGTCTCAAACGAATCATTCGGGAATCTTTCCGATTAGGGCAAAGCTGCTATCCGGCAGGAACAGATATCGTCTTTGCCGTTCGTCCAGGTTTTTCCTTTGCACACCCCGGAGATATCTGCGCTGCTCTGGCACCTCTGATAGCACCTGCTGTTGGTCGTTTTACTTGTTGAGCTGGTGTATACAATGACAATAAGTAATATTCCGAAGGCAGTTTTTATTGGATTGGTGAGAGGATATCAATATCTTGTTTCGCCACTTTTGCCCCCTACCTGTCGCTTTATCCCTACCTGTTCAACGTATACAATCCAGGCAATTGAAAAATATGGGGTTGTCCGGGGGTCCTTTATGGGACTACGCCGGATACTCCGGTGCCACCCATTTTCCCGAGGCGGGTATGATCCGGTACGGTAAACATACCGTAATCCGGTCTCACAAAAAATTACGGACAGTCCATGGACACATATAGAGCTTTTTTAGCGATCGTTATCTCTTTTATTATTCTTCTTGGGTATCAATACTTTTTTGTCGGCTTCGACAAACCGGTTCCCGTCAGCGAGACAACTGAGCAAACAACCCAACCCGCACCGGTTCAACCGGTGCAGCAGCCTGCTGTCGCGACTGCTGCTCAGGCATCGGCCATTGCACAGCCTCCGGCGTTAGCCTATGACCGCAAGCCAAAAGATATTAACATAGACACAGACCTGTATACCGCAACCCTGTCGGAAGATGGCGGCACAATTACCAGTTTTATCCTTAAAAAACAAAAAGAAACACATGACAAGGATTCACCTGGCATGCAACTGGTTAAGACTACTGCAGCCGAGGGGTATCCGCTGCAATTCGCCTGGGGCAGTGCTGTTGGTGCGAGGATACTCTATGACAGTACTGTACAGAGCCTCAAGTTATCCGCAGATAAAAACAAGGCTGAGTTGCGGATGAAGGCAGACGCCGGCAACGGACTGGTGGTCGAACGCCTTTATACATTTGACAACAGCAACTATCTGATCAACCTGTCGGTCACCGTTAAAAACCATTCAGATCACATCCTCCAGGGAGTGCCGCAACTCGATCTGGTCAATACCCATTTTGAAGGGGTCGTCAGCCCATCCAATCGATTCCTGTTTGGTGGCCCGGTGGCTTTTATCAATGGTGGATTGCAGGAGGTGAAGGCTAAAGATTTTGCCGATGGGCCAAAAACTCTGCAGGGCTCTATAGAGTGGGCCGGTTACGAAGGAAACTATTTTCTCTGCGCTCTCATCCCAAAAGACGGGGCGGGCAATTCGTTTACTATGCAGGGGAACGAGACGCTGGCAACCACTCAACTCTCGGGAAAACTCGAGACGCTTAAGCCGGGGACGGAAAAGAGCTATGACTATCATGTCTATTACGGACCCAAAAAATTACAAATGCTGCAGAGTATCGGCTATAACCTAGATCGATCGGTTAATTTCGGGTGGTTTGATGTCATCGCCAAACCGACTCTCTGGCTGCTGAACATGTTTTACTCATTTTGTCATAATTATGGTGTGTCCATTATTTTGGTTACTGTTCTCTTCAAGGCAGTTTTTTGGCCGATTTCGCAAAAGGGCATGAAATCGATGAAAAACATGCAGAAATTGCAGCCGAAAATGGCCAAGATAAAGGAAAAATATAAGAGCGATCCTACCAAGATGAATCAGGAGGTCATGAGCCTCTACAAGACGTACAAGGTCAATCCTCTTGGTGGATGTCTGCCAATGGTGCTGCAGATTCCGGTCTTTTTTGCCCTGTATAAAGTGCTTCTGCAGTGTATTGAATTGCGCCATGCGCCATTTATGTTGTGGATTACCGATCTGTCCGCGCCTGATCGTTTATATCTTGGCTTTGACCTTCCCTACCTCGGAGGGCTGCCGGTATTGACCCTGCTCATGGGCGCCTCGATGTTTTTGCAGCAGAAGCTCTCTCCCACTACGGCAGATCCTACCCAGGCGAAAATCATGATGTTTTTGCCGGTGGTATTTACCTTTATGTTCCTCAATTTTGCGTCGGGTTTGGTTCTGTACTGGTTTATCAATAACTTGCTTTCTATTCTTCAGCAGGTGCTTATTAATCGTGACAGCAAGAAAACGGCTATACCATCGGTTGCCAGCTGAGATCGGCGGACACATACGAATAAAAGCAGCTTAAATCACCGGATTTTGCGGTTGAGATATATTTGAGAAGGTAATTAAATGTCTTTAGAAAAAAAAGATTTTTACGGAAGAGAAGTTGCGGCGGTAATCAAAGATGCTTGTGCAACTCTTGGAGTTGCCCAGGAAAGACTTGAAATTGAAATTATTGAGACGGGGAGTACCGGGATATTTGGTCTCATTCGTAAAAAGGCGCATATCCGTGTGCAGGTAAAGCCGGAAGTTGATGAGGTTGTTGCGGATGTCTTTTCAGTCGAAAACTTTCGTAATTTGGAAACGGACGCCGACAGTGCACCCGAACCGATCAAACCGGCACCGATAAAGTTGGATGAAAAGAAACGGGAACTACA
>JBBRDD010000151.1:0-12117 GCA_038204235.1 Desulfobulbales bacterium
ATTGCGCCGGATGCAGCCAACCCCTGCAGCCAACTCAAGTCGCTGTTACCTATATGAACTCGGTGTTCAATGTGGAATTGATGGCCTGTCCGGAATGCGGCGTTATTCTGGTGCCAGAAAAACTGGCAGTGGGCAAAATGCTGGAAGTGGAACAGCTGCTGGAAGATAAATAGCATGGAAACGACTTGCATCAGGTCCTCTGCCGCGGTAACGACCCTCTATGAACAGGATGAATTATCCCTGGTCACCGGCGGCACGCTGCGGCCGGGCGGCATTGCCCTGACAACCGAGATTTTGACCTCCTGCAGGCCGATTCCCGGCGCCACCGGTCTCGATGTGGGCTGCGGTCCCGGCCATACAGTAGGCCTGATGACTTCAGTCTTCGGCCTGCGGGCCACCGGCCTGGACCCGTCCGCCACCATGCTGAAGAGAGCTACCCAAAATGTGCCGGACGCTTGTTTTCTTGCTGGAGAGGCAACGGCCATCCCTTGTGAATCAAACAGTTTTTCTCTGGTTACCTCCGAATGCGTCCTTTCTCTTACCGGTGATATCGACAAAAGCTTCCGGGAAATGTATCGTGTTCTCCTGCCAGGCGGCATGTTGCTCCTCACCGATGTTTATCGCAGGAACAAAAAGCTCAAACCGGATCTTCCAAACCTGCACAGTTGCATCACCCATGCCCTGCCGCTTGAAACCATCAAAGCAGGACTATCCCGGGCCGGCTTCACCCTGCACAGCCTTGTCGACCGCAGTGACTTGCTCAAGCAGCTTGCCGGCCAGATCATCTTCAGCTACGGTAGCCTGGAAAAATTCTGGCAGCTGTTCATGGGGGTGGAGCAAGCGCACCAGACCTGTTGCGCTCTAAATAGCGCACCGCTTGGCTACTATGTACTTATCGCAAAGAAAGGTGCTTAATTATGGATGACACTTCCATACAGATCATGCAGTTGGCTGCCCAGGGATTTTGCTGCAGTCAGATTATGATGCAGCTGACACTCGCCGACATGGGCGAAGATAATGTTCCACTGGTGCGGGCCATGGCCGGGCTCTGCGAGGGATCTTCCACCGGCGACCTGTGCGGTGTGGCCAGCGGTGCTGCCTGCATCATTGCTTTATACGCAGCCAAGGGAAGTGCCGCGGAAACAGTTCTGGACTGCTATCCCCTGCTGCTGTCCCGGTTTATGGACTGGTTTAAGGAGAACGCCACTTCATGGGGCGGTATTCGTTGCGACGACATCATCGCCATGCAAGGCGGCAAAAAACCAGAGGTCTGCGGCAACATCATGGTGCGTGCCCGGGAAATGATTTTACAGATCCTGAGCGAAAACAATATCGATCCCAGCCTGCCAAGAGAGTAAACCGGTGCGTATTGATAGTCCTCCACAACTCCTGTCGTGCACCGCAAGTCTCTGTCCGGTTTGCCTTACTCGCCTTCCCGCCACCCGCGAGCAGCAGGGTGATACGGTATTTCTGGTCAAACAATGCCCGGAACATGGTCCCTTTCGCACCGTGATCTGGCGTGGCGCCGTACCTTTTTCCACCTGGCTGCGCCCCAAAACCCCTTCTGTGCTCCAGCAAACCTTTACCACTGTCGATAAGGGATGTCCTTTTGACTGCGGTCTCTGTCCGGACCATGGCCAGCATACCTGCACGGCCCTGATCGAGATCACCCAGCGCTGCAACCTGCATTGCCCGGTCTGTTTCGCGGATGCAGGGGTGGAGGCCAAACTAACGGACGACCTATCGCTCAGTCGAATAGGTTTTCTCTATGACCGTATTATGGCGGCGTCCGGACCCTGTAATATTCAATTATCCGGCGGCGAACCAACTGTACGTGACGACCTCCCGGCAATCATTACTCTCGGCCGGAGCAAGGGTTTTTCTTTTATCCAGCTGAACACCAACGGCCTGCGCCTGGCGCAAGACCCGAGCTATGCTCTCAGCCTTAAAGATGCCGGACTGCGTTCCATTTTTCTGCAGTTTGACGGTTTAAATCGTGCTACCCATATTGCCCTGCGTGGCCGTGACCTTACCGAAATCAAAGAACAGGCGCTGCGCCACTGCCAGGCCGCCGGACTGGCAGTGGTTCTGGTACCGACCCTGGTTCCGGGGATTAACACCCATGAGGTCGGTGCGATTATCAACTATGCCGCCCGCTTTGCCCCTACCGTACGCGGCGTCCATTTCCAGCCGGTCAGCTATTTCGGCCGCTACCCGGAGGCCCCGGCGGACGAGGACCGACTCACCTTGCCTGAGTTGCTGCACTTGATTAAAGAACAGAGCGGTGGCGCCATTACCGCCGAACACTTTGCCCCACCTTCCTGCGAGCATACGCTGTGTTCCTTCCACGGAAATTTTCTGGTGGAAGAAAGTGGTCATCTTCTGCCGCTTGGCAACCGACAGACAGCCTGCTGCTCCACCGGTGAACCTCAGATCGATATACCTTCGGCTCTGGAAGGTCGTGAGAAAAGCGTGGCTTTCACTGCACGACAGTGGTCCCTGCCCATGGCTTCTACCGCTTGCGCCAGTGCAGGTGAAAAATCGACGCAACCACAGGACGATCTGGATCGTTTTCTGGCACGGGCCCGCACCCATACCTTTTCCATCTCGGCTATGGCCTTTCAGGATGTGTGGAATATAGATCTGGAACGTTTACAGGGCTGCTGCATCCATATCATTTCCCCGGAAGGCAACCTTATCCCGTTTTGTGCCTATAATCTGACTTCCAATATGGGCAAGCCACTCTATCGGGGAATCGCCACGCCATGAACATCACTCCTGTCGAAGCCTTGACGGCACAAGCTATCGGCCACCCCACCAAGGCTCTGTCGCGGCTGGATATTGAACAGTATCAGGGAGAGCGACTGCGAAATCTTATCGATTACTGCCGACGACACTCTTCTTTTTATCGCCGAAAATTGGCCGATGCCGCCATCGGCACGCGCACAGCTTTCGACGATCTGGCCGGATTGCCTTTTACCTCCGAAGACGATCTGCGCAACCACGGTGCAGAGATGGTCTGTGTCAGCCAGGACGCGGTAGCCCGGATCATCACGATCCACAGCTCCGGGACCACCGGCGCGCCGAAGCGGCTCTTCTTCACCGAGCAAGATCTGGAACGAACCCTGGATTTTTTTCAGCTGGGTATGCAGCCACTGGTCGACCCCGGTCAGAGAGTGGCGATCCTGCTGCCGGGGACTACTCCGGACTCAACCGGTCACCTGCTGGCCCAGGCTCTGCAGCGAATGGAGGTGTCGAGCCATATCCTCGGCCTGGTTGACGACCCCGGGCAGGTCGCCCGGCAGTTGAGCGAGATTCGGCCCGATGTCCTGGTTGGCTTTCCCGTACAGATTCTGGCAATTGCCCGTATGGCGGCACGCCTGGTTCTTCCTCCTGGCGCCATACGTTCAGTGCTCCTTTGTTCGGATTATATCCCGACCAGCCTCTGCAGCCAGTTAACCGACTTGCTGGCTTGCGACATCTTCACCCATTATGGTACGGTGGAAACCGGTCTTGGCGGCGGGGTTGACTGCGCGGCTCACCAGGGTGCACACCTACGCGAGGCCGACCTGCTGTTTGAAATAATTGATCCACATACTGCAAAGTCCCTGGCGGATGGAAAATGGGGCGAGATCGTTGTTACCACCCTGACCCGTACAGGGATGCCGCTGATCCGCTATCGAACAGGCGATCTGGGCCGACTGCTTTCCGGCCCCTGTCCTTGCGGCAGCCATATCCGACGGCTCGACAAGATCCTTGGCCGGATCAACCAGGTGCGAACTCTGCAAAACGGCAGACAACTCGCCCTGCACGCCCTGGATGAAATCCTTTTTTCCATATCGGGCCTCCTTGATTTTCGGGCGATCCTGACCACGGAGAAACAACATGACCGACTCCAGATCCACCTTGTCACCGTTCCCGGCAACGAGGATGCAGTGATCCACCAGGTAAACGAACAATTAGCCAGCTGCCATCTGGTCCAGGAACTGGAGTGTGTCGTAACCACCGATTCAATCGCCAAAATCCATCGAAGTAAACGTATTCTCGAAGATAACCGACAGGAAAACCACGCATGAGAAAGCTCATTGAACACCTATGTTCCTCCTTAAATGACGGAGAAGACCTCGTCCTCGTCACCGTCTCCAGCCAGTCCGGCTCGACGCCTCGACTCGCCGGGGCCAAAATGATCATCCATCGTAACGGCAGCATCGCCGGCACCATCGGCGGCGGACTTGTGGAAGCCCTGGCCATCAAGGAAGCGGACAAATGCTTTACCAGCGGCCACTCCATTCGCCGCGGCTTTGATCTCAGCAACAACGATGCGGCAATCACCGATATGATCTGCGGCGGCAAACTGGAGCTGTTCCTGGAATACATACGGCCCGACGATACCAATAAAACGGTTTTTCAGTCTCTTTGTGCAGCCATGGCCTCAGGACGCCGGGCTGCCCTGATTTGCCCGCTCGACACCGACAGCGGCGGCCACCGTTTTGTCATCGACCATAAGGGCCCAACCGGCCGTAACGATATTTCCGACCAACTCCTTACGACAGTCAAACAAACCCGTTCTTCGACCTCGGGCTGTACCCTGATCGAGTATGAGGGCCGGGAGTATCTGGTCTCGTACTTTGCCGTCGGCGGCAATCTCTTTCTGGTCGGCGCCGGTCATGTGGCTGCCTGCACCGCCGAAGCGGCCGCCCGGGTTGGCTTTCGCGTCATCGTCATGGACGACCGGAGCGAATTTGCCAACCAAGAGCGCTTCCCCCAGGCGGATGAGATCAAGGTTCTGCCTTCTTTTACCGAATGTTTCAAGGAGTATGATATTGACGAGGACTGTTATCTGGTGATCGTTACCCGCGGCCATATGCACGACCTGGAGGTACTCGACCAGGCCCTGCAGACCAGGGCCGGTTATATAGGCATGA
The DNA here is from genome assembly GCA_038204235.1 of Desulfobulbales bacterium. Classification (GTDB taxonomy): domain Bacteria; phylum Desulfobacterota; class Desulfobulbia; order Desulfobulbales; family Desulfocapsaceae; genus Desulforhopalus_A. The sequence goes on from JBBRDD010000151.1 coordinate 4,926, forward strand.
TCGGCAGCCGCAAAAAACGCAACGCCATCTACGCTAATTTAATGGATAAAGGTGTCAAAGAGGCACAGCTGGAACAGGTCCGCTGCCCGATCGGCATGGCAATCGAAGCCGACACCCCGGAAGAAATTGCGGTAAGTATCGTCGGCGAACTCATTTACCAGCGGGCAACCGGCAGGAAGGCGTGGCACCTCGTCTAAGCGCCGTAATACTCGCGGCAGGACTCTCTTCCCGCATGGGCGAGCTCAAGGCCGGCCTGCGTCTGGGGACGAGTACCGTGCTTGAGCAGTGTATAAATCTGTTCAGAACATGCGGCGTCAAGGATCTGGTGGTAGTCACCGGCCATCAAAGTGAAAAAACCGGAAAAATCACCAAACGGGCCGGGGCGCGAATTGCCTACAACCCCAGGTTTGCCACCGGGATGTACAGTTCAATTCACACCGGTGTCAGCCATCTTGCAAAACCAAGCGATGGATTTTTTGTTTTGCCTGTGGATATCCCTCTAGTGCGAAGAGGAACAGTCAGGCTGCTGACCGAGTCCTATGCCGCCGGGTGCTCCGGCAATGTTCAGATCATTTACCCGACCTTTTCCGGCAAACGCGGACATCCATCACTTCTTTCCGGCGGATTGATTGACGTCATTCTTGAAAACAGTCGGCTTGACGGTGGATTGCGAACCCTGCTGGCACATATTGAAAACGAACATCCGCAACAGGTTGTCGAGGTTGAAGTCCCCGATGCCAACATCCTTTTTGATATGGACACCCCAGAGGACTATGCCGCTGGCCTTGCTCGTTTTTCCCGTCTGGGCTATCCGACCATGGAGGAATGCTCGACTATTCTTAAACTGCATCCCATGCCGGAAAAGGGTCTGGTTCATGGTCACCTGGTTGCCCGGATAGCAGTGGCCCTCTGCCTGGCTATTATGCAAAAGGACCAACGAAAGCTTGAACCAGACTTGTGTCGCGTCTGCGGCCTGCTGCATGATATTGCCAAGGGGCACTCCAGCCATGAAAAAGAAGGCGGTCGGTGGTTACGGGAACTCGGCTTTGGCAGGGCCGCAGACATCGTTGCCGCCCATAAGGAGATGGCATGGCAGCAAGGAGACGTCATAACCGAAAAAGAGCTGGTCCATCTCGCCGACAAAATGGCTCGGGGAGGAAAGATCGTCGACATAAAAGAACGATTTGCGGAAAAGTTAGCACTCTACCAGAACGACCCAAAAGCAACCCGTGCTATCAAGAGTCGCCACGAGCTGGCCCACCAGCTGGCCGTAGCCGTTATGTTGGCGACCGGTCAACGGCTGGACGATATACTTACTCAGGCACCGACCCTATGCAATCCCTGACATATCTGATTCGTCATGGTGCAATCGACAAGCCTTCGGCCCGTTCCTTTCTTGGTCAGTCCGATCTGTACTTAAACGACAACGGTATTCACCAAGCCGAGTCACTGGCCGAGCAGCTGCAGGATATCCCCTTTACTCAGGTCTTCAGCTCGCCGCTGCAACGGGCAGTGCAGACTGCAGCTCTGGTAAGTGGCAAGTCGGCGGCATCCATACATACAATAGTGCAGTTCAAAGAAATCAATCTGGGTGCCTGGGAAGGCCTGACCGTCGATCAGGTCAAGGCTCGTTTTCCAGGTGCGTACGAACAGCGCGGCCGGGATCTGGAATTTTTCCGGCCCGAGGGAGGTGAGAGCTTTGGCGACCTCGCAACCCGCAGCTACCCGGCCCTGCTTGCCCTGGCGCAAAAATACCCCGGCCCTCTGCTGGTGGTCGCCCATGCCGGAGTGAATCGAGTGCTGCTCTCTCGTCTGCAACACAAACCATTGCAACTCGTATTTACAATTCCCCAGGATTATTGCGGAGTCAATATCCTTCGTCGCACCTCAGGAAAATTAGAGATTCAGACTATCAACCTCAGAATACCTGTATCTCCTGACCAAAAATGATACCTTCGCATTGGTGGCTCATGGTTTTATCGATGCGATCAAAATGGCGGATGATGACGGTATGTGCCTGAAAGCTATCCACTTGCTTGACATGCATCGCACCATGTCTATCCTGTATTTCAGAGAAGCGAATATCCCCGAAAAGCGGTATTCGCGCAGCAAAAATTATTCACTTAAGAATACTCATATTGGAGGTACATCATGAGCGATAACAAACAAAAGACTCTCTGTGCTCATGTCGATGAAGAGCTGCAGGTAAAGGATCCCAAAGCATATATAGCGCTGATTCAACCGGCAACCCATTATTGCAAGGGATGTGGCCGGAGTGCGGCGAAGGCCGAAAACGTATGCAAACCTGAAAAGATAAGTTAGTTTCCGCAACCGACCGCCTTAATTTTCGCTGGAAGTGAAAATTAAGGCGGAAATGATCCATCTTTATTTCACCATCAGGAGAACGATATGCTGCCCAAAATTGAAACCATTCTCTATGCCACCGGCCTTGGCCCGGGAGCACCGTACATATTTCGCTATGCCCTGGCCCTGGCCCGCCAGCACAAAGCCAAAATAGTCGCCGTTCATGGCATGGAACCTCTGTCAACTTTTGGTCAGAGCCTGGTTGAACAGTATATCTCCCATGAGAGTTCGGAACAGATGCACAGCAAGGCCCGGGAAAAGGTCAAAATGCAAATGCAGGAACGGATGGAAAAACTCTGCACCAGAGAATGCAACAACGTAGCCCCCTGTGACAATCCAGTCAGTGCCATTCATGTCGTTGACGGCTATCCCGATCAGGTTATTGTCAATCTGGCCAACGAAGTTTCTGCCGATCTGATTGTCATGGGTGCACAAAGTCACGGCAAGGTCAGTGAAATAGTGATGGGAAGCACGACTCGCAAAGTTCTGCACAATGCGACACAGCCAGTCATGGTGGTGAGAGTTCCCAAAGGATTCGCCGAAGAGGTCAAATAAGCCAGCCCCATGCATTGATATTTTATCAATCTCTACCGGAATATACGCTGCACTTGCACATATTCCGGTAGAAAGCAGACTGTCGGTATCGTCAGAACCACTACCCTTTATTTATCAGTCGATTTATTCCCTGACCGTCGTGTCTGACCATTTCGGCAACAATCTTCTTGTTTACATGGGCAACGATGATATCGCCAATTTCTTCGGTGACACTTTCAAATAATTCATGCCGCTTCATGCCATTTATTTGCTGGCGATTATCTTCGGTCGGGGTCATATACTGAAGGATGTCCGACTTATACCGGTGCATCAAGAAGATGTGGAGAAGCGTCATAAACCGTTTTCTTCTCAAACCGGTATCATGAAGGATCTGATTACGGATAAACAAAAACACCTTATCCTCGCGATCGCACATCACATTAAAAACTACTTCAGCTATATTGGTCTTTGAACTGTCAAGAACATCAAGCTTCAGGATGTCGGAACCTTGGCTTTGTGGTCTGATTCGAGCCGAAAGCTCAAGGGTAACTTTGTTGTGTTCGGACCATTTGGCAAGCCATCCATCAAGGAGTGATATCGGTGGTTCGGTATGGATGAGATGTTGAAACTGGGTGGAGCCCTTGCCCATTGCTTTGGTCGTTGCAGTTCGTCCGGAACTAGCAGAAAGTGCGCCATCAAGTCGGGGACCCCCGACCAGGCTCTGCGGCGTGGTGTATGGAGATTCAATCAAGCGAAGTTTGCGTTGTAATCGTGCCAGGGCGAGCATTCCATCCTGCTTCAGGGCGGTTGCCAGCTCTTCACCGGCGACACCGTCTGCCTGATGGCCACCGTAGGTTATAAAGTTAAAAACATACCCCAGTTTGCCTATAGCACTTGGGAATTGTCGCATCTCTTCATCACTCATTCCGGTGGTATCCCAGTTAAATGAAGGCGAGAGGTTATAGGCAAGCATCTGGTCCGGATAGACGGCATGGATGGCTTTGGCAAATGCAGTGGCCTCTTTTAAATTGGCTGTTTTTGTCTCCATCCAGATAAGGTCAGCATAGGGAGCAACTGCCAAAGATTTTGCAATGGCATAATCCATACCACCACGAATCTGGAAATAACCTTCTGTTGTTCTGGGCCGGTTCCAGTCCCATGGGATATTGGCCCCAATCTGTTTAGCCTTCTGTCTTGCCATGAAGTGCGATACATTTTTAGCGTACGCCATCCATTCCTCTACACTCATCGCAGCATCCTGACCGTCATCCAGGAGGAGCTTTATGCGCTCGGCAACGGCTTCCGGAAAAGTCTTAATCCCGGCATCACTCTCCCAGGCCTGCACCACAATAGTCATGGCCTCATCGAGCATGTGCTCTAATTCCAGCCCGTCTGCTGAGACCTTTTTAGCAATGATCGTTTGTAATTTTTCATAGATGTCAGCCGATTTAAACCAATTGGTGGCCAGCTCATACTGTTCTTCGGCCAGATCATAGAGCAGATGACCGAGCACTTCCTTGTGCCCGGATTTGTTGAACAGACGCTGCACCGCCAAGGCACAGAATTTATACAAAGGCACATTGATGTTAGTTGCCCCCAGGATGAAAGCGTGGTCCCTGCTGTCATTATTGCTTTCGAGCAAGGTGGCGGCTTCTGCATCGGTCCTGGCCACGATAATCCCAGGCACTCCCATTATATCCAGTTGAAAACGGGCGGTATTCAGCCGCTTGATCTGTTCGTCGACGGGAACGAGCACCTTGCCGCCCTGGTGACCGCATTTCTTTGTCCCTGGTCGTTGATCTTCGATATGATAGCCGGGCACACCTACTTCCACAAAACGTCGGATCAGGTTACGAACATGGGCATCACCACCGTGCCCGGTATCGGCATCGGCAATGATATAGGGGCTGAAGTCAAATTCAGGGCTCTTCTGACGTTGTGCTTCTGTCATGCGAGAGCGAAAGAATTTCTGATTTCTGTCGGCGGTCAGCAGAGCTCTCACGATGGAGGCCGCCTCGTCGGGGACCTGACTTAAGGGATAAGAGGCCAGATCTGCGCCAGGGTCTTCATTAATAGAACCTTTTGCCGATGTTGCCCAACCGCCCAGATATATCCCTTCGATACCTGCCCTTTTTATGGTTACTGCCTGGCCTGGCGAATAGGGGCCGAAGGTTGTAATTGATGTTTTGCTTGAGAACTTTTCTCGTAAAAGACGGAAAAAGCCTTCTGCAGCCTTTCGCGCCACAATATAATCATTGGCAATCGTCCCTTGCTGCTCTGCCACCTGTCGCTCGGAATATAGTCGCTGAATCCCCTGAAACCGCGAACTGGAGAAATATTCCTGTAATTCACTGATTTGCTTTTCCAACATGCTTATCTCCTTCTCTTTACCGTGAATAGTCCAGATTTTCTGTAATCCGCTGACCGGTTTCTCTGAATTTCTTGATATAGGCTTCAATCCGCCGCTTGCCTTCTTCCAGGTCGTGATTGTTCAGATTAATGTTCAACAAATCGATATACCAAGGAATTTTCACCTCTTCATCGATATATTTCTTCGTCATTTCATAGATGATCGGCAATGAAGTGGTTTTCGATTTTTCGTGGACATCGCGGCTGTCTGCGCTGAGCAGTTTGCGGTATTCTTCATCCAGCAGCCTTTCAAAAATTGCTTTTGTAAATACGTCTCCTTTCTTAAGACCTGTCTCGCGGTCATCTTCGGTGAGCGCCCCACCTTTATGGATCCATTCCCACAGGATACTGAGACGGATCTCACCGGTTGCCATATCTTCCATGAGATAGAGGATATCATCGTTGCCGAAAAAATCGCCAGGCTTCAAGGCAGCAGCCTGGAATCCCTGGGAAAATGCATTGCCATATTGCAGGGCAACACTGAGCAGATTTCTTGCGCCGCGAACGGTGCGAGGGGCATCTTCGAGTAAAAAGAGATTATCTGCATCTTCCTGTTCATAGCTCTGTGCTGGAAAGGATCTGCCAAGTTGATTGTTCTCGCCAACTTTTTCCCAGACCGGCCGAATGATATGGACCATTTTCCAGTGGGCGACCCATTTCCCGCTGGCACCTGCTTTTTGTTCACGTTCGGCGCCCGCGAGGGCCTTTTTCATGCTGGCCTCAACTCCTTGCTTCGATCCAACCGGGATGTTGGGTTCCATTCCGCCCTGAAACAACGCGAATCTTCCGTTTTCATCAGGACTGTTTACACAACGTCGCACCCGGTCTTCATACATCCCCATATAACCATAGGTCATGCCAATTTCTTCAATGTTGGGATTAATAAAATTACTGTCCCAGGCCATGGCATCGGCTACGCTGTTGATATAATCCCATCTCCCGGTGTTGAAACCGACAAAGTGTCCGCCTAAGGCGGCTCGTATCTCCATGATCTGAAAGGTTGCTTCAACCTGCTCAAGAAGAACGTAGGCGAGGATCGAATTTTGCGGCAATCCTAAGGCGGATTCGAGGGTATCCAGTATTTTTTTCCAAAACGCCGCTTCCTCGGCGGTCTGGATTTTGGGCAGGTAAAGCACCAAAGAGAAACCGCTCTTTCGCAAATCCTCATGCGTGTTACAGAGATACAGCGTTGTATCAACAATGGAAGCCGAGAGTCCTCGCCCATCAGCATCCCTGAAATGACGGTCGTCGAGATGGAGACCTCGAGGCCTGAATATTCTGGTGGTGAATTCAAGTTGCGCCAGCCAGTCGTCTATGATGGGCTTTCCAAGAAAGGATGCAGCCCATTTATTCATTTCCTGTGCCACTTTCTCTGCAACTTCAAGAAAAATAGGATCCTTCCGGTAGGCGAGTTTGAGGTTGCGAAGATTGTCTAAAGACATGGTTTTTATCTGCCCCAGGGCATCTTCTCCATCAAACATCCAGCCATCTGCTCCGGAAAGCAGTGCATACGCCACATTTCTTATGCTGCTTTCAAGCGGTGCTTCCGGTTTTGCGGCCGGACCGGTACCTTGAATCCATTGTCTCTGTAGATCTTTCGGAATGACAGGACCGCTGAACTTACCAGCCCTTGCGTCAGCCACTGAAATTTGACTGCCGCCAATGATCTCATCACTGTTTAAAAAGGTAATTCGCTCCTGATTAGCAAATCTTTGCCGTCGTTTAAGGTACCGCTTCTCCATGAGAGCGATACGTTCACCGTTGAGCCCCGCCAGTTTCTCGAGAGCGACGAGAGCTGCAGGGTTAAGTATATCGGGATAATTCTCGACAATTTCCTTGGGAAACAACAGCCGTTTTGTGATTGATTCTGACATGTCCCCTCCTT
>JBBRDD010000152.1:0-12041 GCA_038204235.1 Desulfobulbales bacterium
GTGGGCTACCATAAGTTTTATGTCGATGAGATTTACCATGCCATCTTTGTTAAGCCCTATAAAGGTTTTGGTTCGCTTATCAGCCGTTTTCTCGAACCCAAAGTCACCGACAGTGGCGTCAAGCTATCTGCCTGGTTGTACCAGAAGGCCGGTACCGCTTTCAAGGCCCTGCAGGTTGGTTATGTACGAATTTACGCGCTTTATATGATTATCGGACTGAGCCTTATGAGTCTCTTCCTTTCTCAAACGATCAACTAGCTAAGGTGTAAGAATGTTTGAATATGCCCTTTCAGTCATGATCTTTCTGCCCATCCTCGGCGGATTGGCAATGCTCCTTATGCCCATTAGCAGGGGGGCATCTCGAATCACCGGATTGATCGTTTCGCTGGTTGTTCTCTTCATGGGTATCGAACTGTTCCTTGGCTTTACCGGAACAGGTGGCATGGAATACCTGGAGAATCGACCATGGATTGAATCTCTCGGCATCAGCTATGGCCTTGGTGTGGATGGCATCAGTCTTTTGGTACTCATGACCGGTGCAATATTGTTTCCCATGGTCTTTGCCATATTCACCACCCAGAAAAAAGGCTATTACGCTAATCTGCTTGTCGCCCAGGGTGCAATGATAGGCGCAATCTGCGCGACTGATCTGGTTCTCTTTTATATCTTCTGGGAGATCATGCTGCTGCCGATCTTCTTTATGATCGGGATTTATGGTGGTCCAAAACGGCTGCCGGCCACCTTGAAGATTACCATATACACCATTGCCGGCTCGCTGTTGATGTTGGCGGCTTTAGTGTATGTCGGTGTTTCGTATCATAATCAATTCGGTAAATGGACCTTTGATATAGTTCAGCTCGGAGCCCTCGATCTCGGTGGCGGCTTTGCTATTCTGGCATTTCTAATGTTCATGGTCGCCTTTGCCATCAAGATCCCACTCTTTCCGTTCCATACATGGTTACCCGACGCGTATACCGAGGCACCTACGGGAACCACTTTCGTGCTCTCGGCAATTATGGCCAAAATTGGGGTCTACGCTGTTATTCGTTTTGTTGTGCCGATTTTTGAAGTTGAATTTGTCCGATTCGCTGTCCTGCTCTCCCTGGCTGGAGTGGTCGGTATGATGTACTGCGGGCTCGCCGCTATCGCCCAGAAAGACATGAAGAGGATGCTGGCATTTTCTTCCGCCTCGCATATGGGCATCATCGCCGTTGGCGTCTTCTGTATGAATGCCCAGGCGCTGACCGGCAGTCTTTTCCAGATCGCCGCCCACGCTACCAGTACCGGAGTGCTCTTTCTTTTTGTCGGCTTAATGGAAGAAAGAATGGGCACGAGAGAAATCGGCGACCTCGGTGGCATCGCATCTCGGGCGCCGATATTTGCCACCTTTTTTGCGATCGCCATGCTCGCATCCGTCGGTTTACCCGGCACCAGTGGCTTTGTTGGCGAATTTCTCATTATCCTTGGTGCAATTAAATTCAACGGGTTTATCGCATTTCTAGCTGGAACATCGCTTATCATCGGTGTCTGCTATATGCTGTGGATGTTTCAACGGGTTTTCTTTGAAAAAACCAATGACCGCACCGTGAACTTTAAGGACCTTAATGTCTCGGAAGTCCTCACCTTTCTACCCGTTATTTTACTTATTATTGCCATGGGTATTTTCCCCCAGACATTTATTAAAAAAATCGAACCGGCGGCTCAGCTGCAGATTGCCAAAGTCTTTGCGATGACCCAAAGCCAAGTTGCCGAAACCACAGTCCCGACACCTGGACACAACAACCATAAGAATTAAGGCAGGGTAACCACTATGCATGATTTTTTGTCCATCCTCCCTCTTCTCATCATCGTTGGCGGGGCCATCCTGTTGATGCTTCTTTCTGCTTTTGAGAAGGTCCAGGTCGAGATTGCATCTTTCATCAGTATGGTGATCTTCGCTGCAGCATTTTTTGTCCAGCTGGTCGTCGGCTGTGGCCCTGAGACTGTGGTATTTGCAAAGATTTTCAATGGGATGCTGGTGACCAGCAATTTCACCATGGTTGGCGGCCTCATCATTTTCGGCTGCGGCTTTTTCACCGCCATGAGTGCCCACAGCTACTTCAAGGTCAATCTTTTCTGCACTCTCGAATTTTATTGTATGATGATGTTTGCCGCCTGCGGCATGGTGCTTTTGACAATGGCTCAGGAACTCATCTCAGCGTTTATCGCTCTTGAGATTATGTCACTTTCCATCTATATCCTGGTAGGCTACGACCGGGCAAATGTGACCGCAACCGAGGCCATCCTCAAGTATTTGGTACTTGGCGCCTTTGCCGGAGCCTTTTTCACCATGGGCACGGCGCTTATGTATGGCGGAGCCGGAACGACTAAATTTGCCGGAATCGCCACCATTGTCAGTGCAAACCCAGCAGCCCACCCTCTATTAGTTGCTGGTGCTTTTTTCATCTTTGTCGCATTGCTCTTTAAAGTCGCTGCCTTTCCGTTTCACGCATGGGTTATCGATGTATACGATGGTGCATCTACTCCAGTGACCGGGTATATGGCCACCGCGCTGAAAACCGCTGTTTTCGTGGTTTTTGCTAACTTCCTAGCCCTCAGTGCAGGTATGCACAGTGGTTGGGTAACCTTCCTTTTCTGGGTCTCTGTTCTTACAATGTTTGGCGGCAACCTTGTTGCCATAGGTCAGAGCAGCTTGAAACGAATGCTGGCAGCATCCGGTATTGTTCATTCCGGCTATTTGCTTATAGGCCTGGTAGCGATCAACACTGAGCATTTTACCGGCAGTGTAATCGGCTATTATCTTGCCGCATATGCTGTCGGAACACTTGGTATCTTTGCCGCACTCTCCTATCTTGGCGGTAAAGGTGAAAAACGTGCCACTTTTGACGACTTTAAAGGTCTTGCTAAAGTCCGGCCCTATTCGGCTGCAGCAATCACAGTTTTTCTTCTGTCCATGGCCGGTATTCCACCTACCGCCGGTTTTATGGGAAAATTCTATATTATCACCAGTGCAATTTCTGCCGGTCAGACTGCTCTCGCCGTACTTGGCGTAATCAGCAGCATCCTGTCCATGTGGTACTATCTGCGCCTCGTGATTAATATGTACTTTTATGAGGCTGAGGACAGTTTTGAGATAGCGGGTTCACCTCTAGCAACTGCTGGTACTTTTGTTCTGGTGGTCTGTGTGTTTGCCATTGGTCTTTACCCTATAATTATTTAGCGACATAACATACACGGTACAAACCGGAAAATAATTCGATACAGCAATACCCGCCATGTTGCTGACTAATCTGGGAAATTTTTTCTGAGTCACTAGCCCCGCCAAAAATCTTTGCGGGATAAGATCCTTCACGAAATCGTTTTCTTGCCAACAACACAAAAAAACGATTTCTAAGTCACTAAACGTGGAGTCTACGATATGAAAGCAAAAGAAATTCTGGCAACCAAAGGAAGTCGAGTCGTCACCGTTGCAAAGGATAGTTCAGTCATCGACGCCATGTCGATCTTTTCCGCCAACCGGATCGGTTCTCTCCTCGTTGTTGACAAAGACGGCAAGATCCTTGGCATCATTGGCGCCCGTGATGTCCTGATGGCAGTCATCAACCATCTCGACGAAATCAAAACGCTCACCGTCGATAAAATCATGAGCACCAACCTTATCGTCGGCACCCCGGACGATTCCATCGATTATCTGTTATCTATTATGACCGAAAACAGGATCCGGCATGTACCGATTTTTGAGGGAAAGGAGCTTAAAGGCCTTATCTCCATTGGCGATGTGGTGAAATCGCAGTTGAAGGAGACACACGTAGAGAATAAATATTTGAAAGATTATATTGCCGACAAATATCCCGGCTGATAAACAAAAGCTTTTAAGAAGACACCTGCAGAACGAAAAGAAAAAGCTTTTTTCCGAATCACTTCGGAAAAAAGCTTTTTCTTATTGCCAGGCAAAGAGTCGACAAAACCTGGCGCTTGTCTCATTTAGAGAAATATTTTTTTGTTTCTGACACAACCACCGGAGTCAAAAACAGCAGTCCGATAAGGTTAGGAATAGCCATCAACCCATTGAGGGTATCGGAAATATTCCAGACTAAGCTCAGTTTAGCGACTGCACCGACTCCTACAAAACAGATAAAAACAATGCGGTATGGCAGCACTGCTTTGAGTCCAAAAAGATATTCTATCGATTTTTCACCATAATAACACCAGCCGAGAATGGTCGAGTAGGCAAACAAAATAATGCCAATGGTTACGACATGGTCCCCGCCCGGCATCCCGGCTGCAAAAGCCATAGTAGTCAATTCCGCTCCCGTCTTACCGTTTGACCAGAGGCCGCTCATTATAAGCACCAGCCCGGTCATTGTACATACGATTATAGTATCGATAAAAGTCTGGGTCATGGATACCAGTGCCTGAGTGATCGGGCTCTTTGTCATGGCGGCGGCGGCTGCAATAGGCGCACTACCAAGACCGGACTCATTTGAAAACACCCCGCGGGCGACACCCATCCTGATGGCCAGCATGATGCTCGCCCCGGCAAAACCGCCAACGGCTGCGGTAGGATTGAAGGCTTGTTTGACGATTAAGATTAAAGCCGCGGGTACTTCGCTGATGTGGGTAAGAATGATATATCCCGCGCCAGCTATATAAAAAATAATCATGACCGGAACCAGAATACCGGTGACCCTGCCTATGCTTTTGATACCACCAAGAATGACGGCTGCGGTGCAAACCATCAGAATGATGCCGCTATACATATGCGGAATACTGTACGTCGCTTCCACTGCATCGGCCACAGAATTTGACTGTACCATATTACCAATTCCAAAAGCGGCGATAGAGGCAAATACAGCAAAAATTGTACCGAGCCAGGGCATTTTTAACCCTTGAGAAATATAATACATCGGGCCACCGCACATCTCGCCCTTCTCATCAACAACCCTGTATTTGACGGCAAGAACAGCCTCGGCATATTTGGTAGCCATGCCAACCAGACCGGTAATCCACATCCAGAATAAGGCACCTGGGCCGCCAACGGCTATTGCCGTTGCAACACCGGCAATATTACCGGTACCGACAGTTGCCGAGAGTGCTGTCATCAAGGCCTGAAAATGGGAAATATCGCCCGGTTCATCGGTCTCTTCCTTTCGTTTAATTAAGGCCAGATAGAGTGCGTAGCCAAGTTTTCTAAACTGCAGTCCACGCAATGCAAAAGTCAGCCAGAAACCTGTACCAACCAAGAGTATCAACATTGGTGGTCCCCAGGCAAATGCCCCGATTCTTCCAACTATTGTGTCCAGTGTACTTAAAAACTCCATCGGTTTTCTCCTCTATATTAATGATCAAAATAGAGATAGATCCTCGTCAAAAGAGCACCATCCCTCTTACCCGCAACCTCCTTACAACCCGCTTCAAGCGGTTTTTATTTCTACTAACCACCGTTAAACAAAACAAGCTGGGATTCTTCTCAATGCTTCCTGGGTGATTAACGACCCCTGAGTCAGATTATGCTCCTACCAAAAGACGAAAACATGATTTGTAGGGTGTTAAAGGCATCAGCTTTCCCTTTGCAAGTGATTTTGCCTTTATCCTGAAACCGGTTTTAAAGTAATAATACAAGGTGATAGAATTAATTGTTTCATTGCCATTTAAGGGTAAAATGAAACCCGCGTACTTTACCTGATGAAAAAAGAGATACAAGAGCTGGCAGTAAACTTTTTTAGTGTCTTGGTTTTTTATTTCCAGAGGAGAGCTGATCTTTATCAATCTCCATTGACAAGATTCTATGATAAACACCGAGCGTTTTTCCAGGAAACAGCTCCAAACAACCAGTGGTACATAAATTCTGGTCTCCTAATAAGTAAAAGGGACATGAACCAAGATAATAATTTATTATAAGATCACGTTGAATTTTATAATAAGCTATACACAACATGGTGAACATATGATTTCCGCCTTCAGCTTTAAAACTCCTCCCCACATTATTTTTGGTCCGGGGAAACTGGCAGAACTTGAACACATCATCGGACGATTCGGGTCCCGGCCACTGCTGGTGCTCGGCAGTAGCTCTTTTCTGCAAACCGAGTATTACCAATTGGTGCAGCGGATATTTGGCAAACTCGGCTGCACAAACGAAACCGTGCACATCGGCTCAGAACCATCCCCGGCAATGATTGATGCGATCGTTGCCAAATTAAGCGACAAAGGGATTGATCTGGTTATCGCCATTGGCGGCGGTTCTACCCTCGACAGCGGAAAAGCAATTTCGGCCATGCTCGCGGAAAAAAAAGAGGTTGCCCGGTTTCTGGAAGGGGTGGGTGACAGAACTCCCAGTGGCAGGAAACTCCCTTTCATTGCCATTCCAACTACCTCAGGCACCGGCAGCGAGGCAACCAGTAATGCAGTGCTCAGTTCTGTTGGCAGAGAAGGGTTTAAGAGTTCGCTCCGCCATGACAATTATATTCCCAATCTTGCTCTGGTTGATCCAACCTTAACCCTGTCATGCTCACCAAAACTGACGGTGGCCTGCTCCATGGACTGTTTCACGCAGTTGGTCGAAGGATACCTTTCCACGAACAGTTCCTCTCTTTCCGAGGCCTTGGCCCTGGAAGGAATCATGACTGTCAGCAGGTCACTGCGTGTTGTCTGCAGCGACGGCACGCATCTCCCGGCCAGGACTGATCTCTCTTATAGTGCACTGCTCTCGGGGATTGTCCTCAGTAATAGCGGACTCGGCACCATACACGGCTTTGCTTCGGTGATCGGCGGTTTTTTTGCAATCCCCCACGGGGTAATCTGTGGAACACTCATGGCACCAGCCAATGCTCTCACCTTAAAGAACCTGCGAATAAGTAGCGCTGACCACCCGGCTCTTGCCAAGTATGCCAACCTTGGCCGGATATTCAGTGACCAACAGCACAAGACGGATGCCTGGTTTCAAGATTATTTCATTGACGAGCTACAGAGTCTTGCCAGCGAACTGGACTTGCCAAACCTGAGTGAATTCGGCGTGACAACCAGTGATATCGAGAAAATTATCGCTAAGACGGGCAATAAATACAATCCTGCCCAACTGTCAAAAGAGGAATTAACCGACATTCTCCTGAGCAGAATCAGTAACCGTTCACCGGACATTAAATAAAGCTTGTTGCATAACCTCAGAACGGTAAACGATTACCAGATTCAATACCTCAACAAGGGCAGAAATCAATTAAAGTCGGCCTTCGAAAATATCCCGGCCAAACTGTTCTGCCCGAGCAAGTTCGTCAGGGGTTTCGAGGACTGCTTTGCGTTTATCGACTCCTTTTACCAAAAGTTCTCCACCATATTCCACATCCATGGCATCGTAAATATATCTGGTGGTCAATATGCTGCAGTCAAAGATCTTTGGCCCCTTGGTTGCCGCAGTTGATATGAGATATCCTTTTCGCCCTTTCTCTTCACGAAATCTCTCTTTAACGAGATATCTTCTGGCCCAGCGCGACTGAAATCTATCGCCAAAGATTTTACATTGGGCAGAAAGGCCATAAAAATACACCGGACTGACCAGCAAGATGCGATCGGCATCGTCTACAACCTTGAAAATCGGCGTCAAATCGTCGTTCAGGACACAGTTACCGGATTTTTCACAGCCCCCACAACCCTGACACGGCCGCATATTCAGGTCGTTTAGCCGGATATATTCAACCGCACCCCCTCCCTTCTCCACCGCTTCAGCAACTTTGCGGGCCAATGTTTCACTGTTTCCATTTTTTCTGGGACTTCCCAACACAACCAGCATTTTCATAGTATGCTCTCCCTTCTCGCATGCACCATGCACTAGGTATTCCGTTGTCTTTAATGGACCATGTATCAGCTATTGAGACCGGAATCTGACCAACGCTACAACCTTTGCAATATTACCGTCATCTTACGTATAATCTTTTTTTGGTTTTTAGACAATCTCTTGAAATAGCATACAGCAATAGTATACAATAAGTGCTGCTCTGTATCGCCTTTATCCACAGGCGATTTTTTGGCAAGATTACCAAAACATAACAGAAATTTCCATTGCATGAGAATGAGATTTATTGTTAATAAAGTGTATGAATGAAATAAAATCAACTATTTTTGCTATCAAACGGTATGCGCTCCATGATGGCCCAAACATCAGGACAACCATTTTTTTTAAAGGGTGCCCTCTGAGCTGCCACTGGTGTCATAATCCGGAAGGTATTGATTTTAAAATTAATATCGTTACCCTAAACGATAAATGTGTTGGCTGTGAAGAGTGTATTGCCAACTGTGCGCCCAAGGCTCTGCAACGTACCAATAGGGGTATCCGCCGGGATGTCCATTTGTGTACCCTCTGTCAAAGCTGCGTTGAGACCTGCCCGGCTCTGGCCCACGAGTCTACCGGCTGGGAGATGACAACAGAACAACTGTTGCACGAAATACAAAAGGATATACCCTTTTATGATCAGTCCGGCGGGGGTGTAACCATCTCCGGCGGAGAACCGCTCTGTCAGCCGGAAAGCCTGCTCGCTCTGCTGCAAGGCTGTGCTGCCCTGGGAATTCATCGGACAGTTGACAGCAGTGCATTTGCGCCCACCGCAACCCTTTTGCGCATTGCCCAGTATACTGATTTATTTCTTATTGATTTAAAGCACATGGACACCAGGCTTCATCGGCAATATACCGGAGTGGCCAACGACTTGATTGTACATAATCTGCAGAAACTGACAGAAATCGGGCGGCCAGTCAGGGTACGCATTCCCCTTATTCCAGGCGTCAATGACGACGAAATCAATATCAGGGAGACAGGGGCTTTTGTCGCCAGATGCAAAAACGTTCAGGGCATCGACGTTCTCCCTTTCCACCCTTCGGCTACCGCCAAATATAAGAAACTGGGCCTGGAATATAAGGGAATGCAATTTACCGCGCCCTCACAGGAACTGCTGAGCAATACCGTTGATTTACTAAAAAATTACCTGTCAGATGTCCGGATCGGAGGATAACATGAACACCAGAATAACAGCACTGCGTCAAGAGAGCTTTGCCACCCAACCATCCATTTCTATAGAACGGGCGCTACTGGAAACCGAGTTCTATAAAGAAAACAGTGGTAAATACCCTCTTCCCGTTTTACGTGCTCTCCTCTTCAAATATCTCTGTGCAAAAAAGAGCCTGCATATCGGCGATGGTGAGCTAATCGTAGGCGAGCGGGGTCCGGCGCCAAAAGTGGTGCCAACCTTTCCGGAGCTGACCTGCCACAGTGCTGAGGATCTGCGGATTTTGAACAGCAGGGCCATGACCAGCTACCGGGTGGCGAAAGAAGATATCCAGCGCTATCAGGAGGAGGTAATCCCCTACTGGCAGGGACGATCGATGCGTGACCGAATTTTCAGTGAGATTCCCGATGACTGGCGAATTGCCTACGAAGCCGGGCTGTTCACGGAGTTTATGGAACAGCGGGCACCGGGCCATACTGCCCTGGACGGTACTATCTACACCATGGGTCTGATCGATTTTAAGAAACGGATCGAAGACAGGCTTGCCCGCCTCGATTATCAGAACGACCCGGAGGCCTCTGACAGAGCAGAACAACTCCGAGCAATGGATATCTCCTGTGATGCGGCAATCCTTTTTGCCGAGCGCCATGCAGAACTTGCCCAGACGATGGCGGCAACAGAAGAAAATCCCGTACGACGTGCAGAACTGCGTCATATAGCTGAAATCTGTAAACATGTTCCGGCTCATAAACCAAGAACTTTTCATGAAGCCCTGCAGATGTACTGGTTTGTCCACCTCGGCATAATTACCGAGCTGAACGGCTGGGATGCCATGACTCCCGGCCATCTGGACCAGCACCTCCAGCCTTTCTATGAAAATGATGTTGCAGCCGGTCTGCTTGACCGGGAAAAAGCCAAAGAACTGCTCAGCTGCTTGTGGATCAAAGTCAACAACCACACCGCACCGCCCAAGGTAGGCGTCACCGCTAAAGAGAGCGGCACGTATAATGATTTTACCCAGATTAATCTCGGCGGCTTGAATAGTGCGGGCGGCGATGCGAGCAACGAAGTATCCTTTCTCTGCCTGGAAGTGTCCGACGAACTGCATCTGCTGCAGCCTCAACCCAGTGTCCATATCAGCAATAAAACGCCGGAGAGGTTCTTGAAAGCTGCAACCAGAGTTATCCGTAAAGGCTATGGCTACCCTTCTGTTTTCAATACCGATGCCGTGGTCATGGAGCAGGTGCGGGTCGGCAAAAGTTTCGAAGATGCAAGGGAAGGCGGGACCAGCGGCTGTATTGAAACCGGAGCGTTCGGCAAAGAAGCCTACATCCTCACCGGCTATCTCAACGTTCCTAAAATACTTGAAATAACGCTCAACAACGGCCTCGATCAACTCACCGGCAAAAGAGTCTCAATCGAAACCGGCGACCCCACAACCTTTACCAGCTACGATGAGCTCTATGTTGCTTTCACCAGACAGCTTGAATATGTGGTGGACCTCAAGATACGGGTCAACAACTACATCGAAAGGATGTATGCCAAGTATTCTCCGGCGCCTTTCTTATCTGTTGTCATCCATGACTGTATCGAAAAAGGTAAAGACTACTATGACGGGGGACCGCGTTATAACACCAACTATATTCAGTGTTGCGGCATCGGTACGATCACCGACAGCCTGTCGGCCATCAAGACCCATGTCTTCGACAATGGCTCGATCTCGATGGAGAAACTGCTTGCCGGCCTTAATACTAATTTTGTGGATGACGAACCATTGCGCCTGAAACTCAGGAATAAAACTCCTTTTTACGGCAATGACGATGACCGGGCAGATGATATCATGAAAACTGTGTACAGCTCTCTCTATGACACCATCGACGGTAAACCCAATACCAAAGGAACTATCTATCATCTGAATATGCTCTCCACCACCTGCCATGTCTATTTCGGCAAAATGCTGGGCGCATCTGCCAACGGCCGATTCGCCCACCTGCCCGAATCCGACGGCACCTCGCCATCCCATGGTGCCGACCGCAACGGTCCGACCGCGGTGATCAAATCCCTCAGCAAGATGGACCAGCTGAAATCGGGTGGCACCCTGCTCAATCAACGGTTTCTGCCAAGCGTTCTGGCGACCGAGCAGGACCTCGATAAACTCGGTGGCCTGATCCGCACCTACTTTACCCTGGGAGGCCACCATATCCAGTTTAATGTGATTGATACCAAGACCCTGCGCTCAGCCCAGCAGCACCCCGATGAATACCGCAACCTGCTGGTTCGGGTTGCCGGCTATAGCGATTACTTTGTCGATCTCGATAAAGAACATCAGGAAGAGATTATTAACCGAACGGAACAGGAACTCGCATGATAGTGTCGTAAAAATTCTTCATCTTCTTCGTTGTTGCGAATTTCACTATCATTATGACGTACCTTAGTACGCCGAAATAATAGTGAAATTCACACGCCTCCAATATAAAGCTTTTTACTTAACCATCTCAAGTTTGAGGTTTTTACGAGTTTGTTATGAGTTCATCATAACTAAAAAAGTAAAAGAAACGGCCGTCGGTCATACAATTACTGACGGCCGTTTATTGTAAGGAATTGGCGTATGAATTATTTATCAAGTGCCTCGGCGATGGCGTCGCAGACATAATCGATATTTGCTTTAGTCAGTCCGGCAAGATTGATCCGGCCGCCACCCACCACATAGATAGCCTTGTTGGTCCGCAGCCAGGCTACAATTTCATCGGACAGGCCACTGAAAGAAAACATGCCGCGCTGTCTGGTGATGGAAGAAAAGTCGCCTTTCACCCCCCTTGCAGCAAGTCCCTCAACCAAGGCTGCCCGCATTGCCTTGATACGATCGCGCATTCCGGCGAGCTCACCCAGCCACTGCTTATGCAGCTCGGGGTCGCTGAGGATTGTTGCCACAATAAGACCACCATGGGCCGGTGGGTTGGAATAGATGACCCGGATGGTGGTTTTCAGATGACTCATGGCCACCACCGCCTCCTCTGCGGTCGGGCAGACTATGGTCAAAGCACCGGT
>JBBRDD010000153.1:0-12039 GCA_038204235.1 Desulfobulbales bacterium
TATCGCTTAAAGCTTCGTTCGCCAACCTACTCAAACATGCACTTATTTGATGAGGCATGCCGAGGCATGATGATAATGGATGCTCTCGCATTTATGGGAAGTCTTGATCTGGTCATTCCCGAGATAGACAGGTAAGAGGAAATTCATCTATGAGCTTAACACTACTAAATGTAATTGTTGCCGTTGTGATTGCCATCGCTTTTGCCGCCCTCAATGCAGCGTATCTGGTCTGGGCCGAGCGAAGAGGTGCCGCACGAATCCAGCGTCGCCCAGGACCGAATATCAATGGTCCATTCGGATTGCTGCAGCCGCCGCTTGACGGCATCAAACTGATGGCCAAGCAGCTGACTATTCCCGGAGGTGCCGACAAGGTACTCTTTATCGCCGCCCCGGTCCTCGCCATGTTTCCGGCCATTATGAGTTTTGTGACCATTCCGTTCAGCGAGTCCATCGTCGCCAAGAACATGAATGTGGGCATCCTGATGATTTTTGCTTTCGCCTCCATGGGCAGCATGTCGCTTGTCTTTGCCGGCTGGAGTTCTCGTAATAAATACGCCATGATGTCCTCGGTTCGGGCGGTATCTCAGGCGGTAGCCTACGAGATCCCCATGCTTATTACCACCATTACCGTGGTGATGATCACCGGTTCCATGGATCTCATGGATATTGTGCATCAACAGAGCGGGTCAATTTTACACTGGAACATCTTTCCCCTGCTGGGCAACTCCCATAACCTATTGATGCCCATGTCTTTTTTGATCTTTTTTACCTGTACCCTGGCCGAGACCAACCGGGCTCCATTTGACCTGGGCGAGGCAGAAAGCGAACTGGTAGCGGGTTTTCATACCGAATACGGCTCCATGGGGTTTGGCCTCTTTTTCATGGGCGAATATGCCAATATTGTCATTGGCTCCTGCATGACCACAATTTTATTTTTAGGCGGCTGGGGCTGTCCCTTCGGACTGTTCCCTGGAGTATGGTGGTTTCTACTTAAACTCTATCTGCTTATTGCCACGTTTATCTGGATTCGTTGGACCTTTCCGCGAACGACCATTTACGGACTGTTGAATCTCAGCTGGAAAATCCTCATTCCACTGTCTCTCTTCAACCTGCTGTTTACCGCAGGACTAATAAAGGTGTTTTAAAATGGTCACCTATTTTAGCGACATATACCACGGTCTTATCAGCCTCTTTATCGGTATGGGCATTACCTTCAAAGAATTTTTCAGCCCTACGGTCACGGTCTCCTACCCTTACGAAACCTTGACGATGTGCGATAAATATCGTGGGCATACCGAACTTATCGCCGATGAAGAGGGAAAACCAAACTGCGTAGTCTGCGGACTCTGTGAAAAAGCATGTCCTTCAAACTGTATCTCTCTTGCCGGTGAAAAACCCGAAGGAGGGAAGAAAAAAGTGTTAACTAAATACATTCTTGATTTCACCAGGTGCTCTCTCTGCGGCTCCTGTGTCGAATCATGCAATTTCAATGCGCTTGAGTTTTCTAAAGAATACAACCTGGCGAGTACCAGAAAAGAAGATTTTATCTTTGATCTTCTCAAACGTCTGGAGGAGAGGAACAAATGAACCCGTCAATGGTTACGTCCCCGAGCATTTTTAGTGTTGATGGACTGGTCGGGGTAGTTTTTCTCATCATGGTCGCCATCACCATCACCGGCGCTTTCATCGCCTGTAACTCCGAGCGACTTGTCCGCTCGGTTGCCGGGCTTATTGTCTGCTTTGTCGGGGTGGCCGGAGTATACTACTTTTTAAATTCACCTTTTGTCGCCATGATGCAGATCCTGATCTATGTCGGAGCCGTCTCGGTGACCATCTCCTTTGCCATCATGCTGGCAGCCCCGGAGGAACAGAAAAGGGTTGGCCCTGCCGGACCGCTGGTCGGCCCTGCCGGTTTTGCCACAGCAGCCCTTCTCGCCGGCGGTTTCTCCATCCTGGCGGTCAGGACCGACTGGAAAGTCATGGACAAGATCAACGATGGATCGATCAAAACCATCGGTTTGCAATTATTAACCCAGTACTCAATGGTTTTTGAACTGATTTCCATCGTCCTGCTTATTGCAATTCTCGGTGCCCTGGTGATTGCCAGGAGCGGGAGGGATAATTGATGTCGATACTAACACTCTACAATGATCTCAACACGTTTCTCATCATCGGTGCCGTTCTTTTCGGCATTGGTATCTACGGTATCGTCACCAGAAGAACACTGATCGGTATGCTCATTGCTGCTGAGTTGATTCTGGCTGGGGCGTCGGTCAATTTTATGGCATTTAATCGTTTTACTTCACCAGATCCGGTTACCGGACAGGTATTCACGCTTTTTATCATGGCGGTTGCCGCTGCTGAAGCTGCCATCGGTCTCAGTATCATTATCGCGGTGTATCGCCAGTTTAAATCGATAGACGCAGAAGACACTGTTCAACTCAAAGGTTAGCCGAGGAGCCACCTGGAATGGATTATAAATTACTCATAGCCCTGCTCATTCCGCTTATTGGTACGCTGGGAGTGATGTTTAAGGGGGATAACGAAAACATCCGGGAGGGTATATCTTCAGTTTCTTCCATCCTCCTCCTGCTGGTCGTCGGTTCCATGATTCCAGCAGTGCTCCATGGAAAACCCCTTGTTCTGCATCTCTTCACGATCCTTCCGGGCGTATCGGTTACCCTGCGCGCCGATGCCATGTCGATGATTTTCGCCCTAGTCTCCTCCTCTCTCTGGACTATCGCTGTCTTTTACTCGATGGGTTATATGCGAGGACTTAATGAGCATGCGCAAACTCGTTTCAATGCCTGTTTCGCCCTGGCCATTTTCGGTGCCATCGGAGTGGCCTTCTCCGACAACCTGTTCACGATGTATCTGTTTTACGAGATCGTTTCCATATGTACATATCCCCTGGTAGGTCACCACCAGGACGCAGAAGGCTACAACGGGGCGCGCAAATATATTATTTACCTGACAACCACCGCCAAAGCCTTTCTGTTACCGGCTATGATTCTGATTTATGTGCTGACCGGCACGCTAGATTTTGCATCAAATATTCATGACGGGATTTTTCCTGCCGGTGTAAACGGCACCCTGGTTATCATGCTGTATATCTTTTGTATCTTCGGCTTTGCCAAAAACGGGGTCATGCCGTTTCATCACTGGCTCCCCGGAGCAATGGTCGCCCCGACGCCTGTTTCCGCACTGCTCCATGCTGTTGCCGTTGTCAAAGTAGGCGTATTCTGTACGACGAGAACAATGCTCTACACCTTTGGCACCGATACCATGCACGCCTTTAATCTGGGAATTCCGACTGCCTATTTTGTCAGTTTTACCATTCTGGCTGCATCGATCATCGCCCTTTCCAAAGATAACCTCAAGGCAAGGCTGGCTTATTCAACAGTCAGCCAGCTCTCCTATATTATATTAGGTGCCGCCTTGCTGACCGATCCCGGTATTCAGGGTGGGCTGATTCATATTGTCAACCACGCCTTCTCCAAGATTACCCTGTTTTTTTGCGCCGGTGCCATCTATGTGGCGACCCATAAAAAGCAAATCTCGGAAATGGACGGTCTCGGCAAAACCATGCCCTGGACCTTTGGTGCATTTGCTATTGCTTCGCTGAGTATGATAGGAGCACCGCCGGTTGCAGGATTCATAACTAAATGGAACCTGCTCATCGGTTCGGTTGAAGCGCATCAAATGGGGATACTTATCATCCTTATCGCCAGCACCCTGCTCAACGCCGCTTATTTTGCCCCTATTACCTATAGGGCCTTTTTTGGTAAACGACCGGAAGGTGAGCCTTTTACCGGAATAAAAGAAGCACCTCTCGCCATGCTCATACCAATTTTAATAGCCTGCACAATTTCTGTGCTTTTAGGTATTTTTCCTGACTTCATGTTGCAATTTGTAAAGGCGGTGACGGGATGATTATAACGTTCATTGATTTTCTGAAAGCGCGACTGCAGGCAGTAAAAACTGGCTGCTACATTGGCATCGCGATCATGTTGGTCTGGTCGGTGGTTGCAGTTGACACCCATCACGCCCACACATGGATGGAGGCCCATATTCCAGGATTCTGGTCGATATTTACCCTTTTATCCTGTGTGGTTCTCATTTACTTTGCAAGATGGTTCGGCAAAAGCGGAATCATGACCCGGGAGGATTACTATGACAACTAGCTTTATCCATCCGGCTCTGATCTTGATATGCGGGGCGCTGATACTGCCGTTTATAAAAGAGCCATTTCGAAAACTCTATCTCTGCAGTGTGCCGATCCTCACTTTTCTGGATGTGATCTACCTCAGCTGGCACCCCGGCGTCCATGGCGTGGTCACCTTCATGGGGGAATGGACCCTGACTTTCGGCAGAGTAGACAGCCTTTCCATGGTTTTCGGGTTCATAATGGCCCTTATGGCCATCATTGGCACCGTGTACGGCCTGCATGTCAAAGACAATCTGCAGCATATTGCGGCCTGGTTCTACGTATCCGGCAGTCTCGGGGTAATCTACTGCGGTGATTATTTAGTCCTCTTTCTCTTTTGGGAAATGATGGCCTTTGCCTCAACATTTCTCGTCTGGTTCAATAAAGACGAAGGAGCACTTGCCGCCGGATACCGCTATCTGCTGATCCATACCTTCGGTGGAATCGTTTTGCTGCTCGGTTTTGTCCTTCGTTATCAAGCGACGGGGGATCTCTCTTTTGTCCAGCTCGATGCACATCACACCCAGCTTTACACCTGGCTGATCATGGCCGGACTGATGCTGAACGCCGCTGTCCCGCCCCTGCATTCCTGGCTGCCGGATGCGTATAGTAAAGCCACGGTTACCGGGGCGGTTTTCATGTGCGCTTTTACCACCAAAACTGCCATATACACTCTGGCCCGCGCCTTTGCCGGCTTTGAAATCCTGATCGTTCTCGGGGTGATCATGGCTATCTACGGTATTATTTATGCCATGATGGAAAATGATATCCGTAAACTGCTCGGCTGGGAGATTATCAGTCAGGTGGGCTATATGGTGACCGGGGTCGGTATTGGCACTGCACTGGCCATCAATGGTACCTGTGCCCATGCTTTTGCCCATATCCTTTATAAGGGTTTGCTCTTTATGGCTGCCGGGGCAATTATCCACTCTACCGGGAAATCTAAGTTCACCGAGCTTGGCGGCCTCTATAAAAAGATGCCGACTACCTTCTTTTTCATGGTTATCGGCGGAGTATCCGTCTCGGCTTTCCCCTTCTTTTCCGGTTTCGTGTCCAAATCAATGATCATAGCGGCCGGTTTTGAAGATCATCTGTACGTCGCTGGATTCCTGCTCACCCTCGTGTCAGTCGGCACTTTCCTCGTCGCCGGATTACGGTTACCCTATCTCATCTTTTTTGGCGAGAACCGATGCAGCGAGCAGACCTGGGCCAAGGCTGAGGAGCCTCCCTGGAATATGCATGTGGCGATGGCAGCAGCAGCATTCCTGTGTCTGGCGATTGGTTCGTATCCACCTTTTCTCTATCACATGCTCCCCAATGCCGGGGTGTCCTTTCACCCCTACAGTAGTTCCCACCTGAGCGAGACATTCCAGATACTTGCATTTACAGCTCTGGCTTTTGTTTTTCTCAAAGACAAACTCGGCGCCAAAGCCACAATCAGCCTCGACCTGGACTGGTTCTACCGAATGGGTGGCCGTGGTTTTCTCTGGCTTGCCCAACATCCCATCCAATGGCTCGACAACGTTTGGGGTGTTGCATATAGAGTCGTCGGACTCTACTCACTGATGACAACTGCCAGATTCTGGTCCTGGTTTGACTGGCATGCCATCGACGGCGTGGTAGATGGAAGTGCCAGAGGTGTGAGAGCAATAGGCCGAAGGCTGACGATTGTCTTGCAGAGAGGTCAGATACAACAGACAATTTTTATTTCGGTCACCTTTGTGGCTATCCTGCTCATCTCGTATGTCTGGCTATAATATTTTGAACCCAAGGATCACTGGTAATGGATCAACTACTGATTAACTCCGGCTTCCCCATCTTGAGTGTACTCATCTTCCTGCCTCTGGCTGGAGCACTTCTCCTCCTTTTGGTGAAGAATGAGTCATTGTGTCGATATCTAGCTCTTGCCACGACCAGTGTTGTCGGCCTGCTCTCTCTTCGCCTGATAACTGGCTTTGACAGGACCACTCACAAATTCCAATTTGTCGAGCACCATCCCTGGGTCGATACGTTTAACATCAACTACACAATCGGGGTCGATGGTATTTCTATCCTTCTCATCCTCCTGACAACGATTATCATGCCGTTTTGTGTCCTGGCATCCTGGTCATACATAAAAACCAGGATCCAGGCTTTTATGATTTGTCTGCTTATCATGGAAACGGCCATGATAGGCGTTTTTGTCGCCCTCGATTTTGTCCTGTTTTATGTTCTCTGGGAAGCAATGCTTATCCCGATGTATATGCTCATCGGCATTTGGGGTGGACCAAGGAAAATTTATGCTTCCATAAAATTCTTCCTCTATACTCTTGCCGGCTCAATCCTGCTTCTTGTTGGCATAATCTGGTTATATACACACAACCATTACAGTTTCTTTATTCCGGACATGATGTGGCAAGATTACCCGGTCACTGCCCAGATCTATCTTTTCCTGGCCTTTTTTCTCGCTTTTGCTATTAAAGTACCCATGTTTCCCTTCCATACCTGGTTGCCGGCAGCGCATGTTGAAGCTCCGACTGCTGGATCGGTTATCCTGGCCAGTATTCTTTTAAAAATGGGTACCTATGGTTTTCTTCGATTTGCTTTACCTATAACTCCGGAAGCAACGATCATCCTGATGCCCTATGTTCTCTGGCTCTCGATTGCCGGCATCATCTACGGCGGCTTTACCGCTCTTGCCCAAAGTGACATGAAAAAACTTATCGCCTACTCTTCTGTTGGTCATATGGGTTTTGTAACACTTGGAATCTTTGTGCTTAACGTCGATGGACTTGAAGGAGCAATCCTGCAGATGATCAATCATGGTATAACCACAGGAGCTCTGTTTCTCTGTGTCGGCATGATCTATGAAAGAACACATAGTCGAGAATTACGTTCAGCAACGGGTGTCGGCAAATATATGCCTGTTTATATAACTTTCCTGGCCTTCTTTGCTCTATCTTCGTTTGGTTTTCCCGGCACAAATAGTTTTGTTGGCGAATTTATGATTCTGGCAGGCGCCTTTAAATTCGATATAGCAAGAGGCAGTTTTCCTTATCTGGCTCTGGCGGCGATACCCGGAGCAGTTCTTGCCGCAGCGTATATGCTGCGAATGCTGCAAAAAATTATCTGGGGCGGTACCGATAATCCGGATCAATCGTGGATCACAGATGTGAATAGTCGTGAGATTGTAACCCTTGCGCCTTTTCTATTTTTTGTGTTCTGGATCGGCCTGGGGCCTCAGCCGTTCCTGGACCTGATACATACGAGTGTTACCCAGCTTCTGCAGCAGTTTACTGCCCACCAGGCCCAGGCGGTTGCCGTGGCTGGATCGATTTTACATTGAACTTTATAAAACAACTAACTCTGGTGAACGGGATGCCCTCTTGAGGGAAACTTTGGACCATACCCATTGCGGGTGATAAGTTCCTTCATGAAATAACTTTTATCAAAAAAATTATTTCTAAGTCACTAAGACCTAGTAAAGGTAACAAGATGCTATTTCTACCTGAATTTACACTGTTAGGGGCTGGACTGATTCTCTTCATTTTCAGTTTGGGCAAACCAGCTGTCGCCACGATCAAAAATGTTGCGATAGGATGCGCTGCACTGACTCTGGTTGTAACCCTCCTTTGCCTTAAAAGTGAAGGAAAGCTTTTTTATGCGGCCTATCAGATCGACTTTTTCTCCCAGATTTTCAAAGTTCTCATTGCGTTAGCTACTCTCATTGTACTCATTTTCAGCGACGCCAGGGGAGATATGCATGAAGAAACCCGGGCTGAATACTATTTGTTTCTTTTCATGTCAGTTTTAGGATTAATGATGCTCGTGTCGAGTGTAGAGCTTCTGTCAATCTTTGTTTCTTTGGAACTTTCCTCCTTTGCCGTCTATATCATGGTACCCATGAGAAACAATACCACCGCCTCCGGCAACCAGGTGGAAGCCGGCATCAAATATCTGCTATTTGGCGTTATGGCGACGGGTTTAATGCTTTTTGGCATGAGTTACATGTACGGCCTTACCGGTTCTACCCAGTTGCCTGTTGTTGCCGAAAAATTATCCCATATCTATAGCCAGCCGGCAGCTGTAATCGCCATCGTATTAGTGCTTGCCGGTTTCTTCTATAAACTCGCCATCTTCCCTCTGCATTTCTGGGTTCCGGATGTCTACGAAGGTGCATCAAACGAAACAACCGCTTTTATTGCAGCTGTGCCAAAACTTGCTGCAGTGGCACTGCTGCTGCGATTGATAACACTGGTGAGCTCCGAAGGCGAAGTGATAGTCAATGTGCTCATGGTTTGTGCACTGCTGTCGATGTTTTACGGTAATTTATCAGCTCTCATCCAAAAAGACGTCAAGAGGCTCCTCGGCTTTTCCGGAATCTCGCATGCCGGCTTTGTTCTCGTCGGTTTACTGACCTTTAAACTTACCGGATATGCTACCGCCATGTATTATATAACGGGCTATGTCTTTATGAACCTGGCCTGTTTTCTCGTAATCTGCACCGTTTCTGAAAATGGCAAAAACGTTCTGATCGAAGATTTCACCGGACTGCATAAACGAGCCCCGCTATTGGCCCTTACCTTGGCTGTTGGCCTTTTTGCCCTCGCCGGCATTCCTCCTTTCGTTGGATTTACCGGAAAATTCCTTCTCCTGCTCGGTGCACTAAAAGAAGGCCACCTCATTCTGGTCGTACTTGCCGCAATTAACACCGGCATCGCTATCTATTATTATCTCTCTATTGTCCGGGTTTCCTTTTGCACCGATTCCGAAAACAGAGGAACCGTTGCAAGTTCGGGCATCAATAATGCTCTTGCGTTATTACTCATGATGACAATTATTGTTATGGGAGTAATGCCATCGAAATTTATTGCTATGACTACTTCTGCAATACAAACACTCATGTAAATCGCTATTTCGTTTTTTAACAAAGCTTTGATCCTGATACTGGAAATCTCTGCGTCCCATCACATGGCAGAAGATCTACAGATATCGATTCAAACACCTGTGCGAACGTAGCTTCTTCCCCTGGCAACACTCTACTTTTCAGGAAATTATGAATTTCTGGCTGTTTATAGTTCTACTGATCATCGTTCTGTCTTATCTCCTGAAACTTACTGTTTCTTTACTCAATATTACTGCTCTCGATCCGACGCTACCTAAAGAATTTGCCGACACATATAATGACCAGGAGTATAAAAACTCACAAAAATATACCCGGGCGTCTACCTTCTTTTCCCTCGTAGAGAACAGTTATTCGACAATTATCACCGTTCTTTTTCTCCTCTTCGGTGGTTTCAATTATATCGATATATGGGTAAGAAGCTTTAACTGTGGTCAGATTGTAACCGGCTTAATATTTATCGGTACCTTAGGTTTTCTAACTTTCGTCGCTCATCTGCCTTTTTCCATATATTCCACATTCGTCTTAGAAGAACGCTTTGGCTTTAACCGTACTTCAGTAAAGACCTTCATTCTGGACTTACTCAAAGGCGGACTGCTCGCAATCGTTCTCGGTGCTCCCATATTAGCTTTGATATTGTGGTTTTTCATGAACACAGGCGCCTATGGCTGGCTCTATTGCTGGCTTGGTGTGGTGCTTTTTTCCATTGTTTTACAGTTTCTTGCGCCTGTGCTCATAATGCCGCTCTTTAATAAATTTTCGCCTCTCGAAGATGGTCCCTTAAAGGACAGAATCCTGGACTACGCCAAGCAGGAAGACTTCAAACTTCAGGGAATTTTTACAATGGATGGTTCTAAAAGATCATCAAAACTCAATGCTTTTTTTACCGGTTTTGGCAGATTCAGGAAAATTGTTTTTTACGACACCCTGCTTGATAAGCTAAATGCTTCTGAGATTGTTGCAGTTCTAGCCCACGAGATGGGACACTTCAAACTGAAACACATCATAAAAATGATTCTTGCGTCAATTGTTCAAACGGGGATCATGTTTTTTCTTCTTAGTATTTTTCTTGGCAATACTGAAATTTCCAACGCATTTCGCATGCAGCATACCTCCGTTTATTCGAGTCTGCTCTTTTTTGGTTTTCTTTATTCGCCAATAAACCTGCTTGTATCAATTCTCTTCAATTTTTTCTCTCGCAAAAATGAGTTCGCCGCAGACAGGTATGCAGCACTATCAACCGGTGTCCCTGAATTTCTTGTCAGCAGTCTAAAAAAACTCAGCCAGGCAAATCTCAGCAATCTTACGCCGCACCCGACAATGGTTTTTCTCCATTACAGTCACCCTCCGGTACTGATGCGAATTGAGAAACTCCGTGAATTCGACAGCACCAATGGTTTGGCACTTGACTCCTTAAAATCCAGTACAGAAAAAAATGAAAAATGCTCTTTAGATTAATGACTGAAATCTAGCAGCCAAGCCACTTAACGCCTTATTGGGCGTTTAAAATACCCCCAGCCTAATTTCCATTCACCCGTTGAGTTGGAAACACAACATAAAACTTGACACCATAGACAGTTAGATGGTTATTTTAAATTACTATTTTCAGTTTATAGTGTCATCTGGCCCATTTTTACCAAAATGACTCATTAACCACCCTATCTAGTTAAGATAACTATTCATATCTAAATATAGGAGAATTAAAATGCAAAAAAATGAATTTCGCGGTCCTCTTATGCAGTCCGCGGTGGTACTCGGTGGCGTACTTATTTTGTTCGCCGTAGTTGCATCATCAGGAAGCAGCAGCTCTGAAGGTGGGATTCTCTCGATTATTTTTGGGATAGGCAACCTCATCCTCTTTTTCATCGGAATGGCTATCGCTATCCCCTTTACCATAGCTCTGCTTATCGCGATTTTTCTTGCAGCTGTGGCAATGGTTAACCCCGAGCAAGCGTCGCAAATGTATTCCGACTTAAAAAAAAACTTCGCGCTAAACGCACTATCGCTGATTAAGCAATGCTGTGCAGACAGCCAGTCAGAAACAGGAATTACCACGGAGGAATACGACCGCATGAAACTGGAGATCGCACAACTTCATGATAAGAATCTGATATTGCAGACAGATATTACGGAGCTCATAGGTGGCAAGACACTGCTCCAAGAAAACGTTGCAGATCTTACCGGCGAGAACTCAGCTCTTAAAGAAAAAATTGAAGGAATGAGTGTTGCTATTGAACACTTGCAGAATTCTGAAAAAGAGATCAAAAATCTCGTTGAAAAACTCACCACAAAAATTCAGGCTGGAGCAGATCAGGAACTAAAAGACCAGATCAAAAAACTGGAACAACTTTATAATGAGACACATATCGAGATCGAAAATCTGATGGAACGTCTCAACACTCTGGAAACAGGTCTCAAGCAATCACCCGTATCAGGTATTTTCGCCTATGTCGAGAGTGAGCAAGCTCAAACTCTCTTTATAGAAAAAGTAGAGGAAGCTCTCACCCAGGAAATGACATACGCGCAAATTGACGAACACTTGACTAAAACCCTGCCTCCTGAACTGGATAAAATTATAAAGGACCATCCTGCACTTACTAAAAACTATATTCGCAATCTGCGCAGAGATTGACCCTGATTACTTTTTTTTCTTTCAGAAAGCCGAACAGGGAGTACTTGTTCGGCTTTTCTTATTTTCCCTGAAAACTTTATCTTTTGACATTCCCGTGCAACTCCTCGACGCAGCGCGATATATTAAGTCCTGATGTATTATTCCAGTAAACAATCTACCCACATCGATCATTTTCCCCTTGACGGCAACCAGGCAATAAAGTAGTTTGCCGCGGTCTTTGAGGAACACGGAATGCGTCACTGACCCGAACGGTCGCAAACACATTTCACCGGAAATCAAAAACAAAAAAGAGTAAAGAAAAACATTGACTGGCAGTTT
>JBBRDD010000154.1:0-12030 GCA_038204235.1 Desulfobulbales bacterium
GCCCTTTTCTGGCTGGAAACCTCAAGCTCATAGCGGTCAAGAGCTTTAGAAAAAGCCATATCATCCGGAGGAATTTCTCCGATATAGCCTCCAGAGTGGAGAATTGCTTCGGTATCTTCAGTCCATCTTTGGGCGTCGGAAAGACGGTCGAAAGTCTGATATACAGGTGGATAACCTTGAATTCTGATTTCCGCCTTATATATCGTTCCCTTTTTTCGTTTAACAGTTCGGATATAAGCCATAGCTTTCTATCTCTCATTATTTTTGATCACATCTTTGAGTGGACCTGCATCTCTTCCTAATTCCTCGACCTCATCAAACAAAACTGAAAATTAATTAGCATGTTTAAAAGTTGTTAATTTTTTGGACGGAATAACTAGCAAAAAGACGCTAATTTCTGTCATTTTACGCTAACCACAGCTAAAGATCAATTGAAAAAAGAAAAGCCCGAAACCCAGTATTGCTGGGATTCGGGCTTCTATTTGATGGTACCCTCGGCGCGAATCGAACGCGCGACACCAGGATTAGGAATCCTGTGCTCTATCCCCTGAGCTACGAGGGCTTACTACTTTTTGATGGTTAAAATCAGGCGGAATAATACTCAAGATTTGTCAAAGCGCAATCTTTTTCAATCTTGTCATCGACAATTATCATCGGACTACCGATCATTTTTGTCGACCGGTTACGAAACCTCACCATCGGCAAAGAGCGATTCGCCATCCTCTATCGTTTGTCCATCGTAGGCATCTTCAGTAATGTTGCTGTTGATAACGCAATTTCTGCCGATCTTCTGATTGGCAGGTACTACTGCGCCTTTACCGATCAGCGTAATACCGGTGTACAAGTGGCTTGGCTTGAGTCGATTGGCGATGGTATAATTTTCACCGAAACCAACTACTGCGCCGGCTCCCACCTGAACCCTTTTATCGAGAATGGCGAGATCGACAACCGCATCTTTTCTGATGATACAGTCTTCGAAAAGAATAGAATTTCTAACAACAGCTCCTTTCTCAACGATCACCCCCGGGGCCAACACCGAGTTGATAACTGAGCCCTTGATAATACTGCCGGCGGAGACCATGCATCTGTCAAGATGACAAGATGTACCGAAACGCGCCGGCGCACGATCGGCGGTCCGTCCCTCGGTTTCGATATTAGTTCGGATCTGCCACATCTGCGGGGAGAGACCGCTCTCTTTCTTTAAGACATCCATGTTGGCTTCCCAGTAGGCCTGGATTGTGCCAACATCCCGCCAATATCCATAAAAAGGATAGGCAAAGACGTTATCTTCGACAATAGCCCGAGGCAGAATATGCATGCCGAAATCAATTTCTTCCTTATCGCGCATCAGGGTGTTGCGAAGGTATTGGTAATCAAAAACATAAATCCCCATGGAGGCCAGATTGGTCCGTGGTTCCTTGGGCTTTTCTTCCCATTCAATTATCCTGTCGTTTTTATCAACGATGCCGGAACCGAACTGATACATCTCACTTTTCGGCACAACCATCATGCCTATCGTCACATCCGCCTTTTTGGAACGGTGATATTCGATCATCGTATCCAAATCCATATGATAGATATGATCGCCGGAAAGGATCACCACCTCTTCAGCCGGATGAGATTCTAGAAAATCAAGGTTCCGCCGCACCGCATCGGCGGTGCCCTGGTACCAATCATACTCCTTCTCCCCGGTACGCGGAGGCAGAATCGTCACACCTCTGCTTCTCCCGGTAAAATCCCAGGCCTCACCCATGCCGAGGTGATTCATCAGGGACAGGGGCTTATACTGGGTCAGCACCCCTACCCTTTTCAGGCCGGAGTTCATGACATTGCTGAGGCTGAAATCAATGATCCGATAGATTCCCCCGAAAGGTACCGCAGGCTTGGCCCGTTTCTGCACCAGAATATTTAAACGGCTGCCGACGCCACCTGCGAGAATAAGCACCAGTGCTTCTTTTGCTCTTTTCATCGCAACACCTCCCCCGGTTTTAAGCTGACAGGCCAGTTGGTGCTAGGAATACGGGGATAGACAGTAGCTCCTTCGCCAATTATAGTATGGTCTGGAATCTTGTTGTTCCAGCCGATCATCGTCACCGGCGTTCCGGCAACACAGACATCCGGGCCCACGATCACATTCCTGCCGAAGTTACTGTTCACATCGGCAACGACCTTGTTCAACCGGGCGTTATCATTGATGACATTACTGAAAAAAATCACCGAGTTTTCGACTATCGCCCCTTTTTTTACATGAACACCCGGGAAAAGAATCGAATTAATGACCGTCCCGTCAATCTTGCAGCCATTGTAGATCATGCTGTTGTGCACAATGGCCTTCTCACCCAGCAAGGCGGGCTCATTATCACGGATATGCCGATGTTCAAGGTTGGTACGAAACTCCCATTTCTCCAGATCAATAAGAGGTTCGTCACCGAGCAGATCCATATTCGATTGCCAGTATTCATTAATTGTCCGGGTATACCCCCAATAGCCGCAGAATTTATAACCGTAAATTTTTCTATTTTGCTCCATCAACGTCGGAATAATGTCTTTGCCGAAATGATACGAGTCGCTCTCCTGGTTTTTTTCCAGGGCACTATAGAGCACCTCCGGCTTAAAACACAGTACGGTCATGGATGCCCAATCCGATTCGGGGTCGGCCGGTTTTTCCCAATACTGAACGACTCTGCCGCCCCGTGCACCGTCCTCATTATCCAGTCGCGCGATGCCAAACCTGTTTGCTTCATCTTTGCGAACTCTGGTAAATGCCACTGTCAGGTCGGCATCTTTTGCCGTATGATAATCAATCAGGTCCTGGTAATCCATTTTATAGATATGATCACCAGACAGGATCAAGACCTCTTCAGGACAATGATATTTGACAAATTCCAGGTTTTTATAGATGGCATCAGCCGGTCCCCTGTACCAGTCCGTGGCTTCCGAGCCGAGAAAAGGCGGGAGTATGGATACATGACGAAAACGTCCGATCATATCCCATGCGGATCCCGTACCGATATGATTGATAAGTGAATAGCTGTGATACTGACTGAGGAGAGCAACCTGTTCGATCCCGGAATTAACCAGATTGCTGAGTGAAAAATCAATAACCCGGCCGAGTCCGCCAAACGGGACTGCCGACTTGGGACGGTAATAAGTCAGGACGTTCAACTCATCGACACGACTGCCGGCCAGGATCATTGCCAGCGTGGAAGGTCTCAGCATGGGAGCACCTTAAGCAGAAAAAACATACACAAGGATGCATACAACTCCAAAGAGCCTCAAGCGCATCCTCACCTAATAACTTCGTCTTATGGTAAAAAAAAGTGGCACCCCGCGCAAGTCTGCATTGCTGAGCTATGTCAAAAATGCTCCCCCGGTACACGCGAAAAACGCCGGGATTCTTTCAAATATGCCGCATAATAAAACGTTTTAAGGTATCGGAAGTAAACTCCTTATCGCCCAGCTGGAGATTTTTCAGAGGCACCTCTGCCCTTGCCGCACCCTTGTGCCCACCTGCCGACCCAAGAGACCCGAAAATTTTATCCGCTAACTTTCCGGCACTTTTACGATAACCATCGCACCGGAAGATAACTACTAGTTTTTCGCCATGTACTCCGGAGACAAAGACCCAATCTATTTCTCCGACATGATTGAGAAAATCGGCGACAATCACCAGGACGTCCGGACTTCGAACCCGACCCAGGTGCGTGTAATAGCGTCCTTTGGAAAATTTCAGCTCGGCCAGAGCGATAGAAAAATATTTAAGCTCAGACTGGCGCAGATCGGTGAGCTCAAACTTGCGGACCAGATCCCGGTTGGCGATGTTAAAGAGATAACGAAAGGAGATGCCATCGGCCAGGACCGATTTCTGCTCAAAATCCTGCGTGTCGACTTTTATGCCGTAAAACAGTGCAGTAGCCAGAGCCACCGAGGGCGTCATACCCGCTGCCCGCAGATACTCAACGGCCATCGTCGAAGTGGCCCCGTATTCCGGACGAATATCAATAAATTCACTGTCGAACTTGGCGGCCACGGGATGATGGTCGATGATCGCATGAATTTTAATCTTTTCAAAGCAAGGCAAATGATTGGGCTGGGAATCGACCATTACCTTCTTGCTATAATGGTCAATCTTGACATCCTTGAGCCGTTCTATGGGGATTCTCAATCGCTTAACCATCGCCTGATTGTTGAGGCGGCGAATTTCATTGGGGTGCGCTATAGTCACACTTTTGACTTTATAACGCAGCAGCCTTTTGACAGCTAAGGCAGAGGCGAGAGCGTCCGGATCGGCGTTAATGATGACAAGGACTTCATCATCCTTACTAAAAACACTCCAGAAGGCGAGCAAACGATCCTTGGCAGTATTCTTGTAAGTCTGTTTACACAATAACAGGGGATCACTTTTTTTTTGTTTTCGAGCCATATAAGGTATAACAGTAGCGTATTTGATATACAAACCCTGGTCATCGGCTCCCCAAAGGGGAAACTGTAGCTACGATTGCCAAGTATTCATTTATGCTGCAATCGCCCCGCCTCACCTTGTCCGCTTTTCTAGACCAAGTGATGAGAAAAATCGGGAATTGCATCCAAAAATCAGCCACCTCCTGTTGAAAAAGATCTGTTCAGCTTCACGAAAAACCGCACGAACAGAACAGTTGAACGCCATCAAACAGCGTCCCCGATAAACGATAATTTTTTCAGTGTCCCATGTGGTTGGGTTGACCTTTCTTGCACCGGAATTTTTACTTATAAAAAAACTTACGAATAATTCTTGTTTCACTCATATATCTGCAACTTCCGGGTTATAGTAACACCACGACAATTTTCGATCATACCACACTGATCAAGGGAATTGCAAGGGCAGGGTGTTTTCCGTCACCTCCGGCAAAGGCGGTTCTTGACGCACGGAAACGATAGTGTTACCTACATCTGAACGATCGTACTCTTTAAAAATAATGTCAAGCAAAGAGCAGCAATTATGAAGGGAATATTCGCCATCGGTATTGGCGGCGGTATTGGCGCTATTGCCAGATACGCAGTAGCAATCTGTGCTGAGAAAATAACTCCGGTAAACTTTCCGCTTGGCACCCTGGCCGCCAATCTCCTCGGCTGCCTGTTGATCGGCTTTTTATGGAGTACGTTTGACAGGTTTCATATAAGTCGTGAGTTCAGACTGTTTCTTTTCACCGGTTTTCTCGGCGGATTTACTACCTTTTCCACCTTTGCTCTTGAAACTGAGGAATTTTTGAAGGCCGGAGAACCGTTGCATGCAGTTTCTTACTTGTTGATAAGTAATCTCCTTGGCATATCTATGGTTGCCTTAGGATTTCTCCTCAGTCAGCGCATTATTCGATAGTTGGAGCCTCTTACGTGAATTTGCTTAACCGCTATCTGCTGAGCCAGTTTGTTAAATATTTCTTTACTGTCAACGCCGGATTTTCATCAATCTATTTGCTCGTTGATTTTTTTGAAAAAATCGATGATTTCAACTCTGCGGGCAAACCACTTATCCTGGCTCTTGAATTTTTTTTCCTGAAGATTCCTTTCGTAGTCGATCAGCTTGGCCCTGTATTTATCCTGCTCTCCGGGGTTATTTCTCTTGGTATTCTTACTCATACCAATGAACTGACTGCCCTGAAGGCAGGTGGGGTCCCTCTTCGGCTGATTATCAGACCGCTGATTTTCGGGTCCGTGCTTTTTACCATGCTTTTTCTTGCGGCGGCCCAGTGGCTCTTGCCTGCAACCATTGCCAGGACCAACAAGATCTGGTACGAGCAGGTCAAGGGTAAGGTACCTCTAGGGATTATGCGCAATAACCGCTATTATTATAAAGGAAAAGAAGGTTTTTATTCATTCGACTGGCCCAACCCTAAAGAATATATCTTCAAGAATTTCTCCTATTCCTGTTGGGATGAAAAATATAATATTAAAACATTGACCACTGCAGCAGATGCTGTCTGGCACACTGAAGACGCCAGCTGGATTTTTAATGAAGGTCAGATTCAACAGCAGGAAGGTAATAATAACTACCGCATCAGCAATTTTATAACCACCAAGGTGAAATTACCCGAGCAACCTGAAGATTTTCTTGTCCCGGCCGATAAAGCGGTAGAGCTGTCCCTTACCAAACTTTATAAAGAAGTCGCTCGAGCGACGACTGATTATGAAAAAAGTGCCGCCCTGACAAATTTTCTTGGCCGCATCTCCTATATTTTCCTCGGCATACCGCTGCTCTTACTCGGCTTGCCCATCCTACTCTATTCCTATCGAAAATGGGGACGTGATCTCTCGGTGGCAATTCCGGTAAGTTGCGGTCTCGCCTTTGTCGCCTGGGGGATATGGGGGGCCCTGCAATCTCTGGCGATTGCCGGATATCTTTCACCGGTCATCGCCGCGCTCAGCATACACATTATATTTTCATGCACCGGCATTTTTCTGCTTATAAAAAATGATCGATAGCACAACGATGTGCTGACACCGCCCAAAAGATTTGCAGGATTTTTTTAATACTCGCTTGTCGGGTGCTCTTTTCAGTACTCGCTTGACGGGTATTCTTTATAATCTCCCATGAGGTGGATACGTTCCTTAACGACATACTCTTCTTGTAAAAACACACGGAAGAGTATGTCTAAGTCACTAAAAAAGGCCGCCCGGGATATACCCGAACGGCCTTTTCACTGTGCAAGTCTTCTTTCCGGGCGTTTCCTTACTTCTCGATGCCAATCAGCTCCACATCAAAAACAAGAACAGAGTTGGGCTGAATTTTCGGGGCAGCACCATTTTCTCCATAGGCCAGCTCTGAAGGAATGACCAGATGTAATTTGGTCCCAACATTCATTAGCTGGAGCGCCTCTGACCACCCTTTTATGACCTGGTCAACCTGAAATTGGGCAGGTTCCCCATGAGCCTTGGTACTATCGAATTCGGTCCCATCGATCAGCTTTCCGACATAATCAACCTTTACCTTGTCGGTAGGCTTGGCTTTGTCGCCCTTCCCCTGTTTCAGGACCTCATACTGCAAACCACTGGCCGTAACCGTCACACCCTTTTTCTTTTTATTTTCTTCGAGAAATTTTACACCGGCAGCATGGTTCGCAGCTTTCATTTCTTCCATCTTGACTTTCTGCTTCGCCTGCATCTTCTGGGCAAATTCTTTCTGGATAGCCTGCATTTCTTCAGGAGTCAATGCAGGTTTCCCTCCCTTGTAGGCATCTTCGATACCCTGGACCAGAAATTTTTGCTGAATATCTCCACCAGCTCCCTTAAAATAATTGCCGACCTCAAATCCCATACTATAGCTGATCTTTTCTTCAAAACTCGCTGGTGGTGCAGATTGAGACACGGCAGGTAGTGCAATACATAGTCCAAGAACTGCCGACACCAAATATTTTTTCATTAGAAACTCCTCCTACGAAGTTTTATATTTTACCGCATTTACGACCACAGAGTCGCGTTATAGATTGTTGTTAGAAGCAGCCTTGGCAGCGCCAGCAGGCCAAACGTGAATATCACCAGGGTAATTCCCCGGTTGCCCTTGTTCAGGTGTTTATCGGTTCCAAGTTGAGGATAACGCCGCAGCAGAGACTTGACCACTCCAGAGCGTTTGTTAAACTCCTCCCCGACGATAAAATCGCTGATCAACCCTTTCGTCTTAAAAAAATCAAGCGTTTTTCTGCATTCCGTTCGGATCACCCCACCTTTGCCGCTCGAGCCATAGCCATGGATCAGGGTGAGTATGTTGATATTATTTCTTGCCGAATCTTCTATTATTTCATGCAATCGCTGCAGGGCAACATCCGCAAGCGGACGTCCCGCCTCAAGATTGACTGTTTTATGCACATAAACGGCCTTTTTTTTGAGTTCGGCAACATCAGCTTTACTGCCGCAAAAGGGGCACGCCAAGCCTGAGTTCTCTCTTGTATTGCCACACACATCACAGACCATCTTCATCCAGCCACCACAACCCTTTTCAACCCCCTACAGTCTGCGCACATTGATGACAGCCGGCAGTTGCCGGAGATGCTGCATGAGGATATTGAGATGATCGAGGTTTTCCACCTCCAGTGAGATTGTCATGTCCGCCTGATCCGTCGGGGTGGTATGAGCAGAAATATCAACGATATTTGCATTATCGAGATTGATGGAACTGCTGATTTCCGAAAAGATGCCCCGTTTGTTTTCCGCACTGACATGGATGCCGACTTTGAAATTTTTCTCGGCAATACCGGACCAGGACACATCTATCCATCGCTTGGGATCGGAACTGAGGAGATTGTGACAATTTGACTTATGCACCGAGACACCGCGCCCCATAGTGATAAAACCGACGATCGGATCCCCCGGCAGCGGACGGCAGCATTGACTCACTTTAACGAGCATACCGTCGATACCATCGATGGTTACGCCGGATATGTCTTTGCCATCTTCGCTGACATGCTGGCTCACCATGCGACTGGCCAGTTCTTCCGGCGGCAGGTCGGTAACAACAGGTTCATTCTCTTTACG
Source organism: Desulfobulbales bacterium (assembly GCA_038204235.1). GTDB lineage: Bacteria > Desulfobacterota > Desulfobulbia > Desulfobulbales > Desulfocapsaceae > Desulforhopalus_A. The sequence goes on from JBBRDD010000154.1 coordinate 8,506, forward strand.
GAGTTCAGCCGGCTGGAGTCCTTTGATCAGGTTCTGAACGGTAATTACCCCGCTCCCGACCTTAACCAGCAGCTCATCCAGTGAGTTACAGTGCAGCTGCTTGAGTATCAGGCGAATATGACCGCTTTTAATAATTTTCTTCAGCGATGTGTCATGTTTTTTGATCTCTTTTTCACAGATTTCCCGACCAAGCTTCAGGGCCTTTTCTTTTTCTTCACGCCGCAACCAGGACCGTATTCTGGTTCTCGCCCGGCTGGTCTTGACCAGATCCAGCCAGCCCCGCCTGGGAATCTGCGTAGGCGAAGTGACAACCTCAACTATATCACCGGTCTGCAATTGATATTTGAGCGGTACCTGCCTACCGTTGACCTTTGCCGAAACACAGTGGTCACCAACCTCGGTATGGATAGAATAGGCAAAATCAATGGGGCAGCTGCCAAGAGGAAATTCCTTGACTTCGCCAGTCGGGGTCAAGGCATACACCTCGGGATCATAAAGTTCGCCGATAAGACTGTCGAGAAATTCTCTTGGATCTTCAACGTCCTGCAGAGAGGTGACAAGTTTTTTCAGCTCACGGAAAAGTTTGGCATCGTTCTTATTTACCTTTTGTCCCTCTTTATAGGCCCAATGGGCTGCAACCCCTTCCTGGGCAACCCGGTCCATCTGGTCGGTACGAATCTGGATCTCGATAAAGTGATCACGAGGGCCCACGACCGTGGTATGCATAGATTGGTAATTATTAGCCTTGGGGACAGAAATAAAATCTTTGATCCGGCCAGGCACCGGCAACCAGTTGGCATGAATAGTACCAAGCGCCTCATAGCATTCGTTCACCGTATCGACGATGATCCGGAAGGCAACCTTATCATAGACCCGGTCAAGGGATATGTTCTGGGCGATGAGTTTCTTGTAGATGGAATAAAGGTGCTTGGGACGACCGATGATACGGATGGGCTTAATATTACTTTCTGCCAGCTTTTCATGGAGGATGGCGATGACTTCATCGACATATCGCTGCCGCTCATCAAGAGAACTCTCCATTGTATGCGAGAGATTGTAGTGTTCTTCCGGATATAAAAATTTAAAGGCATTGTCCTCAAGTTCACGCTTCAGCCAGTCTATACCAAGGCGGCTGGCCAAAGGAGCGTAGACATCCATGGTCTCCCTGGCCATGTCCAGCTGTTGCTCTCTGTCGACCATATCGAGCAGGAACATATCGAGTAATCTATCGATCAGCTTCACCAGCAACACCCGGATATCGGTGGCGATAGCCAGCAGCATTTTCCGCAGGTTATCCGCCTGACTGGCCAGCTTACTGTTATAGGTGACTTTAGTTATCTTCGTCGATCCTTCAACAATGCCCGTGACATCCTTGCCGAATTTAGCGGTAAGCTCCTTGACGGTCACCCCTTCTTTCAAAACCCCGTGCAGCAGACCGGCCAGAACAGTATCAAAATCAAGGTGCATGGAAGCCAGCATGGACGCGACTTCCAGCAAATGGATAATGTACAGTTCCCCGGAAAAATGCCGTTGCCCCTGGTGGACCCGGCAAACGATTTCCCACGCCTCATCGATCGGCGACAGATCGACGCCGTGCAGGTAGTTTCCCGCAATAATTTTCAGCCCGTTCGGGTTTACTGTGGATGGATTGGTCATGGACAACTTGTCGGTTATTTACTCAGTTGGGCAAAAATTGCTGTCTTTAAACGCCCGACGGTTTCCTCCGGTTTCAGCTCTTCGACAACACCATCTCTGCGGTGCTTTATTTCCATCGTACCGTTTTCTTTAAAACTTTTTCCGACTGTCACACGATACGGAATTCCCAGCAGATCGGCGTCTTTAAACTTGAAGCCCGGTCGCTCATCCCGGTCATCAAGCAGCACTTCCAGGCCCGCCGCCATAAGATCCTGGTAGAGTTTTTCAGCCGCAGAGTTGATCGTCTCATCGCTACCGCCCAGATTAACGATAATGACGGTATATGGTGCCAGGGGAACGGGAAAGATGATACCTTTCTCGTCATGGTTCTGTTCAATTGCCGCGGCGACGATACGACTGACACCGATGCCGTAGCAGCCCATGACAAAGTGTTTAGACTGGCCGTCTTTGTCCTGAAAGGTGGCATTCATCGACTCGGAATAGCCGGTACCCAGTTTAAATACATGGCCGACTTCAATCCCTTCCGTGGTTTCAAGTTTACCGCCGCATTCCGGGCAGGGATCATCGGTGGTGATCTGGCGCAGGTCAGCCACCGCCTCCACCTGAAAATCACGACCCAGGTTAACGTTTTTCAGATGAAAATTCTTCTCGTTGCCCCCGACGTAAAAATTCTGCATAGCGGCAACTTCCTGATCGGCGACGATACGCAATGAAACACCGACCGGTCCCAGATAACCTGTCGGCACGCCGGTAGCGTCGAATACCTCTTTATCGTCTGCCAGTTCGACATCGGCTGCGCCAAGCAAGTTTTTCAGCTTCACCTCTTCGACTTCCCGATCTCCGCGAACCAGCACACCAACCGGTTTGCCGTCTGCCTTGAACACCATCGTTTTTACCAGCTGGCGGGGTTCAATACCCAAAAATTCACAGACGGCATCGACCTTTCGTTTGCCGGGCGTCTCAATTTTTTCCATCAGGCCGGGAGCTGCCTTTTGGTCGACCGGCACCAGTTTGACAACCGCTTTTTCCATATTAGCGGCGTACTCACAATTTTTACAGACAACAATAGTATCTTCTCCGGTATCGGCCAACACCATAAACTCATGAGAGAAACTGCCGCCGATTGCCCCCGAATCTGCCTGCACGGCCCGAAAAGAAAGACCACAGCGGGTAAAGATGCGTTTGTAGGCGTCAAACATTTTCTGATAGGAAAGCCCGGCAGCTTCATCGCTTACATCAAACGAATAGGCATCTTTCATGATAAATTCGCGGCCCCGCATAAGGCCAAAACGCGGTCGAATCTCGTCACGGAACTTGGTCTGAATCTGGTATAGGTTAATAGGCAGATTCCGGTATGAGTGCAATTCCTTACGGGCGATATCGGTGATCACTTCTTCATGGGTCGGTCCGAGGCATGATTCCCGATCATGACGATCCCGAAAACGCAACAATTCCGGCCCGTATTTTTCATAGCGTCCGGTCTCAACCCATAGATCGGCAGGCTGGACCATCGGCATGAGCAGTTCCTGGGCACCGGCACGGTTCATCTCCTCACGGACAATATTTTCGACCTTGCGGATGGCCGCAAGACCTATTGGCAGATAGGTGTAAACACCGGCGGTGAGCTTACGAATAAAACCTGCCCGCAGCATAAGTCTGTGGCTGATTACTTCCGCTTCCGCGGGTGTTTCTTTTAAAGTTGGTAACAGTGTCTGTGAATAGCGCATATTATTTTTTTTGCCCCTCTTCTTCCATCTTTTTCAACTCGGCCATAAAGACTTCCAACAGTTGATCTTCATGAACCTTTCGCCAGATTTCGCCTTTCTTGAAAATTATACCGACACCATTGCCGCCGGCAACACCAATATC
>JBBRDD010000155.1:0-11989 GCA_038204235.1 Desulfobulbales bacterium
TCGTTACACGATGACCCCGCCTCTGACGATGAACTGGAAGATGTTAACTAACCTTTTGCAAGCGCCGGGAAGCCCGGCGAAAAAAGAGGCAAGGGACACTTGTTTAATATTGACGGTGTTAACCATATCAGTATCTTATCAATTGATAGGGGTGCTTCTGTCAATAAAAGCGCTGTTTCGGGGCTGATGCTAACTGTTCTTATCCCCCAATGCTCGTTGGCGGGAGAAGAACAGACCATCCTGCTTTTTCCGGCTGTTCTCAGTCTTTGTCAACCGGCATCCAACCGGTACGTTGTTACCGGTGCTATTTTACTGATAATCTCATAAAAAACGATAGCTTTGCTGATTCTGCAAATTTTTGTAGATAGGTTGCAAATTTTATTAGTCTCTCGAACAAAACCAACCAATTTTCTATATTTTACAAATAAATAGCTAATATTGTGTTGTCTCTGCTTCATTCGTCAGGTGGCATGTTTTCTGCAATCCCTAAGCAGGTAAAACTCATATACAAAGACTTAACCTGGTGGAGCATCGCATGGCTGACAACACATTCAAGAACAGGCTTATTATCGGGATTATCTTCGTTGCAGTTGCCGGTACAGGCGGCTGGCTGTGGTTCCGGCACAAGGCGGAGGAACAACCTGACGCCATTGCCTCGGGAAACGGCCGCATTGAGGCAACCGAAGTTGACATCGCAACGAAGAACAAAGGGCGTGTTGCTGAAATACTCTGTCGTGAAGGTGATTTTCTCCAGGCAGGCCAGGTTGTGGCTCGAATCGATACGAAAACTTTGGAGGCCATGCACAGGCAGGCCGAGGCCTCCGTCGAACAGGCACGCCAGGCTAAAAGATATGCCCAGGCGCTGGTACAGCAAAGAAAGAGTGAAGTGGTTGTCACCAAAAAGGACTATGAGCGCTCGCAGGCAACCTATCAATCGAATAAATTTGCCATTGCCGCAAAACAGCTTGATCATGACCGCGCGGCAATGGAAGCAGCATCGGCACTACTGGCTGAAGCCGAGGCGCAGGTCCTTCAGTCTGAAGCCGTGATCGATGGTTCTCTTGGTAAAACGGAAGAAATCGAGTCGATCCTCAGTGATAGTATCATTACAACCCCTATCAGGGGAAGGGTGCTCTACCGCCTGGTTGAGCCTGGTGAAATCCTGCCGGACGGAGGCAAAGTCCTCACCGTGCTTGATTTGAGTGATGTCTATATGACTATCTTTTTGCCGACTGCGCAGGCAAGCAGGGTGCGGATAGGGGCAGAAACCCGGCTGGTGTTCGATGCCTTGCCGGATATTACCGTTCCAGCCAAAGTTTCCTTTGTTGCCCCCAATGCCCAGTTCACCCCCAAGGCAGTTGAAACCAGAACAGAGCGGGAAAAGCTCATGTTTCGCATTAAGGTTACAATTGCCCCTGAATTACTGATGAGCCATCTCGAACAAGTGAAAACCGGGGTGCCGGGTGTCGCCTATGTGCGTCTCGACCCGCAGGCTGAATGGCCGGAAGATATACAGCGCAGGAAACTGCCATGATTGAAACGGATGTCTGCATAGCGCGTGTTGCAGACCTCAGCCATCGCTATGGCCGGACTACGGCGCTCGATTCGGTCGATCTGCAGATTCCTGCGGCCTGCATGGCAGGGGTGATCGGTCCCGACGGCGTTGGAAAATCGAGCCTGCTGGCTTTGATTGCCGGAGTACGCAAGATTCAGCAGGGGGACGTGGAGGTTCTTGATGGTGATATGCGTGACAGGCAGCACCGTGCGCAAGTGTGCCCACGCATCGCGTACATGCCCCAGGGCCTGGGGCGCAACTTGTACATGACCTTGTCGGTCCTTGAGAATATCGAATTTTTCGGCCGCCTGTTCAGCCAGGACCGCGCTGAGCGGCAGAGTCGCGCCGACGAGCTGCTGGCCGCTACAGGGCTGTCACCGTTCAGGGACCGTCCTGCCGGTAAGCTTTCCGGAGGGATGAAACAAAAATTAGGGTTGTGCTGCGCGCTTATCCATGACCCTGACCTGCTTATTTTAGATGAACCGACGACCGGTGTCGATCCGCTTTCCCGCCGGCAGTTCTGGCAGCTGATTGATACCATCCGTTCGCGCCGCAAAGGTATGAGCGTACTGGTGTCTACCGCCTATATGGAGGAAGCCGAAGAGTTTGACTGGCTGGTGGCCATGGATGACGGCAAGGTACTGGCCACCGGCAGCCCCGGGCAATTACTCGAGCAGACCGGCACCAGCAACCTGGACTCGGCGTTTATTTCCTTGTTGCCCCAGGAAAAACGTAAAGATCATAAAGCGCTGGTTGTTCCGCCGCGAACCGCTGTTGCCGACGGCCCACCGGCTATTAAGGCCGAAGGACTGACCCGGCGTTTCGGAGATTTCATTGCCGTGGACCATGTCAATTTCGAAATTGGCCAGGGTGAGATCTTTGGTTTTCTAGGCTCCAACGGCTGCGGCAAGACCACTACCATGAAGATGCTCACCGGGCTGTTGCCCGCATCTGAGGGGACGGCTATGTTGTTTGGCCGCACGCTGGATGCCAATGACCTTGCGGTTCGCCGACGGGTAGGTTTCATGTCCCAGGGCTTTTCGCTCTACACCGAACTGACCGTCCGGCAGAATCTGGAACTGCATGCCCAGTTATTTCACCTGCCGCAGGATCTGATACCAGCCCGGATAGATGAAATGATCGAACGCTTTTCCCTGCAAGAGTATACAGACGAAATATCCGCCAGTTTGCCGCTCGGTATCCGTCAGCGTCTTTCTCTGGCGGTGGCGGTAATTCATGGCCCCGAAATACTCATCCTGGATGAACCCACCTCCGGGGTCGATCCGGTGGCCCGCGATCAGTTCTGGCAATTGTTGATTGAGCTTTCCCGCCGGGACAAGGTTACTATTTTCGTTTCCACCCATTTTATGAACGAGGCCGAACGCTGTGACCGCATTTCTCTTATGCATGCCGGTAAGGTGCTTGCCTCCGATACGCCGGCTGCCCTGATACAGGCCCGGGGGAAGACTTCTCTGCAAGATGCCTTCATCGACTATCTGGAAGAGGTTGTGGACGAAAAACCGAGTACTCTGCAAAGCCCGCCAGCCGATAGACAATTTCCACCGCACATACGCAGAAGCAGCAGCATTTTCAGTCTCCTGCGCCTCTTCGGCTATGCCCACCGCGAGACGCTGGAGATACGGCGCGACCCCGTTCTGCTCACCTTTGCTCTTTTAGGTACGGTTATTCTGATGTTCATCATGGGTTATGGCATCACTATGGATGTAGAAGATATCTCGTTTGGGGTGCTGGACCGCGATCAGACCCCGGAGAGTGTTGATTACATTCAGCACATAGCCGGTTCGCGCTACTTCATTGAACGATCGCCGATTGTCGACGATACTGATCTTGATCGGCGGATGCGCAGCGGCGAATTAAGCCTGGCGCTGGAAATTCCCTCGGGGTACGGCAAAGACCTCATTCGCGGACGTAACCCCGAAATCGGTGCATGGATCGACGGTGCGATGCCATTTCGTGCCGAGACCATCACCGGCTATCTGCGGGGAATGCACTATGCCTATCTGGTTGATCTGTCGCTTCGCCATTTCGGCAGTGTGCCCAGGATTTCCATGGCCGATATCGAAGTTCGCTACCGTTATAACCAGGATTTCAAAAGTATTTACGCCATGGTTCCGGCAGTAATCCCGCTGTTGCTGCTTTTCATCCCGGCGATTCTCATGGCCCTTGGAGTGGTAAGGGAAAAGGAACTGGGTTCAATCACCAACCTGTATGCAACCCCGGTGACCCGCCTGGAGTTTCTTATCGGCAAACAGTTGCCCTATATCGGGGTGAGTATGATCAGTTTTTTCGGTCTGGTCGTGCTGGCAATTTTTGTATTCGGGGTACCGCTTAAAGGCAGCTTCATCGCCCTGACCATCGCTGCGGTTCTCTATGTGACTGTCACCACCGGCCTGGGCCTGCTGATGTCGGCGTTTACCAGCACCCAGGTCGCGGCGCTCGCCGTCACGGCCATTGTTACCCTGCTGGCTGCCCTGAATTTTTCTGGTATGACCAACCCCGTATCGTCGATGGCAGGCGTCGGAGCTGTAATCGGGAAATTTTTTCCAACGACCTATTTTTTAATCATCAGCCGCGGCATCTTTACCAAAGCGCTCGGATTCAGTGAGCTTTCCCAAAACTTTTTCGCCCTTGCCGCGTTTATTCCGGCACTAACAATACTGAGCCTGTTCTTTCTGAAAAAACAGGAAAAATGATCATGGATAAATGTGCCAATATCTATCGCCTTGGTGTCAAGGAACTCCGTATCCTCCTTCGTGATCCGGTGTTGATCATCTTAATCGTCTGGACATTTTCGGGGGGGATCTACAGTATTGCAACGACCACATCCATGGAGCTACACAACGCGCCTATCGCCGTAACCGACGAAGACCAGTCCCAGCTTTCAGGGCGCATTGTCAACGCCTTTTACGGCCCATATTTTAAAACGCCGGAGTTGATTTCCCTGGATGCGGTTGATTCGGGTATGGATGGGGGAATGTACATCTTTGCAATTGATATCCCACCCGATTTCGAGAAAGACCTGCTGGCTGGTAGGCATCCGGCTATTCAGGTCGATGTCGACGCGACCATGGTGACCCAGGCCTTCATTGGGTCAGGTTATATTGAAAACATCGTAATCGGTGAGATTAACGAATTTGCGCAAAGATATCGTGGCGAATCGTTATTGCCGATTAGACTTGCCATTCGCACGAAATTTAATCCCAACCGCACCAGTGCCTGGTTCGGCAGCGTTATGGAAGTGATCAACAACATCACCATGCTGTCCATGATACTTACCGGTGCTGCGGTTGTCCGTGAGCGAGAGCACGGCACCCTTGAGCATCTCATGGTGATGCCGCTCACGTCGGTTGAGATCATGCTGTCCAAGATCTGGGCCATGGGGCTGGTAGTGCTGACCGCGGCTGCACTTTCCCTCTATTTTATGGTGCAGGGGGTACTGGCTGTTCCTGTCGCCGGTTCCGTGGCCCTCTTTCTCTTTGGTGCCGCACTGCATCTTTTTTGCACCACCTCCATGGGTATTTTTCTTGGCACCATCGCCCGCTCCATGCCGCAACTCGGCCTGCTGATGATCATGGTCATTTTGCCACTGCAGATGCTCTCCGGCGGTATTACGCCGCGTGAGAGCATGCCGAAAATCGTCCAGGCGATCATGGAGCTGGCTCCGACGACGCATTTTGTCAGTCTCGCCCAGGCCGTTCTCTACCGTGGTGCAGGTTTTCAGTCGATATGGCCAAATTTTCTGGCGATTATCGCCATTGGCTTCGTTTTTTTTATGGCCGCTCTGGCCCTGTTCCGTAAGAGCATTAACACGACTGCTTAAGGTGTCGTGAAAGGAGAGAAAATATGGAAAAGGAAGCACATATAAACCTATGGTATTTCATTTTTGTTTTTCTGGGAATTATGCTCCTGCAGGAATGGCTTGGGGAAGGGCCTGTTGAAACCGTACCGTACAGCGAGTTCCAGAAGCTGCTGCACGATGGAAAAATTGCCCAGATCAAGGTCGCCGATTCCAATCTTCGCGCGCAACTCAAGGAACCTCTGCCCGACGGCCGCCGGGAAATTTACACTGTTCGGGTTGAACCGGATTTGGCCAAAGATCTCTCGCAATACAATGTCCAGTTTTCTGGCGAGGTGCAGAGCAAACTGCTCAACAGCCTGCTGTCCTGGATCATTCCTACCGTGATATTCTTTGCGATCTGGATGTATTTCGTGCGGAAAATAGCAGGACAACAGGGTGGTGCGGGTTTTATGTCGGTTGGTAAAAGCAAGGCGAAAATCTACCTGGAAAAAGACATAAAGGTTACTTTTGATGAAGTGGCCGGCGTCGATGAGGCAAAAGATGAACTGAAAGAAATTGTCGCCTTTCTTAAAAATCCGACGGAATATGGGCGGATCGGCGCTCGGGTCCCCAAAGGTGTGTTGCTGGTCGGTCCTCCGGGTACCGGCAAGACCCTGCTCGCTCGTGCTGTGGCCGGGGAGGCAGCTGTTGCGTTTTTTTCTATCAGCGGTTCGGAATTTGTTGAAATGTTCGTCGGAGTCGGAGCAGCCCGTGTACGCGATCTGTTTGAGCAGGCGAGAAAGAACGCGCCCTGTATTATTTTTATCGATGAACTGGACGCCCTTGGACGTGCCCGTGGTGCCGGTCCGCTTTCCGGGGGACATGATGAAAAAGAACAAACGCTCAACCAGCTTCTCAGCGAACTTGACGGCTTTAATCCGCAGCAGGGCATTGTCCTTCTGGCCGCGACCAACCGACCGGAGATCCTTGATCCTGCCCTGTTGCGGGCAGGCCGGTTTGACCGGCAGATACTGGTCGACCGGCCCGATAAATCAGGTCGGATAGCGATTCTGAAAGTCCATGTGCAGCATATTCAGATAGAAAACAATGTGGACCTCGAGCAGATTGCCGCATTGACCACCGGTTTCACTGGGGCTGATCTTGCCAATCTGGTCAATGAGGCGGCAATCCTTGCCACCCGGCGCAATGCTGATGCGGTCACCCTGGACGATTTTACCTTGGCCATTGAACGGATAGTTGCCGGGCTTGAAAAGAAAAATCGCCTGCTCAACCCCTATGAACGCAAGGTTGTGGCATATCATGAGACCGGTCATGCCCTTGTTACCCTCGCTCTTCCGGGGACCGACGTGGTCCAGAAAGTTTCTATTATTCCGCGCGGTATCGGGGCCCTGGGATACAACATCCAGCGGCCGACCGAAGATCGTTACCTGATGACCTGCGAAGAACTGGAGCACAAGATGGCTTCGTTGCTGGGGGGCCGTGCTGCTGAAATGCTGGTGTTCAATAAATTATCCACGGGTGCTGCCAACGACCTTGATAAGGCCACGGATATTGCGCGCAGCATGGTCATGCGTTACGGCATGGATGAGACTCTGGGGCTGGCAACCTATGCGGAGGAGCAATCACCATACCTGGCAACCAGCGGTATGCCGCAATTCCAGTCACGTGTGTACAGTGAACAGACCGCACGTGAAATCGATGAAGCAGTCCGTAACCGAATAGGCAAGGCCTTTGAGCTGGCAACGGCGGTTCTCCAACAGAACAGGCAGTTGTTGGAAGAAACCTCGGCAAAGCTCCTGAAGAAGGAAACGCTGTCTGCCGAAGAGTTGCCAAAACCGGTATGGGACGACCATACCCCCGTTGAACCTGACGGCAGCCTTAATTGAACCACGCACTGACTTTAAATGTAATTCGTACGTATAGCATGAAAAGTAAGCATAAAGGGATGATCACAATGAGAAGCATAGCAAAGAGTTTTATTCTTTTGGGACTCTTACTCGAACTCCTGCTTGTCGGCTGCGCGGCAGTCGGTCCGGATTATGTGCCGCCCGAGGTTTCCACACCAAAAGAATGGAACACTTCGCTGTCTGGCGGGCTGAAAGGGGAGAGTGTGGATCCCCGGACCCTTGCCGCCTGGTGGTCAACCTTCCATGACCCTGTCCTGACCAAATTAATCGACCGGGCGGTGGCAGGCAATCTGGATCTGCGGCAGGCCCAGGCACGTGTGCGCGAGGCACGGGCGCGCCGTGGTATTGCCGGGGCGAATAGCTTTCCAACCATTAACAGTGGCGGTGCCGTCATCAAGAACCGCACCAGCGAGGCGACAGGTGGCGGCACAGCGAACGATTTATATATCGCAGGCTTTGATGCCGCGTGGGAGCTCGATGTGTTCGGTGGGGTTCGCCGCTCGGTCGAGGCAGCAGGGGCTGCACAGCAGGCAAGCGAAGAGGGGTTGCATGATGTCATGGTGAGCCTGCTGGCCGAAGTTGCCCTCAACTACGTGGAAGTTCGTTCGTATCAGACCAGATTGACGATAGCTGAGGCCAACAGAAAAGCTCAGGAGCAGACGTATGCAATGACCCTTACACGCAGTGAAGCAGGGCTGACCAGTCGTCTTGATGTTGAACAGGCCAGGTACAATCTGGAAGAAACCCGATCACAGATTCCACCCTTACAGATCGGTCAGGAACAGGCGAAAAACCGGCTCGCCGTCCTGCTGGGCGAAAAACCGGGTTTCTTGAAAGAGGCACTGGCCGAACGTAAAGACATTCCGACTCCGCCCCCGGAGATCGCCATAGGCGTACCGGCCGATGTATTGCGTCGGAGACCTGATGTGCGCAGGGCCGAGAGAGTACTTGCCGCCCAGACGGCTGCAATTGGCGTCGCCACGGCCGAACTCTATCCAAAGTTTACTTTGACCGGTGTAATTGGTCTTGAATCTTTGTCACTCAACACCCTGTTCAAAACGGGAAGCAGGGCATATGCCATAGGGCCGGCCTTTGCCTGGAATATCTTCGATGCAGGACGTATACGACAAAACATTGAAGTACGAAACGCCATCCAGGAACAAGCCCTGCTCACGTATGAGTCTTCGGTGCTTACAGCGCTTGCAGACGTTGAAAATGCGCTTGTCGCTTACGCTGACGAACAACACAGACAGCAATCACTTGTGCAGGCAGCGCAGGCAGCCCAGCGGGCCGTTCTGATAGCCGAAGATCAATACACCTCGGGGCTGACTGATTTCCAGAATGTGCTCAACGGGCAACGGGCCCTGCTTTCTCTGCAAAATCAACTGGCCTTAAGTAAAGGAGGCGTGACTTCCAACCTTATCGGCCTCTATAAGGCTCTGGGAGGGGGGTGGACGCCGGTTGCGCCTTTGCCAAAAGAGAGCGACCCAAACTGAAAGATCGACAAAATAGGCAGGAGGACACGCTAAATACGGTAGGAAGCAAAATATATTGGCCGGATTACAGCTTTACCTCCAACCCGGCAGCTGGATAGCATCCAGTAATATTACAGCAATCAAAACACCCTTGAGAATAACTGGTTCCTGGCGCAGAGTTTGCAAATATAAATACAAGTCAACAGCATATAAGAGACCAACCACGAGCAGGCAATGTGCAGGAACAGAGTGAAAGACATGAGAATCACGAACATCCACATGAATTGAGCGATTTCCACTTGGATGCGCTATGAAAAAAAAAGTAGTTATTAACAACATCGGGCAGGTGCTCCTGGTTCGTGGCAGCGTAGTAGATATTCTTTTCGAGGCACGGTTGCCTCCCATCTATTCACTGCTGCACGCCAATGGGGGGGCAATTGTTATAGAAGTTCTCGCTCAGCTCGACGTCCATCGCGTCCGTGGAATTGCGCTGACCCCCACTCAGGGACTTGCCCGCGGAGATGCGGTTGAGGATACGGGCGGGCCTCTGAAGGCTCCGGTCGGCAAGGGAATTCTCTCGCGCATGTTCGATGTTTTCGGGAACACTATTGACAGGCAGCCGGCACCGACCGATATCGTATGGCGCACAGTCCATCGCAACCCGCCAACGCTGGCACAGCGCTCTTCCAAATCCGAGGTTTTTGCAACAGGGATAAAGGTCATCGATGTTCTGGTTCCACTGGAGCGTGGCGGTAAGGCCGGCCTTTTCGGCGGAGCAGGTGTCGGCAAAACTGTTTTACTGACCGAAATGATTCACAACATGATCGGACACGAGGAAGGGGTCAGCATTTTTTGCGGAATCGGCGAAAGGTGCCGTGAAGGCGAGGAGTTGTACCGAGACATGCGGGATGCAGGCGTTTTGCCAAACATGGTGATGATCTTCGGTCAAATGAACGAACCACCGGGCAGCCGGTTCCGCGTAGGCCACGCCGCCCTGACCATGGCTGAATATTTTCGGGACGATGAGCACCGTGACGTGCTTCTGCTGATCGATAACATTTTTCGTTTTATTCAGGCCGGCATGGAAGTATCAGGCTTAATGGGGCAAATGCCGTCGCGTCTGGGATATCAGCCGACCATGGGTACGGAGCTGTCACATCTTGAAGAGCGTATCGCCAACACCGACGCAGGGGCAATCACATCCATTCAGGCGGTCTATGTGCCGGCAGACGATCTGACCGACCCGGCGGCAGTCCACACCTTTTCGCATCTCTCGTCATCCATCGTACTGTCACGCAAGCGGGCAGCCGAAGGGCTGTACCCCGCCATCGATCCACTGCAATCCAGTTCCAAGATGGCCACACCCGGCATCATCGGCGAACGACACTATGGCCTGGCCCGGGAAATCAGGAAAACGCTTGCCCAATACGCGCAACTCAAAGACATAATCGCCATGCTCGGCCTGGAGCAACTCTCACCTGAGGATCGCAAAGTCGTTGCCCGTGCCCGTCGACTGGAGCGTTTTCTCACCCAGCCATTTTTCACGACCGAGCAATTCACCGGCCTGACAGGAAAACTCGTTACCTTGGAAGATGCTTTAGACGGTTGTGAGCAAATCTTAAATGATGCATTGAACGACTACCCTGAAAGTGCGTTTTACATGGTCGGGACTATTGATGAAGTCAGGAAAAAAACCACCCGAAACCCAGAAAAGGAGGCCGAAAATGCAACCGTCGCTCATGACGCTTAAAATTCTCCTGCCGTTTCAGATCTTCACCGAGAAAACCGGCATTGCACGTATCGTGGCCGAAACCCGGGCTGGATCGTACGGGTTCCTGCCCCAGAGACTCGACTGCATCGCGCCTCTCGTGCCCGGAATATTGATCTACGAAAACGAAGAAGAGGGCGAAGTGTACGTGGCCGTCGATGAAGGGGTCCTGGTGAAAGTAGGCCAAAATGTATCTGTTTCCGTACGCAATGCCATCGGTGGAACAGATCTCAGCCAACTGCATGAAGCAGTTGAGAAAGAGTTTCTCGATCTGAACGAACGGGAACAAAACGTTCGTTCAGTGCTGGCGAAAATAGAAAGTGGTTTCATCCGCCGCTTTGCAGAGTTTCAGCATGGCTGATGAAGCCGGAAAACATCCAGTGACGTCGAAGACGCCGCTCGGCCAGGAGGTCGGCAGGAAGGCCAGGAACAAGCTCCGGGCGCAGCGAAAGACCACCCAGAACGTCTGGTTTGGTCTGGGGATGATGGGGCTCGTCGGCTGGTCGGTGGTGGTTCCAACCCTGCTCGGCGCGGCCCTTGGTATCTGGCTGGATGCGAGACACACCGGAAGCCATTCCTGGACGCTGATGCTACTGGTTGCCGGCTTAGGGATCGGCTGTCTGAATGCCTGGCATTGGGTGGCAAAAGAAGACAGGGAAATACAGAGAGACCAGGAGGATACTGATGAATGAGGTATTGACGCTGTTGCTCGTTATCGTGGCCGGTTTTGTTCTCGGGATGCTGTTTTTCGGCGGCCTGTGGTGGACTGTACACAAGGGGCTTTCATCCACACGGCCGGCCCTGTGGTTCCTTGGAAGCCTGGTGTTGCGAACGACCATTGTGCTGGCGGGTTTGTATGTTGTTGCTCGCGATGATTGGCAAAGGGTAATGCTCTGTCTGCTTGGATTCATCATCGCGCGAATCATCATCACCCGATATACCGACCTGCAGATAAACCAGCATATCCTGCCAGCCAAGGAGACCGGCCATGCGACTGAGTCCTGATGAAATCATTTTCTGGCAACACGGTTTTGTTAAACTCAACGCAACCATCGTGTTCACCTGGGGCCTGATGCTCCTGCTCGCAGTCGGCTCAAAACTGATCACCCGGCATCTTTCTAAGGACCTGACACGAACCCGTTGGCAGAATCTGCTGGAGATCATCGTCACCGGCATCGAGAAACAGATCGGTGAGGTGGGCCTGAGGCAGCCACGCACCTACCTCGGCTTTCTGGGGACGATCTTTTTGTTCGTCGCTGCAGCCAGTCTCTGTACCATCTTTCCAGGCTACGAACCTCCCACCGGCTCGCTCTCGACGACTGTGGCGCTCTCACTGTGTGTCTTTGTGGCGGTACCATTTTACGGCATTGTGGAACAGGGGCTGCCTGATTATCTGCAATCCTACATGAAGCCGACACCAATCATGCTGCCGTTCAATATCATCAGTGAGATTTCACGCACCCT
>JBBRDD010000156.1:0-11830 GCA_038204235.1 Desulfobulbales bacterium
CTGCTCAACCGCGACCATCTGCGCGCCATCGCCGACGCGGTAGAAAAATACGACATTCCGATCGTCAAACTCACATCAGGTCAACGCATAGCCCTGGTCGGTCTGAAAGAAGAAGATCTCCAGAACGTCTATCAAGATCTCGGCATGGACCCGGGTAAAGCGACCGAGCTGTGTCTGCATTACGTCCAGGCCTGTCCGGGAACCGAGGTGTGCAAATTCGGTGTAAGGGACTCTCTCGGTTTCGGCATACAAATTGAAAATCTTTTGGCCGGCCAAGAACTGCCGGCCAAACTCAAGATCGGTGTTTCAGGTTGCCAATTTTGCTGTGCCGAGAATTTTGTTCGGGATATAGGAGTGCTGGGAAAGAAAAACGGTTGGACAATTTCGTTTGGCGGCCATTCAGGAAATCGTCCCAGAATTGGCGACATTCTCGCCATCGATTTGTCAGACAACGATGCAATTTCGTTAATCATGAAATGTATCGAGTTTTATAAAAAGAACGCAAAGAAAAAAGAAAGAGCATCCCGATTCATTGAAAGAAATGGACTCGAAGAGTTCAAAAAAAATGTCCTGTAAAGGAATTTGGGTTGAGCCCAGATACCACAAAAGAAAGAGATTTCTGTTGATTTTAATAATTCTGCTTTGGTTGTCGACCACTTTGACGATATGATAGCATTAGTAATACCAAAATTACAAAATCAATAGGTACAACTGACCTACTGCTCCACTGCAGAGCCCGGATCCAAATAGAGCTGAATAACATAATGACCAAAGTACGATTACCTCAAGAAGACCCTCCTGCAACTTCGTCGCAGGAGGGTCTTCTGGAAATCACCGACTTCCCGATAGGTGCAGGCAAGAACAGGTATGCTTCACATTTTGTCAATATCGACCGACGATCTCTGAGCAATACTGTTTTTCATATAGATGACAATACCTTTACCTCCTCCTTACCTCGGGCATCGCACTGGTCTATAGCCTGGTCCGATCTGATGATGACCATGTTCGTGCTGTTTTTGTCCATGTTTGCTTACCAGACGGCACATCAGGAATTTCTTGCCAAGAAGACGCCTGAGGTCATTGGCGGCGATACCACTGAAGCCCTGCAGACACTCGATTCCAGTGGTGCGACCTTTCCTTTTGCACCAATTTCACCCGGCTTGCCGCTTATCACTGCCGGAACAATTAAAAAAGTCGAAAAGATACCAATTGAATCACTCGACCATGATGCAGTTTCCCCGCCGGAAACCACGCCACAGCCCACAAAATCCGAACCTGGATTAAAGAGTGAGCCGGTATCCTCGACTGCCACAGTCGAGGAGCAGCAGGAGAAGACCGTCGTCAGTGGTGCGCCTCCCCCAAAAATTGACTCTGCACAGGATACTCTTTCCCCGGCTCCCCCGCCAGCTGCAGCGATCATCGAGCCCAGCAGACCGGTAAGCGAAGAACCTCAAAAAGAAGAGTCTGATCGATTCCAGGAAATCTATACGCTCAGCCAGGACGCTCTCAAAAACAATAGCCTTGATAAATTTGCCGCGATCGATATTGTACCAGACAAGACCATGCGCATAATTCTTACCGGCGATCTGCTTTTTGCCGTCGGGGAAAGCGAACTGTCCGGTGAAGCCAGAACGTCATTGCAGAAAGTGGTCGAGGTTATGCAGCATACTCCTTATATGATAAACGTCGTCGGGCACACCGACAATCTGCCGATGCGTTCGAACCGGTTTAAGAGCAACTGGGAGCTTTCAGTAGCCAGAGCAAGTACTGTGGCTCGTTTTCTAATCGATGATATGGGCATGAACCCCAATCAATTAGTGGTCAGCGGCTATGCCTCCTATCGCCCTATTGAGCCGAATACAACTGCTGAAAATCGTGCTAAAAATCGCCGAGTGGAGATCATCGTCTCGAAAAGACTGCCAAATCCTGTGCCTGCCACGGAACAAAACCTGAAGTAACGGTATCCCCTATTTTTATGAAATATAAAAACCTCATCGGACTCATCTTATGCAGTGCCCTCTTTATTGTCGGTTTTACTATAAACGGCAATATCAGCCTTTATTTTAATCTCTCCGGACTACTCATTGTCATTGGCGGGTCGTTTTCCGCGGCCCTGGTCAGCTTCAGATTAGAACAACTGCATATTGTTACCAAAGTTCTCAGCGCCGCTTATCGAAAACCGATGATGAAAGAGACGGAGATAATCAACATCCTTATAGATTTATCCATTCGCTCGCGCATGGAAGGAATACTGTCTCTGCAAAACAAAGAAAACGAGACAACAATTCTTTTTCTGCGTAGGGCACTCGGCTGTATGATAGATGGCTATCAAATTGAACAAATCCGCGATATCCTCAATACCGAGATGTATTTTTTCCGCCTGAGAAGAGAAGACTCAGAACGGGTGCTGCGGGCAATAGCCGACTATCTTCCGGCTTTTGGAATTGTCGGCTCAGTCGTTGGCCTTATCACCATGATTGGGGGTATTGGCGACACCTCCGTCATATTGCAGGCCATTCCCCTCGCCCTTACCTCAACATTGTACGGTCTGATATTTTCAAATTTTTTATTTTTACCGTTCGCCGCCAATGTCAAGGAGCGGACCAATCAGGAACTTTTATTACAGAAAATCATCATGGAAGGCGTCATATCTATCAACTCTGAACTGAATCCGGTCATCCTGAAAACAAAACTCGAATCCTTTCTCACCCCGTCGGATCGCGAAATACAGCTGGTTTCCTATGCAAAGATTAAAGAGAGGTTTAATATTGAAAGAGAGCAGCAAAATCAAGGAAGAAACGAAGAATCGGAAAAAACGCCCCGCGTTTAAGATTGAGGTGTAGAATTGGCTGGATGTGTGTTCTCTCTGTGCATCAAGTTTTTCAGCAACAGGTAGTCAATTCGTACATTTATCAGAATCTCTGGCTTTGATAAGTATTTGCCGGCATAAAGAAGCATCAGAAAAAACTCTCTCTTTATTTGTCTCTGCTGGTCTGAAAAGCTGATGGCAAGCTTGCATGAGCGCTGTTCCCGCGTACCAGAAAAATGTAAAAACCTCCCCCGCACACTCGACAACAATAAACAATATAATAGTGCATAAAGAGACCTGATCGGAGTATGATAGCTGGTAAAATGATAGTTCCCCGCAGCTATTCCCTGCGCGTCTCACCGTCTCTGAGAATCACCTGCAGAAATCAATATATGTGATTGTATTTACAATACATATTGCTCTTTCCCAGAACTGAAGATTTGGTGTGCAAAATCGTTTTTTCTATGCTATTAATTTGCTGTCACCCCAACTGATAACCTTTCTCAGTACTCGCACAAAGGAGTTTAACGTGAAATCTCGAATTCGCCATTATTTTTTAATTATTGCCCTCAGCTCTCTCTGTGCCTGTGCTCCTGTGACCATGAAGAAATTGATAGACGCCGGGAACGCACCACTGACTAAAGCGCAATTACAGGAGTTATTGACTGACGATACTCTTCATCTTGAATCGATTGATATGGATGCCAGGGTGCACTATCTGCCTGACGGTCACCTTAGCGCAACAAGCCTTCAAGGAGAAAAAGATGCAGGAAAATGGTCTATTTCTGCCGGTGATGAACTCTGTATGAAATTTGTTCACTGGTATTATGGAGATCTCAAGTGTTATAAGATTTTCAAGGAAAAAAATTCCTATGTCTTTTTTGCCTCGAATGGTGCACGCTCTTATACCGGAACAAGGGTACCTGATGGTAAGGCCGAGGCGACAGGCCAGTCCCTGTCTGATGAGAGTAATACTCTCCCTCTGGATCAAGAAGCCTCCCCTGCCGCCCCCCTGAGCAAGGAAGAACAGGAACATACCCTGATAAGCCTTGCCCGCAATTGTCCCGACTGCGATTTACCCGGTGTCGTCCTGGTGGGAGCACAGTTGGTAGCAGCAAATCTAGCCGGTGCCAACCTATCGGGTGCAGATCTCCATTCTGCAAATCTTCGACGGGCAAATCTTGCCGGTACCAACCTGTCAGGTGCAAAACTGACGGGAGCCAATCTGACAGGCGCTGACCTCAGCAACGCAGATCTCACCGGGAGTAATCTCATTCGGGCCAACGTAACCGGTGCAAAACTTAGCGGTGCTATCCTTTCCGGCGCCCATCTCGAAAGTATCCAAGGATATAAGGAATAATTATGAGTGCAGGCTTTACCCATCTCCACGTTCACTCCCAATACAGTCTCCTGGATGGAGCCATCCGTATTGCCGACCTTCTGGACAAATGTAAAGAATACGGCATGGACAGCGTCGCCCTGACCGATCACGGGGCAATGTTCGGTGCCCTCGAGTTTTATTCCAAGGCCAAAAAAGCCGGTATAAAACCGATTGTCGGTTGCGAACTCTACATAGCTCCGGGGGACATGCGGGTCAAAAAAATAGTTGATGGAACCATCGCCTACCATATCATCCTCCTGGCCATGAATCACACCGGCTACCAGAACCTGATGAAAATGGCCAGCATCGCTCAGTTTGAGGGATTTTATTATAAACCGAGAATTGATATGGATTTGCTGCGGGAAAATAACGAAGGTATCATTGCGATGACCGCCTGTCTGCACGGCCAAGTTCCCCATCTCATTGGCAAGAATGACATGGTAGGCGCCGAAAAAAAAGCCCGTGAGCTGTTAGATATTTTTGGTGACCGTCTTTATTTTGAAATTCAGGAAAATGGTATTCCGGAACAACAGCAGGTCAACGACGGTCTCAAGGTTTTGGGGGCAAAAATGGGAGTCAAGCTGGTTGCCACCAACGACTGCCACTACCTCAATAGAGAGGAAGCACACGCCCATGAGTTGTTGCTGTGCATCCAAACCGGAAAAACTATCAACGACCCAAAGCGATTTCGCTTTTCAACGGATGAGTTTTACTTCAAATCCCCCGAGATTATGAGGAAAAGCTTCAACCATTGCCCCGAATCAATTGCGACTACCCAGGAAATTGCGGATCGCTGCAATCTCGAAATCAACTTCGGCGACTACTATTTTCCTAACTTTCCGATACCAGAAGGTGAAACCCTCGATTCGATGTTCAAAGACGCCTGTTGGAATGGGCTCAAAGCCCGCTTTAACGACATGCGTGCAGCCGGTACGTTCAACGCCGAAGTTGAAAAAATTTACACTGATCGACTGACCATGGAGATTGACGTCATCAGTACTATGGGTTTTCCGGCCTATTTCCTGATCGTCGCCGATTTTATCAACTGGGCCAAGAAACATAACATTCCGGTTGGTCCCGGGCGAGGATCCGGTGCCGGAAGTCTTGCCGCGTACTGCATGCTCATCACTAATATCGATCCCATCCCTTATGGGCTTATCTTTGAACGGTTCCTTAATATCGAACGAAAATCGATGCCGGACTTCGATATCGATTTCTGTCAGGAACGACGTGGCGAAGTTATCGACTATGTTCGCCAGAAATATGGTGGCGCCGATCATGTGGCCCAGATTGTCACCTACGGTTCGATGAAGGCCCGGGGAGTTATCCGCGATGTGGGGCGCGCGCTCGATATCCCGTTTGGCGAAGTCGACAAAGTGGCCAAGCTCATTCCGGAGCAGCTGAAAATGACCATCAAAAAAGCGATGGCAGAGGAACCGAAACTCCAGGAAGCAGCCGATTATGATCCCCGCATTGCCGAACTTATCTCGGTATCAAAGACCCTCGAGGGGCTGGCCCGACACACCTCCACCCATGCAGCCGGAGTGGTCGTCTCCCCCGGTCCGATGACCCAGTATCTCCCGACCTGCCGTGGAAGCAACGAAGAAACCCTGACTCAGTACGATATGAAGCACACGGAGATGACGGGCCTGATTAAGTTCGACTTTCTCGGCCTGAAGACTCTGACAGTAATCGACAAGGCACTCAAACATATCAAAAAAGATATCGGCACGGATCTGAATATCGATACCATCCCGATGGATGACGCCAAGACGTTTGCCCTACTCTGCAGTGGCGATGCACAGGGTGTTTTCCAACTGGAGAGTTCCGGCATGCGCGAACTGCTGGTCAAACTGGCGCCGGAACAGTTCAGCGACCTTATAGCGCTCGTTGCCCTCTATCGGCCCGGCCCACTCGACTCCGGCATGGTGGACGACTTTGTCGAGACCAAGCATCGCCGAAAACCGGCCAACTATCCGCTGCCGGATATAAAGTACGTTCTCGAAGAAACCTACGGGGTAATCGTCTACCAGGAACAGGTTATGAAAATAGCCAATATCCTGGCAAGTTACTCTCTTGGCGATGCCGATATTCTGCGTCGGGCAATGGGTAAAAAAATAGCCGAGGTAATGGATGCAGAGAAGGTCAAATTCATGGCCGGGGCCCTGAAAAACGGCCACCCGAAAGACAAGGCGGAATATATTTTTGACCTCATGGCCAAGTTTGCCGGCTACGGGTTCAACAAATCCCATTCGGCAGCATATGCTTTAGTCTCCTATCAGACGGCCTACCTGAAGGCCCACTATATGCCCCAGTTCATGGCCGCCCTGCTTTCCTGCGATATGAACAATACCGATAAAGTTGTTCTTTACATAAATGAATGTAAAGAACACAATATTGAGGTATTACCCCCGGACATCAATGAAAGTATAAAGGATTTCAGCGTCATTAACGATAGAGTTCGCTTTGGGCTGGCGGCGGTTAAAAACGTGGGCGAATCAGCTCTGGACTCCATTATTGAAGAACGGGAAAAAAACGGCAAATTTGCTTCGCTCAATGATTTCTGCAATCGCGTCGATTCCCGGCGAGTGAACAGCAGGGTCATCGAAAGTCTCATAAAATCCGGTTCCTTTGACTCCCTGGGTTTCAACCGAGCCCAATACTTTGCGGTACTGGAACAGGCAATGGAGCAGGCCAAGGCGGTCCAACGCGACCTGCAGAGCGGCCAGATGTCTCTTTTTTCGGTTGCCCCGGAGGTCAAGAGTCAAGCCAATACCGGAGCTATACCTATGCCTGACGTACCCGAGTGGGAAGAACGCAAAAAACTGGCCCACGAAAAAGAGACAGTCGGTTTCTATATTACCGGCCATCCGCTCGACAACGCTCTCCATGATATCAATACAGTTACCGACTGCGCAATACAGAACCTGGCAGAATGGGGTGATGACCAGCCGGTTCGAATAGGTGGACTGATTCGAACATGCAAAAAACTGAAAAGTAAAAAAGGCGATCCCATGGCCTTTCTCACCCTGGAAGACATCTATGAGTCGGTTGAGGTGGTGGTTTTTCCGGACACGTATGCCCGATGTGAGGAGATCCTTTCGTCAACCGATCCGATTATTGTCCAGGGAACGGTGCAAAAAGATGAACGGGGTCCGAAGATTATCGCCGATTCTATTGATTCTCTGCAGGACGCGAGAGAAAAATACACTGATTCGGCAAAGATAAAGTTTGAAACGGATAAATTGTCCAGGCAGCAGATGGAAAAAGTGAAGAAGATCCTCTATCAGTTTCACGGCACCTGCCCGATCTTACTGACGCTTCATTTTCAAGGACGGGGCGAGGTCGATATTGAAGTTCTCAAGGACCTGACGATCAGACCCTGCCGGGAACTGACCGATCAGATAGAGGAAGTCCTCAACTATAATGCCGTCACATTTTCCAAGAAGCCAATAGCTTTGACCCCCAGGAAAAAACGCTGGGAGAATAGCAATACGAAACCACACTGATAGTCTCGCAACGGGTGAGGCTACTCAAAGCAGAGTCCGCATTCCGGACAGGCGCCAACCGTTGGCGAAAACCGGCAGCCGCAGGCCGGACAGACAGTCTCTGCATCCTGGGGGTTGAACACGGCCTGTGCATTGCTCAGATCATGCATGTCCAGAGCCGTGCTTCTGATAAATTCCCTGGTAAGAACTTCGGTGGCCAGATCTATATCGTTCTTTTTGATTTGCAAAAATAGTTCAGGTCCACAGCATCCCTTGACGCAACCACCCTCATCTCCGGCCAGAATAGCCGGAATCCGCTCGCTGGCGAGAATTTTCTGCAGGGTTTTCATGTCTTTTAACGGCCCTTTGCGGATATTGACAAGCTCATCTTCCGGCGAAATATCCATGGATCGTTCGCCAAAAACTTGCTGTGCCGCCTCTATCTTCGCCAGCTTTTCCGTGCCACTGATTAGGGCAATATTGCAGGCGGCACATTGCCTGATATCGATTCGATACTCGTCCCCGCAGGAAGGACAATAATTCAATTCGGTATCGATTCCATGCGAGCCGGCGGCCTTCTCAACACCTGATTGCTCATTTTTTCCGGACTTTCTGCCAAAAAATTTCAGAAACATTATCTCTCCACGGGAAGCTGGTACTGCTACAGAATATAGCGGCTCAAATCCTGATCCTTGACGATCTCGGTCAACCTTTCCTTTACATAGGCAGAGGTGACCACAAACGTTTCATCCGCACGGTCGGAGGCATCAAAAGAAAGCACATCCAGCACCCTTTCCATAACGGTATGCAGGCGGCGGGCGCCGATCTCTTCCGTCCTCTCGTTGACCTCAACGGCAATTGATGCGATCTCTTCTATCGCGTCATCTTCAAAGATCAGATTCACCCCTTCTGTTTTCATGAGGGCGACATATTGCTTGATCAGGGCATTCTCCGGCTCGGTCAGAATACGCACAAACTCATCCTTGCCAAGGGAATGCAATTCAACCCGAATGGGAAAACGGCCCTGTAATTCGGGAATAAGATCTGAAGGTTTACTCATATGAAAGGCGCCGCTGGCAATAAACAACACATGGTCGGTTTTCACCATGCCATGCTTGGTGCTGACTGTAGCCCCTTCAACAATCGGCAGAAGATCACGCTGCACGCCCTCGCGGGAAACCTCGGGTCCATGACCACCGCCTCCTTTAGAAGCGACTTTATCTATCTCATCCAGGAAGATAATCCCCGATTCCTCGGTGCGTTTGAGGGCTTCTTTGATGACCTTATCCATGTCGATCAACTTTTCCATCTCTTCTTTCTTCGTTGCCTCCAGGGCCTCCGGCACCTTCATTTTTCGTGTTTTTTTCTTTCTTGGAAAAATCTTACTGAAGGCGTCCTGCAGATTTGACTGCATATCTTCCATGCCGGAAGTAGTCATAATCTCAACCATCGGCATCGATTTTGACTCGCTTAAAGAAACCTCCAGGTCACGGTCGTCCAATCGGCCGTCGCGTAACATCTGCCGGAACTTTTCCCTGGTCGAATTTTCTTCAACACTCTCTTTTCGCACGGGAAGATCAGGATTCTGGATGGTAAAGGAATGGGTATCATCCGGACCGATGGTTGAAGCGTCGTTTGGTCCGGGAGGCAGAAGAATATTCAGAATTCTATCTTCAGCGTTTGCTTCCGCAACGCCTTCTATACGCTGTTTTTCCTCTTCCTTGACCATATTTACCGCCAGATCGACAAGGTCGCGGACCATCGACTCGACGTCCCGACCAACATAGCCAACCTCAGTATACTTCGAAGCCTCAACCTTGATAAAAGGTGACTGGGCCAGAGCGGCCAGGCGACGGGCGATTTCTGTTTTCCCGACCCCGGTCGGACCGATCATGATAATATTTTTGGGAGCTATTTCTTCACGCAATGGCGACGGCACCTGTCTCCGTCGCCACCGGTTGCGCAAGGCAATGGCAACCGATCGTTTTGCGTCCGGCTGGCCAACGATATATTTATCCAGTTCAATGAGGATTTCTTTCGGGGTAAGAGACTGATTAGAGATCATATTGTTTCAACGATGATAGAATTATTGGTGAAAACACAGATACTGGCAGCTATTTCCATAGCTTCGCGACAAATCGCCTCGGCATCAAGATCGCTGTGGGCAACAAGAGCAAGGGCCGCAGCCTGAGCATAGGGTCCGCCGGAACCAATGGCCAGTATCCCCTTATCTGCCTCGATGACATCCCCGTTTCCAGAAAGGAGCAGAGAATGGTCTGCGTCGACGGCGATCAGCATGGCTTCGAGCTTTCTGAGGAATTTATCGGTCCGCCACTCCTTGGCCAGCTCAACCGAGGCGCGCATGAGGTTACCGTTATACTGCTCGAGTTTCTGCTCCAGCTTATCGTAGAGGGTAAAAGCATCGGCCGTTGCTCCGGCAAACCCGGTGATTACCTTGTCATGATACAGCCGTCGAACCTTGCGCGCCTGATGTTTCATTACTGTATTGCCAAGTGAAACCTGACCGTCCCCAGCTAAGGCAACCTTGCCTTTATGCCGTACAGCGAGAATTGTCGTTGATCGTATTTTCATTAGTATTCTTTAAAGTAAATAGGTTTTTTATTTCCGGAGAGACAATAAACTATCATTCTTCCGATTTTATATCTTCAATTGATAAGGGATGGGATTTGTCGTACACATCCGACAGATGATCCAGGGTCAGATGGGTGTAGCGCTGCGTGGTCGACAAACTTGCATGTCCCAGCAATTCCTGGACGGACCGAAGGTCGGCACCCATTTCCAACAAATGGGTGGCAAATGAGTGACGCAGGGCATGCGGAGTGACAATCTGGGTGATTCCAGCCCGTTCCCCGTACGTTTTGACCAATCGTTCTACACTGCGCGTGGTCAGACGACTCCCTCTTCCATTCAGGAACAGCGCATTTTTCTCAACTGTCTTTCCCCTTCCCGCCCGTTGCTCTATACGTTGTAGTCTTTGTGGCAGCCAGCCTCGAACTGCTTCAATGGCAGGACGGCCGACCGGCACCAACCGCTCCTTGTTTCCTTTGCCCCGTACCGTAAGCACTTCCTCGGTGAAATCAAGATCGGTCACGTTCCTTGAGACCAGCTCGGAAACCCGAATCCCTGTTGAATAGAGAAGCTCCAGAATAGCCCGATCCCTGGCCGCATAGGTGTCTTTTTCAGCAGGAGCCTCGAGCAGGGCAAAAGTTTCGTCAACTGTCAAAAAAACCGGGATAAATCTGCCGACTTTGGGCCCGACGACACCTGCGAGCGGATCATTTTGCAAAAGTTTACGGCGTTGGCCAAATCGGAAAAATGACCTGAGCGCCGATATTTTTCGGGCAACGGTAGCAGCACTGTTGCGGCCATGTAAACTGACAATAAATTTTCGTACCTGAGCGGGGGTAATCTCTCCAGGCGGTACATTCGTCCCTGTTTTAGCACGTTTGCCTTGTTCGCGAATATGGTTGTGCAATTCCAGTAAATCGCGCTGGTACCCACTGACTGTATGCTCGGAATACCCTTTTTCCGTCGCCAGCCATCTTGTAAACATTTCAATAGTCTTTATCATTTCGTTCAGGTGTTTAAAAACGTCCCGCCAAATAAACTTGAAGTGGACCGGCGTATCAGTAGGTTATTATAAATTTTACACTCGACTTCCGATCACGTACGGAATATATACAATGCATTTTCGTTATTTTTATGCTTTTTATTGAGCATTGTACGCTAACACTCTTCAATGGGGTATAAGTACCCTGAGAGTGACTATCTTCTTGCCAAAAAAAAGAAGATATCCTGTGTGGTACTGAACTGTTACAGTTCTAGCCCGAATGATATAGCGAGGCAACCTTCTTTTATTTTGAAAAGGGATGATTGATTATGGCCAAAAAAACCTTCGAGGCATCCCTTGCCCGCCTTGAGCAAATAACCGAAGAGCTTGAAGACGGCGAGTTGAGCCTTGAAAACAGCTTAAAAAAATTTGATGAAGGAATAAAGCTTGCCGGTTTTTGCACCGAACAGCTTTCTGAAGCCCGGGCAAAAGTCGAATTATTACTTGAAAAAGACGGTAAGCTTGAAGCTCTCCCGTTTGACGGACAGGAAATTGGACATCAAGATCTATCTGAATGAAAA
>JBBRDD010000157.1:0-11777 GCA_038204235.1 Desulfobulbales bacterium
GGAGATGTTTGAGGGCGGCCCGTCCGAGATCTCCGGGTAGGTTGCAAGAGGTGTTGAGCGATCAACATCCCAGTGAAATGATCATGGCCCTTCACCGGGTACAGAATTCGGCTTATAACCCGCTCCATTTTTTAATGACACACTCAGCTGCAGCCATAATTCCCGCCGCCGGATTCGGCACCAGGATGCACCTCGACCATCCGAAACAGTATCACCTGCTGGCAGGTATACCGATTCTCATCCATACCGTCCGTGCCTTTATCAATCATGACAGTATCAATCGTATCGTGGTCGTTGTTCCCGCCGACTTCATTGAACAGACCAATACATTGTTTGCCCGCTACCAGGTAAATAGCAGAAACCTGGTAATAATAGCGGGCGGACGCCGGCGTCAGGACTCAGTCCGGGCAGGTCTTGAGGCACTCGATGACGACATCGCTATTGTCCTGGTTCATGATGGTGCCAGACCACTTATCACCAGGGAAATCATCGACAGATGTTATCTTGCCGCCATACAGCATGGTGCCTGCATCGCCGCAGTGCCGGTGAAAGACACGATTAAAAGAGGTGACGATACCGGCAGAATTACCGCCACCATCGATCGGACATCCCTCTGGCAGGCACAAACCCCCCAGGCGGTTCGAAGAGAGCTGCTGGCAAAGGCCTACCGCCTCAACGGCGATGCCGATGTCACCGATGAAGCGTCCCTTCTGGAAAAAGCGGCAATTCCGGTAACTCTCGTTGAGGGTGCTGAAACCAATATTAAAATAACTCGCCCGGAGGACCTTCTCCTGGCTGAGAAAATAATGCACCAGGATCTCCTGCCCAAAATGCGTATCGGTCATGGCTATGATGCCCATCGTTTTGCTCAAGACAGAAACCTTGTACTAGGCGGCATAACCGTCCCCCACAGTCATGGCCTGGCAGGACATTCCGATGCCGATGTGCTGACCCATGCCCTGTGCGATGCCCTCCTTGGCGCCCTTGGCTTAGGAGATATCGGCAGACATTTTCCTGATTCCGATGCAAGGTTTGCCGGTATTTATTCGATTACTCTGCTGCAACAAGTCGTCGCGCTGGCCAAGGAACAAGGCTACAACATTGCCAATGCCGACATCACGGTCATCTGCCAGGCACCTCGCCTGGCACCTTACATTGACCAGATGAGAGAACTGCTTGCCCGCACCTGCAATATAGCTCCAGGTGCCCTCAACATTAAAGCAACTACCACGGAAAAAATGGGTTTTACCGGAAGAAACGAGGGTATCAGCTGTCATGCCGTCGTTCTTCTTCAGTCCCTCCAAAGCTCAGTCTAACAACGAAGATACAAAAGAGGCTCTATCATGACCATTAGCATAAACCGGGAGCGGCTGGCCGCTACCTTTGTAGAATTGTGTGAAATCAGCAGTCCTTTCAGAAAGGAGGGAGCCATCGCGGTCTATCTGAAAGAAAAATTTACTGCGCTGGGAGCCGATGAGATTTTCGAAGATAATTCAGCCGCCAAAACCGGCTCGGAGTCCGGCAACCTCATCGTCCGCTTTAACGGCAGCTTACCGGATCAGCAGGGATTCTTCCTTTCCTGTCATATGGATACAGTTGAACCTGCCGATGGCGTCAAGGTGGTGCGCACCGGTGATATCTTCACCAGCAAGGGAGAAACAATACTTGGCGGTGACGACAAGAGTGGGATTGCCGCCATTCTCGAGCTTCTTACCCTGTTGAAAGAGCACAACACCCCACATCCGATGCTTGAAATTATTGTCACGACCTGTGAGGAAATCGGCCTGCTTGGCGCCAAACATCTTGAATACAACCGTCTTTTGACCACATACGGCTACGCGCTGGATTCATGCGGCATAGATCACGTCATTGTCGGGGCCCCGGCCGCCAACAAGATAAAAGTGGAAATTAAAGGCCTGGCTGCGCACGCAGGACTCTGCCCGGAAGCAGGGATTAACGCTCTCACTCTTGCGGCTGAAGCCTTGAGCAGTCTCCGTATGGGCCAACTAGACGATGAATCAACCCGAAATTTCGGGGTCATCCAGGGCGGGGTAGCGACCAATATCGTCCCGGAACGGATCGTCTTAAGGGGCGAAGTCCGCAGCCATTCGACCGACAAACTGCATCTCTATACGCAAGAAATTTATGACACCTTTGCACGAACCGTGGCTCGCTGGCAGGGTGGTCCAGCCACTGGCGATAAGCGCCCAATCGTCACTTTCGATACCATTGGTGATTATCCGGCACTGTCTCTTACCGATGACACCCCCGTGATCAAAAGGATACGCAATGCATCGGCAATGGCCGGGAAAACCTTGCAATACATCGTCGCCGGAGGTGGCAGCGATGCCAATATCTTCTGCGGTTATGGCCTGCCGACGGCTATTATCGCAACAGGCATGGACAAGGTGCATACACTTGAGGAACAGCTTGATCTCAACGACATGGTCCGCCTGACGGAAATTCTCCACGCCGTGGCCACAACTCCTTTTTGCATTGAAAAATTGCACTAAATTAATCAAATTCCCAGTATCTTGAGCACATACACCCTGTCCACTCGAACAATCGCTTGACGAAAGGACTCGGAGTATTTTATACCTGTCGGCTTTGTTTCTTATTGAATTTAGACAACACTTACTATAGGTTTCATTCATTGGGTTAGCAAAAGAAAGGCACAGAGGTTCTCACTTTGTGCCTTTAGCGGTTTTTGATGGTGTCGTAAAAATTCCGATATTCAGTTACGTTAGCTAACCCGCCAAAAAGCTTTGCGGGATACATTATTTCTAAGTCACTAACCATCTCTGTATCGAAAAAAACAACCTAGGACCAACTCCTGATGTTACAACAACATGCCAAAAGATTGTCAGACGGACGTCCCACCCACGAGTGCGGAGTCTGTGGTGTTTTTAATCATGAAGACTCAGCCAAACTTACCTATTTCGGCCTCTATGCCTTACAGCACAGAGGACAGGAAAGCGCCGGTATTGTAACGTCTGATGGGACCAAGGTTGCCATGCACAAAAATATGGGCCTTGTTCCGGAAATTTTTACCGAAGAGATCCTCGAGGGATTAAAAGGGTATTTATCCATTGGCCATGTTCGATATTCTACCACCGGGGCCTCTAATATCACCAATGCCCAACCGCTGATGGTTTCCCACAAGGGAACAACGCTGGCGGTTGCCCACAATGGCAATCTCGTCAATTCCATTGCCCTGCGCAATGCCATGGAAGAACAGGGGTCGATTTTTCAGACCACCATGGACAGCGAGGTGGTCCTGCACCTTATGGCCCGTTCTACCCATCTGGGTCTTGAGACTGCACTTATAAATACTTTCACCTCGCTGCAAGGAGCTTACTCGCTTCTGCTTATGACCGAGAAGACCATGATCGCGGTTCGCGATCCTGATGGATTTCGCCCACTGTGTCTCGGCAAATTGAAAAACGGCGGCTGTGGCAGAGCTGGCGGCTGGGTGGTCGCCTCCGAGACCTGCGCCCTTGATCTTATCGAGGCCGAATTTATACGGGAAATTGAACCGGGAGAAATTGTTATCTTTCAGGAAAGCGGCATGAGATCCATCTTTCCATGGCCGAAACAGGACACTCATTTCTGCATTTTTGAACAGGTTTATTTTGCCAGGCCCGACTCGGAAATTTTCGGGATCAGTGTCTACCAGGCGAGAAAACGGATGGGTGAAATTCTGGCCAGTGAAGCAAAAATCGATGCCGATTTCGTCATGCCTTTTCCCGATTCAGGCAACTACGCGGCTATCGGCTATTCCCAGGCATCGGGTATTCCACTGGAGATGGGAGTAATCCGCAACCATTATGTAGGCCGGACCTTTATACAGCCGACCCAGTCGATGCGGGATTTTAATGTCAAGGTAAAACTCAATCCGGTTCGTTCGTTTCTCAAAGACAAAAGAGTTATTATCGTCGAAGATTCGATAATTCGGGGTACAACTGGAAAAAGCCGGGTAAGGGCCCTGCGCGAGGCCGGCGCCAAAGAAGTGCATATGGTGGTCAGTTGTCCTCCAACCCGACATGCCTGCTATTATGGCATCGACTTTCCGGACGTTAATCAGTTGATTGCCAATCAGAAAAAAATAGCTGAGATTGCCCAATATCTCGGGCTGGATTCTTTGCACTACCTGAGTCTGGAAGGACTTGTCAAAGCAACCGGGATGGCGAAAAAGAATTTTTGTCTGGCCTGCTTTGACGGTAAATATCCGGTTGAACCGGATCTTACTTTTCGCAAGGACGCCTTAGGCTGAAAGCTGTCATCCTGCGCTGACGGGTGCTCTTTACCATGCACCCGAAAAAGAGGTGATCACACCCGCGCCACCACACAGTTCTTGCCGGCATTTTTGGCATCGTACATGGCTTGATCTGCCCTTTCCCTGATGGCTATTTCATCCATTTCCTTCGGCAATTTAATGTTTCTTTTGCACGAGACAAGACCTATGGACAGACTTGTTGTCCCAAAGCTCTTTTCAACAAAGCTGAGCAGAATGCGCTGGACTATCTCCGTTCCCTGATTGGCGGTAGCCTGGGGCAGCAGGACGGCGAATTCGTCTCCGCCAATCCTGAAGCACATATCTACTTTATCTCTGGTGCATTCTCGCAAAATTTCGGCAAGGTTGATAAGGACTTTATCCCCTTCCTGGTGACCATGCTCGTCGTTGTATTGCTTAAAATTATCAATATCGATGATTGCCAGCATCAAGGGGTAATTCTGCCGATGGGCCCGCTCCACCTCATCGGGAAAACGTTCGTCAAAAGCTCTTCTGTTGAGGATCGACGTCAGCCCATCCTGCATTGACAGCCGCTCCAGTTCCCGCATCATGCTTCGTTCACGAACCGCTCGAGCCAGTTTTGCCTCAAGCTCTGCCTGATCTATCGGCTTTTTGATAAAATCAATGGCTCCGGCTTTTATTACCTCTGAATAACTGGCTTTTTCATGATAGCCCGTAGAGATAATAACATCCGTTTCCCGATAATTTTCAATGATATGGACAAGCAGCTCCAGGCCGTCCATCCCCGGCATTACGATATCAGAAAAAACCAGATCGACTGCCGTCGATTTCAGTACGGCAATCGCCTCAACGCCATCACCGGCAACCAGACAGTGGTAGCCGAGAGAGCTCACCAGGACACTCAGCGTCATGCGGACCAGCTCGTCGTCATCAACTACCAATACTACAACGGCATCTTTTTTTTCTTCCATCTTATTCCGTCACACATAGATAACGCATTATTATATCAGGCTGCGTCTCTCGCCTAATTTCAAATATGTATGTCAAATTGTACCTATAAAAATACAGAAAGTCTAGACACCACTTTAATTGTATCACAAAAGTATCATAAGCGATAATATAACATATATTAACTGCTCGATCTCATTATAGGTAATGTAAAATGAGAAAACGTGATAAATTTATTGCAGTGAGTACTTAAATCGACAACACATCGCAGCCAATCGATATGGAAATGAAGAACCTGAAACACATCTTCGACGGAACCTCTGACGGTACCCCTTTGGATGAAATTACCTTTCTTGCTGCAAAAATCTGTCCTTCCATCGATCTTGGGCTGATCCGGGAGGTCGACAATGACCTGACCGCGATTTTTTCTGATTCTTTTCTACATTTCCCAGAAAATACAGTCCGATACCATAACCTGCGTCACAGCCAAATGGTGGTATTGGCGTCAGCCCGTCTGTTCCACGGACTCCATTGCAAACATATCCACGTTTCGCCCGAGACCCTGTTCAAAGGCCTGCTTGCCGCCTATTTTCATGATACCGGGATGCTGCCCCAAGAGCGTGACCAGGCACATTCAAACGGGCAATACATAGCAGAACACGAAACACGATCAATTCTCTTTCTTGAAAAATATGTAACCCAAAAGGGGTTTACACAGGATATTTCACGGGACTGTGCGACAATCATCCGTTACACCGATCTGGACAGTGATCCGGCAACTTTTGACTACCACAGCCATGAAATCCAGCTTGCCGGCCAGGTCGTTGGTTCAGCAGATATTCTTGCTCAGATGGCCGACAGATACTACCTGGAATGCCTGCCGCTGCTCTTTGACGAGCAGCAAGCCGGTGGAATAAATCAGCACAACTCAGCCCGGGAACTTATGGAAGATACGGAAAAATTTTACCACAATGTGGTTTTAAAACGGCTCTCTACCACCTTTTCCAATACATCGCTGGCGATGCAGACCCATTTTCGTGAGATGTATAAACTCGACCGGAATCTCTATCTGGAAAACATTGTCAAGAATGTCAATTATCTGAAAAAAATTATTTCACAATGCGACAGTCCAGACTGCCTGTATAAACGCCTGAAGCGCAATCCCCCGACTACTTAGTACGAGGGTCCCGACCCGTCTCAAACATCTCAAACAGATCGTAGAAGAGTTTGGTGACCGTGCTAAAATGGGTAGCCGACCCCGAACTGGCATAGGCCTTGGTGAGTTCCATTGCTTTGGCGATACTCTCCCGGGAGTCCAGATTGTTGGGGTCTTTTATGGCCTGAACCAGCCTTTTACCGATATCTTGTTCCACTGCAGTCTTTCCCCTTTCCTGGATTAAAAAAAACGACGCTAGCCTTAAGAATCAGAATTTTTTCTGTTGCAGACGATGCCGACCTTTCGATTGAGATTCTCAAGAAACTTCGAAAGTTTTTTTTCGGCATTTTTGATCACATTGGTGATTTTCACCTCGTCGAGAGCGCCAACTACTGTCCCGCAGGCAACACATTGAATAAGACAGAACTTCTGCCCGGTTTTTGTAGTAACGGGAACAGCTTCAAATTCGTGATATTCACATGTCGGGCATTTTGACCTGGCCATAGACATACCTCTTCATAGTTTTAAACACTCAGTCGTTTAACATAACGCTAAACAGGTACCTGTTCAAGGGCCACTTTTACACTATTAATAATCTATATATCCTTCATCATGAGTTCAGCTATTTGATTTTTATAAATAAAGATTGAAATTACAAATATTCGGTGCTACCATTCCAGGCAACTTCTACCAGTTAGGCTCCCAAGAAAACCGACCTCAGGGCAATAGCTTGATGATATAAACCGCTAAAATTTATTTCCGCATTTCCTCCCGATTGATGAGGAGATACATTTTATTCACAACCAACCCAAAGGAGATCCACATGAAATTGATTTTTCAACTACTGCTGGCATTGGCGTTGTGTACCGGAACTATCACCACCCCATCGCAAGCGTGAGACACAGACCCACTGTTCATAAACTTGACCAGTAATGATTCACATCGTGCTAATATGGCAATCACCTTTGGCAGCCAACAGCACGAACGTGGCCATTCATTAACAATTTTTCTCAATGACAAGGGGGTTCTGGTCGGCTCCACGACCCAGTCCAACACCTTCGCCAGCCACCAAAAAGCGCTAACCAGGATCATGAGCAAAGGTGCCACCGTCCTGGTTTGCCCCATGTGTATGAAACATTACGGGGTCAAAAAAGAGGATTTACTGCCAGGCCTGCAGGTAGGAAATCCTGAAGCGACAGGAGGTGCACTTTTCAAGGACAACACCAAAACTCTCACGTGGTAACAACGGCAGACAGCGTGTTACAAGAGAAACGGCGTGATAAATGGCGGCTACAACCTGCTTGAGAAAACCGCACTGGCAACCGCGCAACAATGAAATTTTCTGCCGGGCACCCTGAACAATATCCCCACATCCATGGAGGTGCTGGTAGCGGTGCATCGCCTTCTTCAATGAAGTTTCAAGATGGCTGTGTAATCATGGGAGAAGTACTATTTTACCGCAATTACCATCATTCATAACCAATTGGTGGGCCAGTGGCGCGTCAACCAAAGCCAGCTCACGGCTGATGCCTGGAACCAGGATACCGCGCTCCATTGCCGATGCCAGGGCAGAGTGCGTTTGCCTTGTTTCTTCAGGAGTCGCATTGAAGACAGCAAGGCCTCTAATTTCGGTTTCTTTGCCCATGGTCAGTCGGGGATCAATTTCAATGCGGCCTCTGCTGCCGATGATAACCACCCGTCCACGCAGGGCGAGCAGGTGCAGATCTTTCTCCAGATTTTTATTGGCAAGCATCTCTAAAACAAGATCAAATCCTGCTCCGGAGGTCGCCTTGAGAAGCTTGTCTTCATAGCCTGACTGATTATGATGAACCGCTTCAGCCCCAAGTTTTCGTACCAGGGAACATCCCTGATCACTTCCGGCTGTCCCGTATACTATCATCCCGGCATCTTTAGCCAACTGCACTGCGGCCTGGCCAACCGAGCCGCTTGCCCCGTGAATAAGCACGCGCTCACCCGTCTTACCCCGGCCCCTGATGAAAAGTGCCCGCCAGGCGGTTGCCGCAGGTACACCGATTGCAGCGCCCTGGTTAAAAGAAATGTTTTCCGGCAGTCTGAAGACCTGATCTGCTTTGCAGAGCGCCATCTCTGCATAACCGCCGCTGACTGTTGCTGCACTATAGACTCGATCACCCTGTTGCCACTCTGTAACATCCGGGCCGCAGGACGCAATAGTCCCAGCCACATTGCCGCCAGGGGTATAAGGTAATTCCGGCAGCTTGGGATAGGTTCCGGCGCGGATATAGGTCTCGACCGGGTTGACGCCAATTGCCGCAACCTGCACCACTACCTCACCAGGTCCAGGTACGGGGTCAGTTTTTTCAACCAGCTCCATTACCTCAGGAGCACCAAATTTATTCACCTCGATACCCTTAATCATCTTCCTCCATGCATTTGTTTGCATTAACAGTGCGAAAGTGGCTGTAACTACACCTTTGTAGGGGACACGTCTGGGTGACTATTCGTTTGCGCCCTTCTTCCAGCTTTTTTCCTTGCCGTGCATCAGCCGGTTGATATTTTCATGATGCTTCAGCCAGATGAGAAGAGCGATGCTCGCCGATGTGCCGATGGTTATGTTCGATGCGCCCAGAAAATACAACCAGAGAGGAATAAGACCGGCGGCGAGTAAAGAGCCGGCAGAAACGAAACCAGTCAGTCCAACAGTTGCCAGAAAAACCACCAGACTGATAAGTATCGCCGGAGCAGAAAGATATAAAAACACCCCCATTCCAGTCGCTACCCCTTTGCCACCGCGAAATTTTAAATAGATAGGAAACATGTGCCCCAGTACCGCCATCAAGCCGGTAAGGGCGACTATCAGCTCTTTGCCCGCCGATTCGGGCAGGAGGGCTGCTGCTCCATACATTGGCAAAAAACTTTTGAGACAATCACAAATCAGAGTGATAAAACCAAGTTTTTTACCAAGCACCCTGTTGACATTAGTGGCACCGATATTTCGACTCCCCTGCATGCGGACATCGACACCAACTATCTTGCCAATGACCAGCCCAAAAGGAATCGACCCAACCAGATAGCCGAATACCGGCAATAAGATATACATATAATCCAAGACCTGAAAAGAGAACCTACAGAAACAGCTCGTGCGCCAAAACCAACTTAATCCTCGTTGCCCAGGTGCCGGATGATTTTTTTGCGTAGTTTAACAGAGATTTCTTCATCGCGATAGGAAATGACCGTAACCGGACATTTCCGAAACATTTTCTCTGCCACGGAGCCAGTAAAAATATGGCTGATATCATGGGCTTTCATCCCCATCACCACGACGTCCACACCTCGATCAATCACCAGTTTCAACAACTCGTTTGCCGGATCGCCGACACAGAAAGTAAAGGTTGCTTTTTCCTCAGCCAGCGTCAGTTCGCCCATGATTTTTTGCAACTCTTCCCGGCGTTCTTTTTTTATGGTGTCAACATAATGCTCAACATCCACCTTGTAACCAAAGGAGGTGATCTTGTTCACGGCTTCCAAGCTACGCTGGTTGATGACATTGACGACAAGCAGTTCAGCGCCGGTAGCTGCCGCCAGATCAGCAGCAAACCGCAGTATTCCTTTGGAATATTTGGAAAAAGCAAGCGGTACCATAATTTTTGTAATCATCATTTTCTCCCAAGTGGATGATAGCAGGATGGCTGAGAAAAACGCGTCAACTCTTTGCCGACACAATAAATAATATGTCCATCCATTACAAGTAGTAATACTTTTGCGACAAAACACCATCAGCAAGACAGGTATTCCCCTATCCGCTGACGTGACACGCATGCTAAGCCTTCGATTCCTTCCTTCTGCCCGCTATCAATAAGTCAATAGCATTTACTCCTGTCATGCTTATCTTTGTAAGCGTAGCAGAAATGGAGCTGCTATGGTACATTGCCGGCAGCAGAAAAAAACAACAATTACCGAGGATGTTTTAAGAGATATACCAATGAGTATTCAAAAAATTTACCAATATCCAGAACCGGTTTTACGCCAGAAAACGGAAAAGATTGAAACTTTTGACAACGGTCTGGCACAGCTTGTCGAAGACATGGCAGAAACCATGTACGATGCCCCCGGCATAGGTCTTGCCGCACCGCAGATCGGCAAATCAATCAAACTGATTGTCGTCGACATATCTGAGGATAAGGAAGGGGAAAAGAAATACATGCCCCTGATCAATCCCGAAATCATCGCCCATGAAGGGAACCAGATAGACGAGGAAGGTTGCCTAAGCGTGCCTGAGCTGACAGCCAATGTCAAAAGGTATTTGCAAGTCACCGTCGCCTATCAGGATCTACAGGGACAAGCCCACGAGCTGTCAACCGAGAATCGTTTTGCGGTTGTCTTACAACACGAAATCGATCACTTAAACGGTATTCTTTTCATTGATCACCTCAGCCCTTTGAAACGGAATCTGTATAAAAAGAAAGTGAAAAAGTGGCTGGACATATAACAGGAGCGAAAATGTCGAAGCGACCGCTACGTATTCTTTTCATGGGAACCCCTGATTTTGCCGCAGCAACACTCCAAGCACTTATCGATGGCCCTGATGAGGTCGTTGCCGTTGTTACCCAGCCGGACCGGGCCAAAGGCAGGGGCAAGAAACTGACGCCGCCACCAACCAAAGTCCTCGCCGAGGCTGTTGGAATTCCAGTACTGCAGCCGACTAAAATCAAGACGGAAGATTTTCGCAACGGCTTGCTTACCTATCAGCCGGATCTGATTGTGGTAACGGCCTACGGCAGAATCCTACCCAAATCGCTACTTGAGCTCCCCCCCTTGGGCTGTATCAACGTGCACGGTTCACTTCTGCCAAAATACCGGGGAGCAGCGCCTATCCAATGGGCGGTGATCAACGGGGAAAAGGAAACAGGAATTACTATTCTCCAGATGAACGAGGGCATGGATACCGGCGACATCCTGCTCAAGGTAAAAATGGACACTGCCCCCGACGAAACCGCCGGCAGCCTGTTCGGCAAGCTTGCTGTCCTCGGCAGTGCGACACTCTTAACCGCGATTAAGGGATTGCAGGAAGGCACCATTATTCCGGTCGCGCAGGATCATAATCTGGCAACAGTCGCCCCAATGCTGAAAAAAGACGATGGCCTGATCGATTGGCATAAAGATGCAACAGAGATTGAACGCCTTATTCGAGGCCTTGACCCCTGGCCTACTGCCTTTTGCTTTCTCGACGGCACACGACTCCGCCTTTTCCATCCGGAGGTATTGCATCAGGACAGCGAGATGCCGCCGGGAACTGTGCTGCAGGCCGACAAGCGGGGAATTCTGGTCGCCTGCGGTCAAAATACCCTGTTGACCAAAGTGATACAGCCGGAAGGGAAAAAACGTATGGGCGTGGACTCTTTTCTTTGTGGCCACCCAATTGCCCTGGGAACACTCCTC
>JBBRDD010000158.1:0-11743 GCA_038204235.1 Desulfobulbales bacterium
CATTCTCTTGTTTATCTTGAAAGAATACTCTGTCTCAAGGTGCTTATCCCGGCTTTCTTCCCGATTTTTTTCACCGGGGTTAGCACCTTACAGATCATTTTGCTAATCTGCCCCACGCATTAACGCTAACTTTCACGAAAATGAAGCCATGAGTTCTGCCTCGGCAACTACCTGATCGTCCACCGTAGCTTTTGCCGACATTACCATAATCGAACGTTTCTGCCTTAAAAGTTCAAGGGTAAAAATTAACTGGTCGCCAGGCACAACCGGTTTTCTAAACCTGGCTTTATCAATGCCTGCAAAAAAGAGCAGCTTATTGCCGATAGCCT
Source organism: Desulfobulbales bacterium (assembly GCA_038204235.1). Taxonomy (GTDB): domain Bacteria; phylum Desulfobacterota; class Desulfobulbia; order Desulfobulbales; family Desulfocapsaceae; genus Desulforhopalus_A. Next base: position 330 of record JBBRDD010000158.1, read on the forward strand.
CGGGATGGGCATAATATGCCATTATTCCGCCAACCTGAGCCATACCCTCCAGAATCAACACCCCGGGCATAACTGGCCTCTCCGGGAAATGACCCTGAAAAAACTGCTCATTTATAGTTACATTTTTCAAACCGACAATCTGCTTGCCAATCTCCATGGAGAGTATACGGTCGACCATCACAAACGGATATCTGTGCGGCAACACCTTCATAATCTCCATTATATCAATATTTTCCGGAATAACCACCTGACTCATTACGCCATCTCCTAGTTCAGAAATTCTCACTTTTACGGTCGGGCATTTTGCAGAGCTCTGCAATAGCCTTGCTATTTTTTCTCACTGCACTCTGCAACTCCGGGAGCCTGGCAAAAACGGCAGAGGCCTTGGCCCATTGGCGAACAGGGATTGCCGGCGCCCCGCCAACTACTGCGCCTTTTGGTTGATCATTGTGTACTCCACCCCGGGCTGCGACCATAACCTGATCTCCGAGAGTAAGATGCCCGGAAGTAGCTGACTGTCCGCCCATCACCACGTTTCTCCCTAAGGTCGTTGAACCGGAAATCCCTACTTGTGCAACCAGCAGGCTATTCTCGCCGACAATGACATTGTGGGCCACCTGCACAAGATTGTCTATTTTGACGCCGGACTTAATCCAGGTAATCCCGTAAGCCGCTCGATCAATGCACGAATTGGCGCCGATTTCGACATCATCGTCAATCTGGACGGTACCGACCTGAGGTCGTTTAATATGCTCCCCCCGCTCATTGGCGGCATAGCCATACCCATCACTGCCAACAACCGCACCGGAATGGATGGTGACTCGCTTCCCGATTTTGCACCCATTATAAATTGTAACGTTGGCCTTGATCGTGGTATCGTCGCCAAGCTCAACATCAGCGCCAACAACTGCTCCGGCCTCAACAGTCACCCGCTCTCCTGTTTTGACCCTGTCACCAAGAACTGCCAGAGGTGCGATAGAAATCTCTTTGCCCAACAGACAATTCTCACCGACAAAGGCCCGAGGATGGATCCCTTTGGCCGTAAAAGGAGTGGCTACAAAAAAACTGTGGATAATGGCGACTGCCAGATAGGGATCTTTTACCCTGATAACAGGAAGGTTGCCAACCGGCTCGACCCCAGGAGGAACAAGCACTGCCCCGGCGGTCGTGGTGGCGAGTAAAGCGGCCATATTGGCCTTGACCAAAAAAGATATCTCTTCAGGGCCAGCTGTATCCAAGGGGGCAAATCCACGAATAAGGACAGTTTTATCTCCAAGCACCTGCCCTTTAACCATTTCCGCGAGATCAGTAACGGATAGTATTTTTTCAGTCATAATTATATACAATTATTAAAGATAAGCTCGTAAAAACCTAAAATACGGGATGGCTAAATAAAAACCATGCTACACAAAGCGTAGTGTTTTGGGCTGGTTTTCGTCTATACAAATAGTATGTCGGGAACCAGCCAAAAACACGACAACGAAGGATATCGAACTTTTTATAACGCCATCAATAGAGAAAATATTTTTTCCTCGTACGATCAAAGCAGTGTAGCTCCTCCTGCCAGTTCTCTTCAATTTCGACAATCGGTCGCCCCTCCTCCAGCTGGAGGCGAACCTGTTGGTCGCCTAAAATGAGATCCATCGGCAGCCGTTCAAATTCATACTCATAAGGCGGCTGCTTATACTGAAAGTTCTTCGGATAAAGAAGCAGTGTTGCCTGCAACAGAGCGAGACTGGTCCGATAGGGTAAAAAAATCGTGGGGTTGGTTACATGGACCTGAAAACCGCAGCACGACTCTGCCGCCCACTTGCCGGAGGTCGGTTCAAAGACTACTGGTCGAAGATAACAGCCGGGTAATTCGGTCTTTTCCAGCAGTTGCAGCATGGCAGGATGGTGCCAATACGGGGCACCGACGAATTCAAAAGGCAGTGTCGTTCCCCTGCCCTCGGAGACATTAGTCCCTTCCCAGATAACCTGGCCGGGATAAACAAGTGCCGTTTCGGGTGTCGGCATATTGGGCGATGGGCAGAGCCAGGGAAAGCCGGTATCTCTAAACAGCATCGATCGCTGCCATCCCTTTAATTTAATAACCTCCAGCTCAGCACCGATGCCGTATTCCTGGTTGATAAAAAGTGCCAGTTCGCCAAAGCTCAGACCATGTCGCATCGGCAGGGGATACAATCCAACGAAAGAGCGACAATCGGATTGCAGCAGGTTGCCCTCAATTTTCTCGCCACCGATCGGGTTCGGGCGATCGAGGACCGCCACCTTTTTTCCAAGTTGCGCCGCCACCTCCAGACAATAGGCCATGGTATACAAAAAGGTGTATACTCTGGTACCCACATCTATGAGATCGATAAGCAGAACATCGAGCGCACCAAACATCTCAGGGGTTGGTCGACGATGCTCGCCATACAGACTATAAATAGGCAGGCCTGTGACCGCATCGACAACATGATCAGATTCGATCATATTATCCTGCTTCTCGGAAAAGAACCCGTGCTGAGGCGAAAAAAGACAGGTTAACCTGTCACCATATTTCTGCTGCAGTAGGACCCGGCCATGGATGAAGTCGCGGTTTGTTGAGGCCTGGTTGGACAAATAACCGATTCTCTGCCCCGCAAAAGACTTCGATTCATCATGCACTAATACCTCAAGTCCAACCTGCATCATAGAGACCTGACCACGAAAAAGTTAAAGGAAAACGAATATGACAAAGTGCTATCTTAATGGCGGGAGCTGAAAAAGTCAAAAAGTAGATGGGCTGAAAGATGGACAACGAGAAAAATCTTTAATGGATGTCAAGAAAACGGAGCTCCCGTTATTTCATGGGAGCTCCAACCATGGACAATTCTATTTTCCTGACTCGGTGAATCGATCATAGTGCACAAAATCGCTGAGTGCTCTGCGCGGTGGCGCTGAAGGGGCATGATCCGGATAGCCGACCGGGATAAGCGAAACAAGTTCAAGGCCTGCAGGAATCCGGAGCAACTCTTCAGCAGCTTTATGGTCAAAGGAACCGACTATGACCGAACCCAGACCCAGGTCAAATGCTTTCAGACAGATATTCTGGCTGATAAGGCCTAGATCATACAAAAACCAATGCTGGTAACGAGTTACCAGCTGCCCGTTATAGTATCCGGATTTTAACGGATTGCCGCAGACCCCGATGACGACAGGGGCCATCTCCATACATTTTGTTGCCGGATTTTTTTTGGAGAGAAGGCCGGCAAGGCTTTTTTTATCTACTGCAGCCCGCACCACAACGAGTTCCCAGCACTGCAGATTTCCCCATGACGGCGCCATCCGGGCCGCTTCGAAAAGATCCGTCAAGACCTCGGTTGCCACAGGCTTATCCTGAAAGCGCCTGATACTTCTGCGTTTACTGAACATGTCTTCCAAACCTTTCCCCCTCATTGAAAAAAACACCCGTTTTCTTTGGTGGTTACTGCAGCGTATGATTTCTGTCGACTGAGTGGCCTTGTCAACTGAATTCATGCAGGATTTCTCTGGCGATAATCAGTCGCTGAATCTCACTGGTCCCTTCGTAGATTGTGGTAATTCGAGCGTCCCGGGTAAACCGTTCGATGGGAAAATCTCTGGTGTAGCCATAGCCGCCAAAAATCTGCATCGCCTCGTAACAGGCCTTATTGGCAGCCTCCGAAGCAAACAGCTTGGCCATCGAGGCCTCTTTGGCATAGGAGCGGCCCTGTTCTTTTTTGTAGGCCGCGCTCATAAGCAATAGACGCGACGCCTCAAGCGCCGTGTACATATCGGCAATTTTCCACTGTGTTGCCTGGAAGGCACTGATTTTCTGACCAAACTGCGACCTTTCCAAGGAATACCTGGTGGCTTTATCCATGGCCGCAAGACCAATGCCCAGCGCGAGTGAACCGATACCGATCCGCCCTCCGGCAAGCTCCGTTACCGCAGCCCGAAAACCGTCGTTTAGTTTTCCCATCAGCGCATCGGCCGGGATGCGGCAATCCTGGAACAGCAGTTCATTGGTGGGGGAGCCGTGCTGGCCCATCTTCTCTTCTTTTTTACCGATTATAAGCCCTTTGGTACCCGCTTCGACGAGAAAGAGGCTGATTCCCTTACCCTTTTTCGCGGCCTGGTCAGTTACCGCCCAGACCACAAAGACTCCGGCAAAAGATCCGCTGGTAATAAAGATCTTCGAGCCGTTCAGTACCCACTCATTTCCATCTTTTACCGCGGTGGTGGTCATAGCCGCCGGGTCGGAGCCTGCTCCCGGCTCGGTCAGGGCAAAGGCCCCCGCCAGATACTCGCCGCCGCATATTTTTGTGATATAACGGTGTTTCTGCTCCTGGCTGCCCAGCGTCTGGATAACCTCGTTGACCATGTTGTTGACCGACACCGTCACGGCTGTTGCCGCGCAGACCCGGGCAATTTCGGTCATAGCGACACTAAAAGCGATAACCCCCGCTTCTGTTCCACCATATTCGTCCTTGACATTGAGACCCATAAAGCCAAGTTCGGCCAGTTTTTTGAGATTATCGTAAAAACTGCCGTCATTACCCCGGTCAAGGTCAGCTGCTACCGGTTCCAACTCCGTTGTGGCAAAATCCCGGGCGGTATCTTGAATGAGTTTTTGCTCTTCAGTTAAATCGAGATTCATAAGCAACCCTTCAGGCATCGTAAAAACTGTTCATCTGCATCGTTGTTTTAATTTTTCTATCATTTCAAAGTACTTCAGTACGCCGAAATGATGGAAAAATCTTACGCCTCGCAGATGAATTTTTTTACTTATCCTTCCTCTCTTTTAGTTTTTTCAAGTTTATGGGGTTTGACAACAATATATTAATTCTCAAACTTTGGGGGACGTTTTTCCAGGAAGGCGGCCATCCCCTCCTTCTGTTCGCCACCGGCAAAACAGAGGGCAAAAAGATCCGCTTCATAGGAACAGGCCCTGGTCAGATCCATTTCCATGCCGTTGTTGACCACTTCCTTGCAAAGCTGTACCGCAGCAGGACCACGGGAACCAATTAATATGGCCAACTCCCGTGCTTCCTCCATAAGTTTTTCTTGGGGCACGACCCGGTTCACCAGCCCGATCCGGCTGGCCTCTGCGGCATCGATTATCTTTCCGGAATAAAGGAGCTCGCAGGCCAATCCCTTGCCTATCAACCTCGGCAATCTTTGCGTTCCGCCAAAACCTGGAATGATTCCGAGGTTTACCTCGGGCTGCCCGAACTTGGCATTGTCGCTGGCCAGACGTATATCGCAGGAGAGAGCCAGTTCGCAGCCGCCGCCCAGGGCAAAGCCGTTTATTGCCGCAATAACCGGTTGCGGTAGATTTTCAATAGTCCGGGCAACGGTATGGCCAAGCCTGCCGAATATCTTCCCTTCATCAGGGGTCAGGCCTTGCATAAAGGCAATGTCCGCGCCGGCGACAAAGGCTTTTTCTCCGGATCCGGTTATGATCACCACCTTTATCGTTTTGTCCTGGCCCAGTTCTGTAAAACATGCGAGCAGTTCCTCAAGCGTTGCCTTATTAAGGGCATTGAGTGCTTTGGGCCTGTTGATAGTTACTACGGCTAAGGTCTTGTCTTTTTCTACCAGTATATTTGTATAGTCCACTGCAATTCTCCATTAAATTTGCTGATTTGAGTTGCTAAACTTTTTCAACTAAACTGTTGGCTTATGGTTCCAGGATAAATTTCCAGGCACAATACCACTCATCCGGGTGTTTATCCGGAGGACAGCCCAGACATTCGGTGCGAATCCTTTTATCGATCGCACTGGCAAAATAGGTATACTCGACGAGTCCCGCCGATTTACATGGATAATCGTCAAGTCCTTTGCGCTTTCGTGCATCCTGGACGCGGCATCGGTTCATCTGAAAGACAAAGCTGGTCGGCGTTTCCTCGACAATCGATTGACTGTTAATGCTTTCATAGATTCTGAAGCCGAGTGCCTTTTTCAGCCCTGCAAGTCCCGGGTTTTCTGGCAGGCCGAGAAAATTACTGATCGACTTGGCTTCAACCGGCGAAAACTGTGCCCAACAGGAGTCGTTACACCGCTTGGCATCGTTCATACCAGAGGAAAACTCAATAGTCTGAAACCATACACCATCGTTGACCAGCCAGTTTTTGGCCATTCGGTCTTTTAGTTTATTGAGGGTATCACTATCCATGTCGAGCAGAAACGAGGGAATTCCGTCTTCCATAGTAAAACCAAAAAGTTCGGAGAGATGCTTCATCTGAATCCCGAAACTTTTTTTGGAACTGCTGCTCAGAGCCTCAAGCGCTTTTTCCATGCCAACCTGATGTTTCACTTCGGCAAACCAGAGTCCGTGATGGATAATAAGCCGATGAAAAAGATCGACGATAAAACGAGCAGTTTCCCGCGAGTCCAGCTCGCTGGCATTATTGGCCTGGATTGACATACTCCCTCCTTTGTCTACATTAATCGATATATCTGTGCCTTTATGGCAGAACAGTTATTTCATCTGGAAAGATGCTGGGCGATTCAAGACCGTTTTCCGTTACCAGATGGGTGTTTTCGATACCGACAACTCCTCGACCGGGGAAAATTGTTTTTGGTTCAAAGGCTATGACCATTCCTTTTTGCAGTACAAGCTGCTGGCCCTTGGCAATAAAGGGAAACTCATCCAATTCCAGACCAACCCCATGGCCGGTAAATCGAATCCTTTTATCCCCAACTCCCATAAAATTTTCCGAATACCCTTTTTTCTGAGCGAGTGAGACCATCAGATCATAGAGCTCTCCGGTCACGGCTCCGGGTCTGGCCAGGGATTTCATTTCGTTTTGTATTTCAAGCATTGCCTCATGGGCCGCTTCAAGCTCGGCGGACAGTCGACCAATAGAAAAAATTCGCGTATGATCGGAGATATATCCATCAAGAGCGAAAACATAATCGACCAGCACCGGTTCATTGGCACCAATTTTTCTAAACCCTGCACCCTGCCCGATGACACTGCTCACCCCGGTCCCACCTGTTGGAGAGGCTAAATAACTGGCAACAGCAGCGTCATCACCTGCCATCAGATGGCCGTAAAACAGCTCACTGCCCCACATGCGCATTCGGACAATCCCCTGGTGGCCGAGACTTCGGGCATAAGCTTCCAACTCCCCGGCCAGGGTAACCTCAGTTTTACCGGCTACCAGCAGCTCCGGTACATGGGCGGCAACAGTATCAGATAATTTTATGGCAGCCCTGATTTTTTCGAGTTCAAACTCCGACTTGACAGCCCGAATCAAACGGATTTCCAGAGAAATATCTTCAATCCGGGCGTCTTTAAAATTGGCACTATACTGAAAGTACAGATTGGTCGGCAAGACATCAAGCTCCAGGCCTAAAACAGCCGGTGCCTGATAACCGTATCGGGCAAGAATAGCAGGAATCTCTTTCATATTGACAAGAGAAACAACATCTTCAAGCGGAGATTCCCGACACGCCCGTTCATACTCTTTGAAGATCATCAGAATCGGTTTTCCGACCACAGGGACATAGAGCCAGCCCTGTTGCGACGTTGCCGCAAAATAGAAAAGATCGGTTTTCTGAACAATCAACGCGCCATCGATGCCTTTTTCCGCCAGGGAATTTTGCAATTTCGCCAGCCTGGAATACAGTTCATCACCCGGTACACATACACTGTCGCTTGCCATCTTATCTCCTGACACATTGCCCTTAAGGCTGGTTCCCATGCGGCGCATGGGAACCAGTTGTAATGTCCAATTTCAAGATGGCTAAGTAAAAAACTTCATATTCGAGGCGTGCGAATTGTACTATTATTTCGGCGTACTAGAGTACGTCGTAATGATAGTACAATTCGTAACAACGAAGTAGATGAAGAGTTTTTACAACGCCATCAGTATTGGTAGAATCCTCTGCCGGTCTTTCTGCCCAACCAGCCAACCTCAACATATTTACGCAGCAGCGGACAGGGTCTGTATTTGGAATCTTTAAAACCATCATAGAGAGTGTCCATAATAGCCAGACAGGTATCCAGCCCGATAAGATCCGCGAGGGCCAGCGGCCCCATGGGATGATTCATGCCAAGTTTCATCACCGTATCGATGTCTTCCGCCTTACCGACCCCCTGATAGAGGCAGAAAACAGCCTCATTAATCATCGGCATCAAAATTCTGTTAGCAATAAAGCCCGGGAAATCATTGGCTACCGCTGCGGTTTTGCCGAATTTCTGGCAAAGAGACCAGGTGATATCAAAGGTTTCCTGACTGGTCGCCAGACCTTTGATGACCTCAACCAGTTTCATTACCGGTACCGGATTCATGAAATGCATGCCGATCACTTTTTCCGGTCGTTTCGTCTGGGCGGCTATCCGGCCGATAGGGATAGAAGAGGTGTTACTGGCGAGAATAACATGCGCCGGACAAGACGCATCAAGGTCCTGAAAAATTTTAAATTTAAGATCCTCCCGTTCAACGGCTGCCTCCACGACATAATCAACCCCGGCCATATCGGCGAGATTGGTCGTGGTTGTGATCCGGGCAAGAATTGCATCCCGTTCGGAGCTGGTGATCTTTTGCTTTTCGACACTCCGGGCAAGATTTTTCTCGATTGTTGCCAATCCCCTGGCGGTAAATTCTTTTTTGATATCACTCATCAAGACATCTAAGCCACTGGTCGCCGCCACCTGGACAATACCATTGCCCATCTGGCCGGCACCGACAACACCAAATTTCTTTATTCCCATGTTCTCCTCCCCACAATAAAACACGCTTATCGAATTGACGATTTCTTAAAATTTTACAAGGAGATGGTTACGTAAAAACTCCTCATCTGTTGACTACCATTGCTACAGCCTCGCCGCCGCCGAGACAAAGAGAGACCAATCCTCTTTTGGCATTTCTGCGGCCCATCTCATGCAACAAGGTCACAAGCAACCGTCCGCCACTGGCACCAATCGGATGCCCCATGGCGACTGCACCACCGTTGACATTGACAATGGCCGGGTCAAGCTCAAGCACTTTATTTATGGCAACCGACGTGCCGCTAAAGGCCTCGTTAATCTCAAAAAGATCGATATCCGCAAGGGAGATCCCTTCTTTTTTAAGAACTTTCGGAATAGCCAGAATAGGGGCCATAAGCACATATTTAAGCTCGATCCCCGCTGACGCCTGGGCGCCGATTTCAGCCAGGATGGTACAGCCCAGCTCTTTAGCCTTGTCTTTGCTCATCACCACGACCGCCGCGGCCCCATCGCTTATTATCGAGGCATTGCCGGCGGTGCCGACGCCATCTTTTTTAAAGGCCGGACGCATCTTCTGTAAACTCGCAAAACTCGTCTCCTGGGGACATTCATCGGTGGTGAAATAGGTTGTCTCCCCTTTTTTAGCGGGTAGAGGCACCGGAACAATCTCATCCTTGAAGACTCCTTGCTGAACCGCGTTAAGCGCACGCCGGTACGATTCTGCAGCAAAACGATCCTGCTCCTCTCTGGTTACCTGCCAGTTCTCGCTACTGAGTTCATTGGACATGCCCATATGGAAATCATTGACGACGTCCCAGAGTCCGTCATGAACCATATGATCTTCAATCTTCCCTGGACCCATTCGGTGTCCCCATCTGGCCTTTTCCAGATAGTATGGAGCTGAACTCATACACTCCATGCCGCCGGCAACAATTACCTCGGCGTCGCCGCACTGGATGGCCTGGGCAGCAAGCATTACCGCCTTCAGCGCCGAACCACACACCTTATTGACCGTGAACGCCTCAACTTCTTGCGGCAACTCAGCCTTGATGGCCGCCTGCTTGGCAGGATTCTGGCCATAGCCGCAGGGGAGAACCATGCCCATTATACATTCGTTGACCAGCGCTTTATCTATCCCTGCACGAAGAACCGATTCTTTAATCACCAGGGCGCCGAGATCCGTTCCCCCAATTTTACTGAGAGTTCCGCCAAAACTGCCGAAAGGTGTTCGTACCGCACTGACAATTACCGCCTTTTTCATAATCCGCCTCATTTTCAGAATCGTTTGTCTCAAGCCGGTTTTTAAGCCTCATGTTCCAGCAAATTTATAACACGCGTAATGCAGAGCTTGCATGGTCCAAAACCAAAACCGACCAAGCGCTCAATCGGAACTTATGTTTATCTACCGACAGCACTTTGTCAATCATTTTCAGCTAAGAGCTATAAATTATTGTCCTGACCATATCACGGTAGTTTTCAGCCATCAATCCTACCGAAAAAAAGAAGTAAAATGATACTTTTTTTAGTCTTCCCAGAAAAGGATAAAAAAATCCTTTGACAAACATCAACAATTATTATTTAGTTTGACGACAAAACCGACCGAGCGCTCAGTTGTGCACCCGGCATCAGAGGGAGAAGTTTTCAGTACTCTTCATCATTCTCAAACCTGAACTGTAAGGAGTCACCTATGGGTATGGCAGATCTGTACAGAGAAGTAATGGACATCAATATGATGGATGATAATGACCAGAAAAAGAATGTTGCCAAGGCTTTTTTTGAAAAACTCAACTACATGAAACTTCCGGAATATTTCAACTGGGCTGACGAGATTTTTGAAGGACTGCACGTCAAAGAACGAGGTGATAAAAAGGCCTTTATCTGGGCCGACATCCTCACTGAAGAAAACAAAAGCTACACCTATCTCGAATTTTCTTTTCAAGGTAACCAGTGTTTGAATGCGCTGCGAAAGGCAGGCGTCAACAAAGGCGACAATATGTACATGATGGTTCCGATCGTCCCGGAAACCTGGTTCACCAGCTATGCCTGCATTAAAGGCGGGCTTGTTTCCGTGCCGACCGCCACCACCATGACGGAAAGAGAGCTTGAGTTTCGCTTTCAGACCTATCCGCCTGATTCGATTCTCGCCGATGAAATCTATACCGATATCATCGATGCCGCCCTGAAAACGACCAAGATGACCCCCAAAATCAAACTGGTTCGTGGCAAAAAAGCCGGATGGACCAGCTATACCGACCTCGCCAAAGAGCCGGCAGAAGCTGAGCCCGCCAAGACTAAGTCGAGCGATCTGCTTTTCTGCTTTTTCACCTCCGGTACAACCGGCCTGCCCAAGCGGGTTGGCCATACCGCCACGTCCTATCCCTTAGGCCATCTCTCTACCTCCGTCATGACCGGCATACAAACCGGCGACATTCACCACAACCTCGGCGCTCCCGGCTGGGCTAAATGGGCATGGTCAAGTTTTTTTGCCCCGCTGAACGTGGGTGCCACCGCTACCGGTTTCAACTTTACCGTGCTGGATGGTAATAAATACCTGAAGATGATTACCACTCATAAAATTTCCACCTTTTGTGCACCGCCGACCGCCTGGCGTATGTTCATCAATCTCGACACCTCCAAATTTGATTTTTCCAACCTCCGCCAGTCAATCGGCGCAGGCGAACCGTTGAACCCTGAAGTCATCACCAGGTGG
>JBBRDD010000159.1:0-11522 GCA_038204235.1 Desulfobulbales bacterium
CCCCAGCTTCCAGGACTATTGCCTTCAGCCGTTGCAATGTCATTGCTTCGGGTTGATTATTCTGCTGCCTATGTCGAAAGGCTATTACACTTGGATGGTTGTCCAAATTCATGGTTTGCTCCTTGTATCGTTAAGTTCCAGAAATACCAATATCTTCTGGACTGTTTTCAACCACGAAGAATCATGCAGGTGGCTGTAGCATGAGCGAGTATTTTGCCATCGCCATCCTGTAATCTCCCCTCAGAGACTGCCAGACGACCGGAAATGTGGATAACCTTCCCTATGGCGGTCAGTTCTCTGTCGCGCGGAACGGGCCGGACCAGGCGCCACTGACATAATGGCCATAGGAATAGTCTGCGCCATTGGTGGCATAGGCGCTTTACCATCCACTATTGCTTGCAAAAGCTCCAAACCGTTTAAATCTGTCTGTACCATTCGATCATTTTCTTGCATCGTATTCTCCTTCTGATTTGATGTCAGTATGACTTTATCATTTGCCTGAAATTGGCAAAAGTGGCATAATTGACAAAAAGCGATCCATAAACGCCATAATGGTCCTAGTAAAAAAATAGGACTGTAACGCATCAGGAGGAGTCATGGTGAACATTACCCTTATCGTCGATACGGGCTGTCAATTTTCCGGGATTTCAGGACTGATTGACAGTTTCACTATCGCTAACCGCTGGCATGCAACAAATACGGGGAAATGGTTGGAACCTCTTTTTACGACACGGATTCTTAGCCTGGATGGAAAAGTAGTTAAGGTAAGCGGTGGCTTTCAGGTCATCCCGGAAGGCTCGTTGCAAGATGCCCAGCCAACCGACGTTATTGTCGTACCACCATATCTTCCCAGCGCCGATCTTCTTCCGACCAATGCCAAGCCATTGCTGGATTTGATCGTTGCCAGGTATGATCAGGGGGTAACGATTGCGAGTGTCTGCACCGGGAGCTTTGTCCTTGCGGAGACCGGATTGCTTGATGGCCGACTGGCAACCACACACTGGTTTTATGCAAAACTCTTCAAACGCCGTTATCCAAAGGTTCTATTAGAGCCGGGCAGAGTTCTCACGCATGACAGAGGCCTGATCTGTTCCGGCTCTGTTTCGGCCTTCTACTATCTGGCACTGCATCTGATCGAAAGTTTTGGTTCTTCGCACCTTGCGGCGCAATGCGCAAAATCGTTGCTGGTCGATCCAAGCAAGGCAAGCCAGTCCTCTTATGCGGTGTTTAATGTTCACAAAGGTCATGGCGACCAAGAAATATTGCGAGCTCAGGAATTGATTGAATCCCATTTCGCCGATGCAATAAGCATGAAGGATCTTGCGAAAAAGGTAGGGATAAGCCCCAGACACTTTATTCGCCGGTTCAAAAAGGCCACTGCTGAAACCCCTCTGAGCTACCTACAACAGATCCGTATCGAAAAGGCGAAAGACTACCTCGAGACTACCTTGGAGACGGTGAACGAGATAACCCAGGTCATAGGCTATGAAAATAGCAGTAGTTTCAGGAAATTATTTAAGCAAACAACCGGCCTGTCTCCCAGCGAATATCGAAGCAGGTTTACTCGTGGTGACGGGACAACATCACTCAACCGCAGGACAGCTGCGCTCCCTTAATCAGCTCCTCCGGACTCACGTCACGGATATGGGTGGCAACAGACCAGCGATGTCCGAATGGGTCCTCGATCACCCCGTAGCGATCACCCCAAAACATGTCGTCAAGCGGCATGATGATCTTCGCGCCTGCTTCAACGGCCCGTTTGACAAAGGCGTCGGCATCTTCGACATAAAGATGAATGGTGACCGACGAGCCTTTGAGTGCCTTTGGTCCGAAGGAATTCCATTCGGGAAATTCATCGATCAACATCACCGAAGAATCGCCGATGCGGATATGGGCATGGATAAGCTTGCCCTGCTGGCCGGGAATTCGAGTTATCTCCACCGCATTAAAGGCTTTTTTGTAAAAAACGATAGCCTCAGCCGCCCCGGCGCAAACCAGATGCGGGGTAACCGTATGCATCCCTTCCGGGATGGGCTTAACGTGTTGGGCGTTCATAGTAAATCTCCTTTTTCTTTTGGGACTGTTGCCGGTTCAATGCCTTACAAGACCGACAACCCACAACTATCTCACTTTGCCTGATTCCAGTTCACGAAAGCGGCTAACCCCCTCGCCTGGACCAAAGTCTTCCAGCTCGAACAGCTGACGTATCTCAATCTCTGCTTCTTTGCCATCCATGGCGGGATTGGGATAACCTTTACTCCATTTGAGTGCCTCTTCCTTTGCAGCTACCTGGAAGATGGTATAACCTGCCACCAGTTCCTTGGCCTCGGTAAAAGGTCCATCGATAATGGTACGTTCCTTGTCGGAATATTTAATCCGCCAGCCTTTGGCGCTTGCTTGAAGTCCGGATGCATCAAGCAGGATCCCGGCCTTGGCCATTTTCTCGTGATATGCGGCCATTTCGGCAATTAATTCCTGACTGGGTAGAAGCCCCTCTTCCGTATCTTTGCTTGCCTTAACGATAATCATGAATCTCATGGTGCATACCTCCTTGTATATTCAATCATGAACCGGCTTTATCTCCCGATTCAGGCAGGAGCGTTTCCGTTCTGATAAACAGTCGAATGTCGGTTGGCATTTTCGACAAGTTGAGCTTTTTTTAAGGCGAATGCAACTTTCGTTGGATAGCCCGCAGAATGAAAAAATAGAGGCGCAGATTTTTCATCGTCTCCATGATGGTTATTATCTGAGATGAAATGTAACTATCGATTCAATCGATAATCATGGTCTGATTGAAACATGGAGTCTCGTCGATGAGCGAAGATGGTGCCGAGCAACTACATGAGAGGGTGGATGCGGTCTACCGTGCCGAGTCGCGCCGGGTTTTCGCAACCCTGATTCGTAAACTTGGCGATTTCGACCTGGCAGAAGAAGCGCTGCATGATGCCTTCAGAGCCGCCCTCGAGCAGTGGCCGCGAGACGGGGTGCCTGGCAATCCCAGGGCCTGGCTGATATCTGTCGGCCGCTTTAAGGCCATCGACCGAATTCGTCGACGAGCACGTTTTGACCCGCTGGACGAAGCCTCCACCCCCGATATTGCCAAAGACCAGGATGATTCCGACGGGGAAGATGAGAGCGTCCGAGACGATCTGCTGCGCCTGATTTTTATCTGCTGCCATCCAGCCCTTTCACCGGACGCTCAGGTCGCACTCACCCTGCGTGAGGTTTGTGGGCTGACCACCGAGGCGATTGCCCACGCCTTTCTTGTCCCTCTGACTACCCTGGCCCAGCGTATTGTCCGCGCCAAAACCAAAATCCGCGAGGCATGCATTCCCTACCAGGTTCCCACCCCAGTTGAGTTGCCGGACCGGCTCGAAGCAGTGCTGCGGGTTCTCTACCTGGTCTTCAACGAGGGTTATGACGCCTCGTCGGGTGACATGCTGACCCGGCCGGATCTGTCCGGGGAGGCTATTCGTCTGGGTCGGCTGTTGGTCGAACTGCTGCCCGAACCTGAAAGCATTGGCCTGCTGGCGTTGATGCTACTGCAGGAGTCGAGGCGAGTTGCACGTACCTCGCCGTCCGGAGATATTATCCTGCTGGAGGACCAGGACCGCTCGCTCTGGAATGAAAGACAGATTGATGAAGGTTTGGCCATGGTGACACGGGCGCTCTCTTCGCGCCGGATAGGATCCTATACAATCCAGGCAGCAATTGCGGCGAGGCACGCCGAGGCATCGGCCTTTGCCGCAACGGATTGGGCTCGAATCGTCGGCTTTTACGACCTGTTGATCCGCGTGGAGCCGTCACCCATAGTCGCCCTGAATCGTGCTGTGGCGGTGGCCATGCACGATGGTCTGGAAGCGGGTCTGGCGTTAATCGACACCATCCTCGCCGACGGCAGTCTGGCCGACTATCACCTGGCGCATGCGGCTCGGGCGGACCTCTGCCGGCGACTTGGCAGGTCCGCCCAGGCCCGGACTGCCTACCAACTCGCCCTCAGCCTGACCCAGCAGGCACCGGAACGGAGGTTTCTTGAAAAGCGGCTGAAAGAATTGCCGGATTGAAAGGCAATTTTATCAATTTCTATTGTCGATTTCGCCCGTCGCCCTACGACTATAAAGTGTCTCCCCTGAATGTTGGAAGACAAATGGTGGCGAAATGCCCCGACCCACAACAAGCATAAGGAGAAAATCATGAAATACATATGCCTGGGTTATATAGATGAAAAAAGGTGGAATACTGTTTCTGAAAGCCAACAGCAGGAGTGCATGGACGAGTGTTTTAGCTACGACGACATACTCCGAAAAAACGGTAACTTTGCTGGAGGAGAAGCGCTGGAGAGCGCCAGCATCGCCACGACGCTGCGATGGCAAAACGGCAAAATTTCCATAACTGACGGCCCGTACGCCGAGACCAAGGAACAGTTGGGAGGTATTCTCATCCTCGAAGCGAGAGACCTCAATCACGCCATCCGATTAATGTCCGAACATCCTGGAGTGAAGGTAGGACCCTTTGAGATTCGGCCTGCCGCCGATCTGTCGGCAATGGTAGCCGAAAGCGAACGTCGTCGTGGCTTGAAATAATTATTTGGAGATACCGATATGCAAAAATTTACCCCATGTCTATGGTTTGACGGCAAAGCGGAGGTGGCAGCAAATTTTTACACCTCTATTTTTAAAAACTCTGCAATCACCGGCATCACGCATTATGGCAAGGCAGGCTCGGAAGCCTCCGGGCAAGCCCAGGGAACGGTTATGACGGTATCCTTTAAGCTCGACGGGCAGGATTTCCTGGCCCTAAACGGCGGTCCCCATTTTACCTTCTCCCCGGCCATCTCCTTTATCACCAACTGCGAGAGTCAGGATGAGGTGGACAGACTATGGGAAGAGCTTACCGAGGGCGGCGGTGAAAAGGGGCAATGCGGTTGGCTTACCGACAAGTTCGGCGTCTCCTGGCAAATTGTGCCGAAAATGCTTGGTGAGGTGATGCTGGATGGTGGTGATGAAAAATCAGAAAAGGTGATGAAGGCTCTCGTGCAGATGACCAAACTTGACATTGAAATTCTGAAACAGGCAGCGAATAACGTGTAACCACGTGAAGGAGGAGACACCATGCAATATCTATTAATGTGCTGTTTCGAGGAAAAGGGGTGGGAAGCATTGCCGGAAGCGCAGCGGGAGAAGATCATGGAAGAGTACCGCTCTCTGGAGCAGGATCTAATAAAGAGCGGACACTACCGCGCCGGTGCCAAGCTAGGACCTAGTTCGACCACCACCACCGTTCGTTTGAAAAAAGGCAAACCGGTCATCACCGATGGCCCGTTCGCTGAAACAAAAGAGCAGGTCGGCGGCTATCACCTGATCGAGTGCAACGATCTTGATGAGGCCATCGCTATCGCACTACGGATTCCGACCCTATCCGCAGGTGGTACAATCGAGGTACGCCCAGTCGATCATCATACCACCCTGGGGTTCTAATCCCTATACAAGCTATTTTTGACCATATAGGGGGATGGGCAAAAATAGCCTGATGGGCAGCACGACCCGCAAGGTGATGCACCATGTTTCCCAACCGGTTTTGGCCGTTAAAATCCCGCAGGGCTTTAAAGAGGAACTCAAGTAGACGAAAGCCTTTTTCACAAGCATTCGGGAACCGGATTCTTATAGTATTGGTGACAAACCAATGTAATTCTTGCAATGCCGGCAAAATAAAAAGTTGAGCCCCATTAGGAGGGTGCCATGAAAAAGAATATTGGAAATAGAGAGCGTATTGTCAGAATCGCTGCCGGATTAGCAATTCTCTCCCTGGCCTTTGTTGGACCTCAAAGCCCCTGGGCCTATCTCGGGGTTGTTCCCCTGCTCACTGGCTTCGTCGGCTGGTGTCCACCCTATGCTCTTTTCGGGATTTCCACCTGTAAAGCCTCTCGTTCCGTTAAGAATGGGAACTGAGCAGTGGTCCCGGAAAGGTGAACAAGTCCTTAACTGGAAAATCTACCACCATATTCCCATTACCGCCAACGACCACCAATTATGTTTTTTTTCACAATCTCATCTTTGGTGGAGAACCTGCCGGTGGTCAAAAGCAGAGTGCCCTTGCCCCATTCTTTCGACAGCTCCCTTCTTTTCAGAAGTTTGAAGGTGAGATGACCGAATATATTGAGATAATTGCACAGATCAATTTTAGTAACCTCGTAATATGGCTTAAGGGGAAACAGAGATTATTATTACGTGATGCCTGATCTTTATTTCAAGAAATCACGGCACGGAAAAGTCAATGAATTGTTGAAATACTCATTTCATTGTGAGGCTTACTATGAGTAATAATCTGAAAAATAAACGAGCGTTGGTGACCGGCGGCAGTCGCGGTATCGGCGAAGGCATTGTTCGACGCCTTGCGCAGGAAGGCGCCGATGTTGCGCTGACCTATGTGAGTAAACCCGACCAGGCCTTCGAAGTAGCAAAGGCCGCAAGGGAACAGGGAGTGCAGGCGATCATTATCCAGGCTGACAGTGCAGACCCTAAAGCGGTGGTCTCTGCGGTGGAGCAAACGGTTGCCGAGTTGGGAGGCATCGACATTCTAGTGAATAACGCAGGGGTCGCCGTCATTGCTCCTGTGGATGATTTCCGACTTGAGGATTTCGACCGAACCGTGGCGGTGAACATACGTGGGGTATTCGTTGCCACGCAGGCGGCGGTCAAGCACATGAGAACTGGCGGGCGGATCATAACCATCGGAAGTTGCAATGCAGAGCGCATGCCGTTCGGAGGTGGGGCGGTCTATGCTATGAGCAAAGCCGCAATTGTCGGGCTGGTTAAGGGGCTGGCCCGTGATCTCGGTCCACGCGGAATAACCATCAACAATATTCAACCCGGGCCTACCGCAACCGATATGAACCCCGCGGATAGCGAATTCGCCGAGAAGTTACGAGGGTTCATGGCCCTGTCTCGATACGGCTCCCCGGATGAAATCGCGGCGATGGTTGCTTATTTGGCCTCCCCAGAGGCAAGTTTTGTGACCGGGGCGAGCCTAACTATCGATGGAGGTTTCACTGCCTAGTTAGGAGGTTTTCATAGAGAGATAAAAGTACGTAGAAAATATATTGAACACTGGTAACGGTGCAGTTAGTAAAATAGGTATCTGCCAGCTGTACCGTCCTGGATACAGCTGACTTGATGTGGCATGTGTTTTTTGTTGGGGGGGAACATGCCGGCAAGGTGAAAAATCTACTATGAGCAGTGGCCAAGAAAATATTTAGACGGAGTAGAAAACAGCCAGAAGAAATCGGTTGCTCATAGTAGTATCTGATATACTCGCCAAAGAAATGTCTCTTGGCAATCTTAATAATCAAAGAACATTTGCACGTTGATCTTATTTCCGGATCATCATGAGACATTAATGCTCAGGATATACTGGCATTGAAAGTGGTGAACCATGGCTCAGCGATAGCGGGGATCTGTGAAGCATCATGCATGTCGAAGAACAAAAGCCCCGTCCGTTGGCCCTTGTCGTCTGTAAAATAAGCAGCCTCAGGTTTCAGATCCGAAAGAATAGACTGAATGATTGCACCAAGTCTTCCTCCTATTGGTACATCTGGAGCAACGTAGCCAACAGCATTGCAGGCTACGTTGCCGCAACATTCAAAGCTTATCCTGGTATGCTCCTGCGGAGTAGGTCAACTCATAACTGTGGGAATAAATCTCGATAAGATTCCCAAAAGGATCTTCACAATATACCATCCGGTATGGTTTTTCCCCAGGGTAATACTCCCTCACCGGCATTCTTTGCTTGCCACCATTTTCGACAATTTTTGCGGCCAGGCCTTCAACATCAGGGTCTTGCACACAGAAGTGGAATACGCCAGTCTTCCAATATTCAAAGTTGTTTTCACGTTGTTCTGCGTTTTTAAATTCAAAAATTTCAACACCGATTTTGTCTCCTGTTGAAAGGTGAGCAATCTTAAAGCTTCCCCAGCCTTTACCGAAAACATCATCGCACATTATTCCAATTGCAGAATTATCTGATGCTATCTCTGTCGGAGGCATGATTACATACCAACCGAGTACCTTTGTATAGAACTCTACCGCTTTATCAAGGTCAGTCACAGATAAACCGATATGAGAAAATGTTCTTGGATATGTCATTATAGCTCCTTTAAATTTTCTTGTTGTTTGGGTGTTGTCCCGGCTACAGTGACACTATAATCTCTGGCAATATCATAACAAGAAGGCACAATTTTGTTCGGCACAAACCAATTGGTTCGAATTGCCCGGATTAGCCGCTTCTAAGATCAATCTTTTTTTGAGGGGTTCACGATATTGTGATTAACTGGAACCAAAAGCAGTACCACTGTCCCGTTGAAGTTTCCATGAATCTGCTAAGTGGAAAATGGAAGTGCCTCATGCTTTGGCATTTGAATGACGGAACAAAACGCTACAATGAGTTGGAGAAAATAGTGCCTGGAGTCAGCCAAAAAATGCTGACACAGCAACTAAAGGAATTGGAAAAGGACGGTTTGATATCTCGAACTGTCTATCCGGAAGTACCACCAAGGGTTGAGTATACCTTGACCGAACTTGGTCAAAGCGCCTTCCCCATTTTAGAATTGATGCACTCATGGGCTGTCAAAAAATTGGGGCTCAGTGATCCACAAGAATAGGTTCTATTTGCAAATATTAAAAGATGCAAATCGCTCCACATTAAGATGTTCCCTGATCAATTATCTTGCATCTCAGTTCTTTTACCAGTTGTAGGAACTCACCAAATAGCTAGCAATAACCAATTTATTGCCGATAAATATGATTATCGAGATTGACGATTTATTTCGGTATGATAGAGCAAACTTGACGTCAGGCTATGTTAAATGTTTCGACTTTAGTGCGCTATTTTATCATTGGATGGAACTCCCTTGACTTTGAATAATAATTTAACATATCCTGTGAAGGTCGCAGGATATAGGTTGCATGTTGTAGTCTTGAAATAATTTGATGGAATCAGTGAGTTAGAAAAAAAGAGTGCGGGCAAACTGGCTTTTGGCTCTTGTTACAAATTCAAGACATCACAGTTTCTAATAACAAAATAATGCACTGGACAAACCGATGACCATCGCATTCTTCCATTCTTAACCCGGCGGGCATTAAGGTTTAGACGTAACGTTAATTGCTTGTCAGAGAATGGAGAATTAGACACATACCATCAGTACAATAGACAGTTACCTGCCTTTCCGATCACACCTGCACAATAGCCGCAAAAAATATAGCCTTACCTAGTTAACAGAATTGAGGCTGATTCTATTTAAGGAGCATATATTAAGTCAGGAATTGCTGATTAAATTTAAATATTAAGTTTTTTATCTAAAAAAATATAAAATCAAACGGATTAATAGGCGACAATAGAGAAAAATATGAAAACAGATAAAGCACAACAATTGATTCTTGTTGCAGTATTGACTGCGGCCACATCCTTTCACACTCTCATCCCTGCCGAAGCGAGCGGATTTAATCAGTTTGTCGGACTCGGAGATAGCACCCTGGATAGTGGGTACTTTCGTTATCACTCGATGGGTATTCCTATTGCTAATGCAATCCTCGCTTCGGCCATTGCTGATGGAGCAAATGGCGGTTTTGCTGGAAACGGTGTAATGGTTACAACCATTCTCGCCGGAAAATTTGGACTGAATGCGCTTCCTATAGATGGTGGAGGGACAAACTACGCGAATGGCGGATCATTAACAGCACCGGATCCTGCAGGGAATCCGGCAAACGTGCCGTTGACATCGCAAATTTATCAGTATCTCGAGTCAGTCGACGGTGTTGCTAATCCGAATGCACTCTATCTCATTAGCTCTGGCAACAATGACCTTGTGGCCATTACCGACCCGAGCCGTTTGAATCAACAGTCTTCGGCTCTGGCTGTTTCTGTTTTGTCGCTGCAAAATGCCGGAGCGCGATACCTGCTTGTACCAAACTCGTTCCGGTATGCAAATCTGGTGAGTCTCAGTGGTGAAATAACCGATCCAACACATGCGGCGGAATATACTCAACTGATCGCCTACAACACGCAACGCTGGACGGATCTTGCAACCGCCGGCGTTCATTTCATCCCGGCAGATATGGATGGTGTCTTTAAGTATGTGGCAAGACATCCGACAAGCTTCGGTTTCACTCCGTGGTCCGCACTAGGAACGAGTTCACCTTCCGCTGTTTCCGCTGTTTTTTCAGTTCTTACTGAAGAACAACAGCAAACATACCTTTTTGTCGATGGGAAACATCTCACCACTGCAGGGCAAACGATTGAAGCTGATTATGAATACAGCTTGCTGACGGCTCCAAGCAACATCGCGCTGTTAACGGAAACCACCATTCAGAGCGGTCTTTCCCGGTCAGCGACAATTCAACGACAAGCTGAACTATCAGGTCAGGATCGTGGACCGATAAAAATCAATGGGTGGATCTCAGCTGGTTATGGATATTCAAAAACTGAATCTGAATCATATTTTCCAAGTGCCTCTGGCAATCCGTTCCAAGGAACGGTTGGCGCTGACTATCTTACTGACTCTGGTTTTATCCTTGGTGGAGCTTTGACCGCAGGCACTCAATCACAGGATTTCTCATCCGGCGGTGACTTCGATCAGGATGAGCAAACAATTAGCCTCTATTCAGCATATAACTATAATCAATTTTGGGGGAACGCAGTCGCCTCCTATAGTGTTTTGCAAAATGATATTAGTCGTTCCGTCAAACTCGGCATCTTCACTGACCAGAATAGCGGAGATGCAGATGGCCATTCACTTTCTTTGGCAATACGAGGTGGCAGTAATTTTAAGATTGACCGGCTCACCACTGGCCCGGTTTTAGGCATGATTTTTCAAGAAGCACATATCGACGGATTTACGGAACATGGGACGACAGGAATGACCGCCCTTTTGTTCGATAGCCAGAAACGCGATTCACAAGTGGCGCAACTCGGTTGGAAAGGAGCCCTTGAACTCGGCAATTGGAAACCTTTTGCTGAAGCGACCTGGAACCATGAATGGAATGATGATAATCGAACTGTGACAACAACACTGACTTCAGTATCGGCGCCTCCATACACCACAGTACCTGCTCCGGTCGATTCTGACTGGGGAAATGCAACGCTTGGTGCATCCTACAGGATCAGCTCTAGCATAATTCTATGGGGCGCCTTTTCGGAAGCATTTGGCAATTCTGAAATGGTCAACTACAGTGGAGAATTAGGTCTGCGTATAAGTTTTTAAGGTTTGCGAGCAATTATGCGCAATGCACGTTTTATGGCTCTTTAAAAATCTGAACTCGACAGCATCCTCTACCAATCCCACGATGAACTGCGTTATCTTCGAACGATGCTCTGAAATGCCTGACATTAGAGCCTTTTTCAAAAAGACTTTCGCCAACAGAAAAATGGAGTATTTTTATTTAACATATTGAAATAATTGAACTTCATGGCATTTCTTGGTATAGTTTTGTATCCAGCAAAACCCAACCAAGGAGAATACCATGAAGCTC
>JBBRDD010000160.1:0-11317 GCA_038204235.1 Desulfobulbales bacterium
TCAAGGACCGCATCGACATTGCCTGTTTCGTGGTCAGTGCGATGATCTTTTATCAAACGATACGGCTGCAGCACATACGATCGAATCTGGCTCCCCCAGGAGATCCCCTTCTTGTCTCCGGACAAACCTTCACTCTGTTCCGCCTGTTTCTGTCTTTCCAGTTCATACAATTGGGCGGTCAGCATTTTCATTGCCGTGGCCTTGTTGCTGTGCTGGGAACGTTCGTTCTGACACTGCACAACTATTCCTGTCGGCAGATGGGTGATGCGGATCGCCGAATCGGTTTTATTGACATGCTGTCCACCTGCCCCGCTGGAACGGTAGGTATCGATGCGCAGATCTTTATCGTCGATATCGACAGTAATGGAATCATCGAGTTCCGGCAGGACCATTACCGAGGCGAAGGAAGTATGCCGACGTCCACTCGCATCAAAGGGTGAAATGCGCACCAGCCGGTGAATGCCGAGCTCGGAACGGAGATACCCATAACTGTTTCTCCCCTTGAACATGATGGTGACACTTTTTGTCCCGGCCTCATCGCCGGCCAGATAGTCGAGAATATCTGTTTTAAAGCCTCGGATTTCCGCCCAGCGCAGATACATGCGCATAAGAATTCCCACCCAGTCCTGCGCCTCAGTCCCCCCGGCACCGGCATGTATGGACATGATGGCGTTGTTGTTGTCGTGCTCTCCATTGAACATGCACTCCAGTTCAGCCAGGCCCAGGTCTTTTTCCATGGTGGCAATTTTCTCGGCAATCTCCTGCTCCAGTTCGGCGTCCTTTTCTTCCATGACCATTTCCAGGAAGAGCTCCGTATCCTCAAGCTCTTTCCACCGTTCATTCCAGCTGCCAATAATTTCCTGAAGCTGACCGTGCTCTTTCTGGATAACCGTTGCCGCTTCGGCATCGTTCCAGAATCCGGGGGCGAGCGTCTGTCGCTCCAAGGCTTCGAGCTTGTCTTTTTTGGCAGCTAAGTCAAAGATGCTCCTTGAGAGCGAGCAAACGGACTTTCAAGTCAACAAGTTTCTGTTTGGATACTGCTGCACCGATATCAATAGCCATATTTTTTTACCTTAATGCTTTTATATTTTAAAATTACTTTTCATGCCCATCGTCTCTTCGCTGCCGCTGCCAGCCCGCCAAGAAGGCCAGCCAAAAGACAGAAAGGAGCGAACAGATAGCCATAACGGGCCCAGATCGTCAGCTCTTGACAGAGCACCACCTCCGATGCCGCAGCCCAGGGCACGAACAACTCTGACTGCCTGAGGATCGTCCCTGCCGGACTGACAAAGGCGGATATTCCAGTATTTGCCGATCGTACCAGACTGCGTCGGGTTTCCACCGCCCGGAGTACCGCCATGGCGAGACTGTGATGGGGGGCACTCGACTTACCATACCAGGCGTCATTCGTCAAATTAACCAGCATATTCGCTCCTGCCAATACCCATTGACGCGATAAATCGGGAAATACCGACTCAAAGCAGATAAGAACCCCAGTCTTTGCCCGCTGCCAGACTAATGGTTGCTCTATTCTGCCAACACTGAAATCCCCTACCGCCTCAACTAATGGCGCCAGAAAAGGCAAAAACTTTTTAAGCGGAATATATTCGCCAAAAGGAACGAGATGCGTCTTATAATATTTACCGGCATACTGCCCGTCCGGCTGCAGAAGCAGAGCACTGTTGAAAAATTTCACTTTTCTTGCCTCTGGATCGATAACTTCGTACCAGGGAGCACCGGTTAAAAGAGCAAAATTATTGTTCGCCACCATTTCCTTGATCAGTTGCATATAACCGTTGGACGGTGGGTAAAAAGGAAGAGCCGTCTCCGGCCAGACGACAAGCGACGGTCGACCTGAGACAAAGAGCGACCGCGTCTGCCGCAGGTAGTTTTCCACCGTTTCCTGCTGCTCGGCCGGCGACCACTTAACACTCTGATCAACATTTCCCTGAACAATTCCCACTGTAATTCTCGGTGTATCCGGGGCAGCACTTCTCTGCTGCACTTCCGCAAAGCGGTTACTTGAATACACTCCCACTCCGCCAAGCAGACAAAGCACTGGAACAACGACAAGAAAACATGCAACGACAGAGGTTTTTCTGGTGAGAACCAACCTCAAAATCAGCATCAGGCAGGTATTGACCAAAACGATTAAGAAGGTCACCCCGTAGTGCCCGACGAGATCGGCAATCTGCAGAAGAACCGGAACCTCGAACAGCCCATAGCCCAGATCCATCCATGGAAAACCGGTAAACAGCACGGCCCGCAGCCAGTCGACGCCTACCCACAGTGCGGGCAGTAGCCACACCGAAACGGCAGCAGGAAATGCCAGTACTATATAGCGGGCAAGCAGAGCGAACAGAGCAAAATAAAGACTCATGTACAGGGCAAGCAGAAGCAAGGCCGGTACTGCGAGAAACCAGGGCAGCCCGCCATATTTACTGAGGACAGTAACTATCCAGTACAGGAGCAAGGTGAAATGCACCAGGCCGCAACTGAGTCCGCAGAAGATGGCACTCCGAATGTTTACCCCCGGCAGGCTATAGAGCAGGGGAATAAGTGCAACAAAGAGTATCGGCCAGCTCTCCCCACCCCCGGGAAAAGAAACCCAGAGGAGCAGGCTGGTCAGAACAGACAGGAAAAAAGAGGTACTGCGAAAAAATGCCACGACTGTTATTCGTCCTGGGGTACGATTCTGCTGACCCGTATCATCTTTATCTGCCTGGCATCGGCGCTTTGCACATCAAACCGACAGCCGGCAATATCAACGCTGTCGCCGGTAATCGCCAGCCGCCCCAATATATGAATCACCAATCCACCCACTGATTCATAAGGGCCTTCAGGGAGTTCAATAGAAAAATGATCCTCAATTTTTTCAATATCGACCCAGGCGTGCACCTGGATGGTATGCTCATCTATCACTTCAAGGGTATGCTCGTCTTCATCGTATTCATCGTCGATTTCACCGACAATTTCCTCAAGAATATCCTCTAAGGTGATCAGGCCCCGCACCGCCCCGAACTCATCGGTGACCATGGCCATGTGCACCTTGCGTTTCTGGAACTCTCGCAACAGATCGACAATCGGTTTTGACTCCGAGATAAAATAGACCGGTCGCAGATAACCGGCGAGATCAATCGGCTCCGTTGTAGGACGAGAGCAGAGCCTGAGAAGGTCTTTAGCATGGATCGCGCCGATAACCCGGTCGGGGTTTCCCCGGTACACGGGGATTCGGGTGAAACCGCTCTCAGTAACTATTTCAATGAGCTCAGACATCGGAGCCGACTCATCAAACGAGACAACTTCCGCCGCCGGGGTCATGATCTCAGAAGCATAGGTCTCGCGAAATTCGAGAATGGAATTGATCATTCTCTCCTCGAGCTGCGAGATTAAACCATGCTCCTCCCCTTCTTCAAGAAGCTCCTGGATATCGTGTTCGAGGTCTTCTTTTGTACCTGGTTTCCTGAATGTAATTGCTGTGAATAATTTCTGGAGAAAACCTTTTCTCTGGCTGTGCTGCTGTTCTTCAGGTTCTGTATCGTTGTCCATTGTGCAGGTGAGGTACCCTATATGCCGACAATCGGTGGTTGGTTCGAGAGGCAGAGGAAAAAGCCGCCTTTAAATTAAACTTGCAAAACTTCGATTTAACACGATGGCCTGGTAAAAAACACCACTTACCATACCATCGAGAAACAAATATAGTTTAGACAGATAACATCACGGATAAAAAAATCAACATCCTGGTTACAAATATTCAGGATTATTAGCGTTCAACACGATTTTACTGTCAAGCAGAAATAAACGATTTGCCCCAGATGAGGCCTGGTACATTGTAAAACCAGTTGCCAGAATATAATTTTTCTTTTCTAATCCGCCTCGCATGACTATAGTAGCGTCGATTTCATATAGTACAAATAGTGTGTATTCGCAAGAAATAACAGGAAAACACTCGCCGGTTTCAGGATAATAATTAACGTAGTAACACTTGACGAGGAACAGTTTGGAAGGAAAGGTTCTCATAGCCAATCGTGGTGAAATAGCTATTCGGATCATGAATGCCTGCAAGGATCTTGATCTCGATTATGTAGTTGTTTACACCGAAGCAGACAAGGATTCGGAGCATGTGCGCCGAAATATCACCAGCGGTCCGGAACAGAACGCGTGGCGCATAACCAGTTATACCGAACCCAACGATATCTTCGCCGTCGCCGACCATAGCGGCTGCACAGCCATCCACCCCGGTTACGGTTTCTTTTCGGAGGATTTCCGTTTTGCCAGACGGGCGACCATCCGCGACCGGCCCCTTACCTTTATCGGCCCGAACTGGGAAGTAATCAGGGATCTTGGTGACAAGATAAATACCAAACGAATCGCCAATAAACTCGGCATCCCGACAATTCCTGGCACGGATTCCCCCATCTATAACGAGATGGAGGCAGAAGAGATTGCCGCAGGACTCCTCGACAACCAGCGACAGAACGGAATCGACAATCCATCAATTCTTGTCAAGGCAGCTGCCGGAGGCGGCGGCATGGGCATAGAAGAAGTGACGGAGATTGAACAGTTCCGCCGGGTATACAGGCAGTTGCAGAATTACGCCAAGAGACAGTTTGGCGACGGCGGTGTGCTCATTGAACAATGTCTTCGTGATTACAACCACCTAGAAGTACAGCTCGTCTGCTCCAAATATGGCGAACGAATCCATTTCAGCTCGAGAAACTGTACCATCCAGTCCACAGGTCGACAAAAACGCGTCGAGGCAGCACCCGGTTTTCACGACTCCTGTTTCGAGTACGATTTTGACGAAAAGAAACTCCTCGACCAGATCGTCAAATACTCCCTTAAGCTGGCGGATTACGTCAAATATGACAATGTCGGCACCTGGGAATGGATCATCAGTAGATCCGGCCAGCCCTATCTTCTGGAAGTGAACACCCGCATCCAGGTAGAAAATGATATATCGGCGAGAATCAGTTATATCGGCGGGGAACAGCCAAATCTTATTCGCGAACAGATTCGCCTGGGACTGGGCAACCGAATTGGTTACAAACAGAATGCAGTGAAATTCAAAGGTGCCGCCATAGAACTGCGTATCGTCGCTGAAGATACCCGCCGAGGGTTTGCCCCATGGATCGGCACGATCACCGAATTCAAATTTCCCGAGCATCCCTGGGCTGTCGTGTATTCCCATGTTCCCAGCGACAGACCGTACCCGATCCCCAGTGACTTTGACCCGAATCTGGCTCTTGCTCTCGTCTGGGGAGACTCGATGGACGACGCCAAACTTAAAGCGGCTCGCTTTATCGATGAAACAGTTATCCGTGGTAAAGATTCACATAATAAGCCGATTATCACCAATCTTGACTACCTTAAAAATAATCTGGATCGCCTGCTCGCTTTTTAGTACTTTACAGATTATCTTCTTGTTTTTTTGCAAGAAAATAATCTGTCTCAAGGTACTTATCCCGTAAAGCTTTTTGGCCGGGTTAGTGCCTTACTCCAAAAGTCCATCATGAATAACAAAAAACCGGAGAGTGTATTTAACATTAGTAACTTGAATAAATCACCAAGGCACTTATCCCCGCAAAGCACGGGGACTGAAAAGAGTCCCTCCTTTGCGGGGTATTCTTCATATTTCCCTTTTATCGGGATTACTACGCCATCAATCAACGATATCAGTCAAACATAGTTTCAACATGAAAGAATTACTCAAGCAGCTATTGAAAATAGAAGAGCGGATCAATTACCTGCTCCAGATAAAGGATTTTTCCAATTGGGGGAATCTGGATGGTTTCAAGAAAAATTGCGACCAACTCAAACAAACCGTCTATGACTTTACCGAGGAACAGCTGGCGGGAGAGATCCGTAAGCTCGATGAGTCGATTTCTTTTCTTGAGGAACGGGCGGAAGAACATCTGACACCAATGGAACGGGTCCGGATTGTCCGATCCATTCAGCGGTTCAGCCTGAAAGACATTCTGGAAAATGTCTATGAGGATTACACTGAGCTCGGCGGCGAGGGCGATACCAATGTTGATCCGGCGATGATCTGTGCCAAAGCCACCATTACCAGGCGGATCAAGAATAAACCCTATACCGCCTCAGTCATGGTCATTGGTCAGGAAACAGGGCATGGTGAAGAGTTCCGCAACGGTGGGTCCTGTAAACCCCAGGGTAACGAAAAAGCCCTTCGGTATATGAAAGTTGCCGAAACGGAGGGGATTCCCATTCATTTCTATATCTTCACCCCCGGCTCCTACCCGGTTGAAGAAGGCTCGGGTGCGGCGCAGCAGATTGCCAGAAATATCTATGCCATGACCAAACTCAGAGTCCCGATGATTTCGATGATTTCCGAAGGAGGCTCGGGAGGTGCAGAGGCCATCGGCCTCTCCGACTACCGGATGATGGCGTCGCATGGCTATTATTCAGTAATTTCGCCCGAAGGCGCCGCCGCTATTGAAGGCAAGATCCGTGAGGGCTCCAAGGTGCCCAAAGAGCTGATTGAAGTCTGCGCCGACCGGCTCAAATTGACGGCCAAAGATAATCTCGAAAAAGTAACTATTGACCGTATCATATACGAACCGCTCCTTGGCGCTAGACGTGACGACTTTGCTTTTTTTGCCAAGCTTCGTGCCGAAATGCTTCGGGCGACAGACAAAGTTGTCCTTTCGACCAAGAGTTTCAGCGCCTTGCGTACCTATGAAATACGGCGAAAGAAACATAAGCCCGCCAATGAAGAAGAGCTCCAGCTCGAGGTAGCGTGGGACCTTAACAAAGAAGAAATCAAAAGACTGCTCTGCGCCCGCTCGAAAAAATATCTCATGATGGGTAAAAACGGCTTCATGGGGCAGGCCGAGGCTGAGGAAGGCATCTACAACCTGGCCAAGGTGAAAACCGAAAAGGTATACTACACCCTGCGCTATGATATTATGAAAAATCACAAGCGTCAGGTCAAAAAAGTGTTAAGCGATGTGTCGGGTGAGAGCTCGATTATGTTGAAGCGCATTACCGAACCGATAACCGCTTTCATTGACCTCTTTGGCAGGAAAAAGCCTGAGAAACCACAACGTCTGCTTACCTATACCGGGGGAGGCAATCAACAGGAGAACCAGACGAGACGGGTTGACCCGCTGGAACTCACCGATACCTATACCAGTCCGCTGGCCAACATCGACCGGACTGTGAGTTGCCCCAATGCTGAAAAATATAGCTGCAAAGACCTGTGGATACCGGATCTTTATGGCGAATTTGCCGGGGTCTGCGAGACATGTGGCCACCATTTCCCGCTGGAGCACCAGTGGTATCTGAAAAACATTTTCGATCCCAACTCAATCCGCCAGTTCAACTCTGAAATAACTTCAGGGAATCCACTTAATTACACTGGATTTACCGAACGGCTGCAACGGGCCAAAGACAAGACCGGCAAACGCTCGGGGAATATGACCTTCCATGCCAAGGTAAATGGCATTCAGATTATTGTCGCCATGTTGTATTCCGACTTTCGGAACGGTACGGTGGGATCGGCCGAAGGTGAGAAATTTGCCCAGGCCTGTGCCCTTGCCAAACGCAAGAAACGACCTTTTCTGGCCTATATCCATACCACCGGTGGCATCCGCATCCAGGAAGGCACCCTGGGCGTCACCCAGATGCCCAAATGTACCATGGCGGTGCGGGAATATATCGATGCGGGGGGATTGTACCTGGTAGTCTACGACAACAACTCCTACGCCGGACCGCTCGCCTCTTTTCTTGGCTGCTCACCTTACCAGTTTGCCATCAGATCAAGCCGGGTCGGCTTTGCCGGACCGCGGGTCATCCGGGAGACCACCGGTGCAGACATCCCGCCAGACTACCATTCGGCCAAAAATGCCCTGAAGCGCGGGCATATTCAAGGCATATGGGATCGACGGGAATTCAGAAGAAATCTGCACAAGGCCCTGCTGACCATGGGCAGCCCAAGCTTGTACTATCGATAAGAAGGAGCTTAGAATGGGTACCGTTGATGCAACAACCGACGGTACCTTACATCCAATTAGAATAATTGGTATTTACCAATGAAATCAAAATATTCATAAAACAGCATCCCCAGCCAGAAGTCTGGCAAATTCGTTGCAAGGAACCGGCGGCGAAAAGCAATACCCCTGACCTTCATCAGCTCCATATCCCTTAATCAGTTCAAACTGTTCCTCAGTCTCAATACCTTCCGCTACTATCTTCATCCCCAAGCTGTGGCCCATTGCTATTATGGCTTTAATAATCACTCGATTATTTTTCAGCATGGTGCAGCCCATGACAAAAGAACGATCAATCTTGATAACGTCAATGGGAAAAGAAGTTAAATAACTGAGGGAGGAATAGCCGGTTCCAAAATCATCCAGGGCTATTCTCAGTTTCAGGTCTTTCAACTGTTCAAGAATCCGAATCGTTTCTCCCGTTTCCTGCATAAAAACATTTTCAGTGATTTCAATCTCGAGGTTGCCGGCATTAAGGCCGGTATCCAGAAGAGCATCTTTTATGATCTGGATAAGATTCTGGCTGGCAAGCCGGTACCCAGATAGATTAACGGCAATCCTGACCGGTTTTAGACCATTCTGACGCCACCGTTCATTTTGCCGGCAGGCAGTTTGTATCACCCATTTGTTGATATCAATAATCAGACCGGTCTCCTCGGCAATAGGGATGAACTTGTCGGGCGGGATCATTCCCTTTTGCGGATGGAGCCAGCGCATCAAGGCTTCAGCACCAACAATCTTACGAGTCGAAAGATCAATTTGAGGTTGGTAGTAGAGGACGAATTCATCTCTTTTCAGAGCGTTTCTCATACTTTGTTCAAGGGAATAACGCTCTGAAACGGCATCATTTAATGAATTTTTGTAAAACTGATAATTATTTCTCCCTTTTTCCTTGGCATGATACATCGCAGAATCGGCGTTTTTTAGTAAGAGTTCCATTTCTTCAC
This sequence comes from Desulfobulbales bacterium, assembly GCA_038204235.1. Classification (GTDB taxonomy): domain Bacteria; phylum Desulfobacterota; class Desulfobulbia; order Desulfobulbales; family Desulfocapsaceae; genus Desulforhopalus_A. The sequence goes on from JBBRDD010000160.1 coordinate 8,960, forward strand.
CATCTACGGGGAAGATACTGATACCTATACTCGTGGTTACGGAGATTTCATGACCTTCCAGAAGGTATACTGTTGGCATTGCCTGAACAATTTTTCTAGCAACGATTGCTGCATTTTCCGGCTTTTGAATATCTGAAAGCAAAATGATAAATTCATCTCCGCCAAGCCTGGCGATCAACGTATCAGAATCGCCAATAACCACCGGTCCTGTCGCTGAATCGCTTTTCCGGATACATTTCTGAAGGGTTTCAGACACATTCTTTAATAAAAGATCGCCAATATGGTGTCCGAAACTATCATTAATCCGTTTAAATTGGTCAAGATCAAGAAATAACAAAGCAAAAATTTTCCCATGTCGTTTGGCCGAAGAAATTTCATGGCCAAGGCGATCCATAAAAAGCGTTCGATTTGCAAGGCCCGTCAAACTGTCGTAAAAGGCGAGCAGGCGTATCTCTTCTTCAGCATTTTTGAGTTGGGTCACGTCCTGCACCGCACCCAACATCATTTCTGCGTCGCCATTTTCATTGAAGAAAATTTCACATCGATTCAAGATGTGCAGCTGTGCTCCATCCGGAAGAATAACCGGGTAATTTATGCTGAAAGGTCTCTTAAACTTGATAGCACTGTCAATTTTTTCCTTCACCCTATCGTGTTCCTGAACAGCAACCGACGCCAGAAAATCTATATAACTGATCTGTCGGCCATCTTCACAGAGTCCCAGAAGGCGACCAGCTTCAGGAGAACAGTGAAAGGAATTGTTGATGAGGTCAATCTCCCAGTTACCCAACCGGGCAAGTTCCTGCGTCTTGGCCAGTCGGCGCTTGCTCTTGTTAAGTTCCTCTATGGCGCGACCGGCACGAAGCATATACTTACCCCGATGCCCCAACATGGTCCAGTTGATCGGTTTTGCGACAAAATCATTTGCACCTGCTTCAAACGCTCGTTCTATGGATTCAGTGTCATCGAGCCCGGTCACCATCAAAATCTGGGTATACTTACCTTTCGGCAGATTGCGTAGAGCGGTGCATGTCTCAAAGCCATCCATCTCCGGCATCACCACGTCGAGCAAGACAATATCCGGCGCATCCGATTGAAATATTTCGATTGCCTCACGACCATTTTCAGCTTCAACTGTAACAAAACCAGCCTTTGCCATGGCTGCACACATCGACAGACGTAATGAAAGGTCATCATCGACTACCAAAGCCAGGGGTTTTTCCCGCAAAGATATTTTGTCTAACATCATGACGATATCTCCTTATTCAAAGCAACCTTGACGTCAATAAATTCAGATTCTATAGCTGCAACCAGCTCCAATGCATTTTCAAGAGTATTATTTTTACAACACATTTCCAGTTCCCTGCTTATTTGAGAAAGCCGCAAAGCCCCCACATTAGCGCTGCTCGATTTAAGACTATGCGCTGTATTCTGTACCATTTTCAAATCATTGACGGGGAGTGCTTGTTGTAACTGAGCGATAAGGGGTTCAGAACTATTCAGATATGCACTGACAATTCGCTGCAGAATGTCAGGTTTACCTTCCATTTGCAAACCCTTAAGGGTGCTCAACACACTCTGATCAATCGATTCGCTATGAGTTTCGTCACCCTTGGCAAATTGTTCTTTTGGCGTGGGTTCAAAAATGACCATTTCTCTTTTCGCATCTTTACTGCTTATATACTCTGTAAGAGCCGTTGATTTTCCATGAACCCAAACTTTGAGGACGTTCAAAATCGATTCCTGTTTGAAAGGCTTGCTGAGATAAGCATCCATACCTGCCTGCAGACATTTCTCCCGGTCACCTGTCAAGGCATTTGCTGTCAACGCTATGATAGGAACACGCGTATTGTCTCCTTTCTTTTCCTCCAGATGACGAATTGCGGTTGCTGCTTGATAACCATCCATCACCGGCATTTGACAGTCCATGAAAACAAGGTCATATTCGGTCTCTTTTACCGCGGCCACTGCCTCTTGCCCATTAACGCATATTTTTACCCTGCAGCCGAATTTTTCCAGCATGCTGAGTGCAACCTCTTGATTGGTTTCATTATCTTCAACCACAAGAATATGCAGATCCATCGGCCATTCGTTTTCCGTTGGAGAATCCACGGTAGCACGCTGCCCTGACGCAAGAGCAGGAGTACTGCCCAATACAGAAAGCAGAGAAGAGTATAACTCGGCCTGCCGGATAGGTTTGGTGAGATACGCAGCAATACCGCTTTCTTTTGTTCTGGCAATATCACCATGGAACCCTACGGAGGTCAGCATTATCATCTGCACATCAGCTATAACGGGATCGGCCTTTATTTGTTCAGCAACTTCCAGTCCATCCATACCGGGCATCTGCATATCAAGGAT
>JBBRDD010000161.1:0-11225 GCA_038204235.1 Desulfobulbales bacterium
ACCTATAACACCAGCTGCAAAGCTTTCGGGATATCCGGATTTGACCATGCCGACGATGACAATGGATCCGATAGCGGCTACAGTTGCAGGCGAGGAGCCGGACACGGCGGCAAAAATCATACAGGCAATAACCGACGCCATGGCTATACCACCGTGAATATGGCCGACCATACTGAGGGCAAATCTGATAATTCGTTTAGCCACCCCCCCTGTCGACAGGAAGCTCGATGAGAGAATAAAAAACGGGATGGCAAGCAGGGTGTAATGTTGCGAGAGTGCCGAAAATAATTTCAACGAAATTGAAGCTAAAGAGTCGTGCGAAAACATCAGGATGGTAGCGATACTTGAGAAACCTAGAGCCAGAGCCACGGGCATCCCGATTAACATACATCCAAAGAGCAGTATAAACAGAGCTGCAGTCGTCATTACCTTCCCTCCCCTTTCGTGATACCTTCGGCCAGTGCCATGCTCTCTTTTGCTTCATCGGCATGTTTAAAACCAGTAGCCTTTCCAGTAAGCAGAGACCAAAGGATAATCAGCAAACGAACGGTCAGGAACACATATCCTACCAACAACATTCCATGCGCAAGCCACGCAGGAATTGGCATGTCTTGCAGTTCAATTCCTATCTTTTTCATCTTCGCAAGATAGATCCAGCTACCATAAAGAATAAGCCCACAATAAACCAGAGCCAGGATGGCTGCAATACTTGACAGTATTCTTTGACCTAGCGCAGGGAAGAGTTTGACAAAGGCATCCATACCAATGTGAGACCCAACTTTTAATCCATAGGAAGCCCCGAAGAGCACCATCCACGCGGACATATGCAGCGTGAGTTCCTGGGTCCACAAAAATCCAGCGTTAAAACCAAACCGCATGACAACGTCTAGAAATACCAAAAGGGTCGTCGTTAGCAGCAGGATGCAGATAACAGCCTCTTCAGCACGATTCATCAAGCGCATAAACATGTTTTTCCCCTTACAGACAAGAAGAGTACGGCGGTTGCCTTGCAGCAAGGCAACCGCCGTTCTATTTACATATTGGATTGATACGCTGCGTCAATCATATCCTTACCGATTTCTTTCTCAAACTGCTGCCATACGGGCTTCATCGCTTCTACCCATTGGCTTCTTTCAGCATCGTTAATCATGATTATTTCTGTTCGCTTGGAATCGATTATCGCCTGACGATCTTCCAGGTCCTTGTCTGCCGAAATCTTATTGCCATAGGCAATCGCTTCATCGATAATAGCTTTGAGTTGCGGACGAACATCGTCGGGAAGACCCATCCAGAATTCTTTAGAAGTTACAACCATGTAGTCGAGAAGGCCGTGGTTGGTCTCGGTAATATAAGGCTGAATTTCAAAGTATTTTTGTGAAAAAATATTGGAATAGGTGTTTTCCTGTCCATCAATTGCCTTGGTCTGGAGCAAAGTGAAGACCTCAGAAAACGGCTTTTTCAACGGAACAGCCTTTAAAGCCTGGAATTGGGCAGCGAGAACATCTGAGCTCATAATACGGAACTTAAGACCTGCTGCATCGGCAGGAACCTTCATCCGAGTGCTTGCGGAAAGTTGCTTCAAACCGTTGTGGAGGTATCCAAGTCCAACCAAGCCTTTTGGCTCGATGGTCTTCAACAGGGCTTGTCCCTTGTCACTTTTCTGAAATTTTTCTACAGCAGCCATGTCTTTAAAGAGAAACGGCAGGTCGAAGATCTGCAACTGTGGAGTGTATCGATCGAACTTGGAGAGAGCGGGAGCGGCCATCTGTACATCGCCAAGAAGCATTGCCTCAAGTACATTTTCATCGCCAAACAGCTGTGAATTAGGAAAAACTTCAACAACAACTTTCCCACCGAGACGTTCTGCAACCAGGTCTTTCAATTTGATTGCCATCTTCCCTTTGGGTGTGTTTTCGGCCACAACATGAGCAAACTTAATGGTAATCGGGGAACTCGCCAACGCAGAACCGCTAATGAGCGCTGCCGATAGAGCTGCTGTTGCAACAAGAGTAGTGATCTTTCCAAACATAATTTTTCCCTCCAGTTTGAATGTTTAGTTACCGCAATACCGGCAACATTGACTGACAGTTACGAAACTGCCCATATTCACAGAACTAAGATTTCCGTAGATATGGAACAATGACCTTGCAAACATTATACCAGAATCATATCCATGCACTTATCTCACTGAATAATGGTCATTTATTGAACTTTAGCTTTAAAGCATAAGAAAAAACAGGCGGAAATCCACCCATTTGCATCATATCAGTAATTAATTTCATTTTATCTTCAGATTACAATATGATATGACGTAAAATAAGGGCTAGAACAGAAAAGAATGGGCGGAAATCCACCCATTTTACGTTTTAAAGCTGAACAACAACAGGTCTAAGGAAGGGACCTTTGCGGAAAGTGTGCTCTGGCAAAATATTTTTGCATTTACAACCAACAAATGCCTCAAAAAAGCAGAATCAGTGTAAAGCTGTTTTATGTAAAGAAGATAACTTATTTATAATCACTTTTATTCAAACCGTATTTCTGCATCTTATCGTATAATGTTTTTCTAGGCATCACCATACTTGCCATTACGTCCTTAATGCTGCCTTTTGAAGAGACCAGAGCCTGCTCAAGCAGATCTCTCTCAAAACATTCGACCTGCTTGGCAAAAGACTGGCTATGTATTTTCTCCTCACCGGAAAGCATCTTTTCCAAAGACCAGTCAAACTGGCGGCCAAGCAGCACATAACGCTCGGCAAAGTTTCTCAGTTCTCGTACATTGCCTGGCCAGGCATAAGACAACAAGGAGCTCATTTGGGCATTGCCGGGGGTAGGGACTTCCTGCTGATATCTGTGCCCAGCAACTAACAGAAAATGATGAAACAAAAGGGGAATATCTTCGCGTCTTTCTCTGAGAGGCGGAATCTCAAGGCAGACCACGTTGAGTCGGTAATAGAGGTCTTCCCGGAAAGATCCCCGTTCCGAGGCCTCCCGCAGGTCAACCTTTGAGGCGGCAACAACCCTGAGGTCTACCGGCAGAAGCCGGTTGGAGCCGAGCCTTTCAATACATCGCTCCTGCAGCACCCGGAGAAGATTAATCTGCACCCTGAGGGGCATGGATTCAATTTCATCGAGGAGCAGCGTCCCGCCATTGGCATGTTCAAATTTACCAATTCGAGTCGATTTCGCATCGGTAAATGCCCCGGCCTCATGGCCGAAAAGCTCACTTTCCATTATGGATTCCGAGACAGCACCGCAATTAATGGCCACAAAATTTTTGACCCTTCTACGACTGTTTTCATGCAGTGCCCTGGCCACAAGTTCTTTGCCCGTGCCCGTCTCCCCTAATACCAGGACATCAGCTCCCGTGTCGGCAACCTGGGCGATGGTACTTCGGAGTTGTTCCATAGCCGGGGTTCGACCGATTATCCTCGGCCCGAGTGCGCTATGCAGTTCCAATTCCCGTCGTAAATTTCGGTTTTCGAGGGTTAAAGCGCGCTTTTCCAGGCCTCGCAAAACGGTTTTCACTAATCTTTCTGCGGAGTAAGGCTTTTCGATGAAATCATACGCCCCGTCACGCATGGCATTAACCGCAGTGGAGACATCACCATGGCCGGTGATAAGAATGACCGGCAGGTCATGATCAATTTTCTGGACCTCCACGAGAAACTGCAGGCCATCCATCTGCGGCAGGCGAATGTCACAGACGACAATCCCGGCCCATTCACGGGTAAGAATTTCCAGGCCTTTTTCTGCACAATCCTCTATAACTACATCGAGATCAGCAAGTTCGAGAGTTTGTTTATTCGCTAGTCGAATATGCTTTTCATCGTCGATGAAAAGCACTTTTGCCTGTTCCGTCATATCTCTTGTGTCTCTTGCACAATTTTATCGAGGGTGAATTCAAAACGGGCTCCTTCTGCTGAAGGAACCACAGTGATCTGTCCACCGAAATCTCTAACAATTCTATCGCTTATGGTTAAACCTAAGCCCAGGCCCTGACCCGATTTTTTGGTGGTGAAAAAGGGTTCGAAAATTTCGTGCAGAACCTCTTTGGCGATCCCCGGTCCATTGTCGTGGACTGCAATCACTACTTTTTCACCGATCGCGTAACATTCGAGCAGGATTTTCTTGATCTTCTGTCCTTCTATTGCCTGCATTGCATTGGAGATAAGATTGACCAGCACCTGCTGTAGCAGCACATGGTTGGCACGCACCTCCAGATTATCCGGCCGAATATCAATAGTCAGTGCAATGGCCTCTTTTCTAAGACTTGGTTTAAGGATTTCCAGAGCGCCATCAATAACACCGTGCAAAGGCACAACCACTATCATGCCACTGGATTTCCTTGAGAACAATTTAAGCTGGTTGCCAATTTGGGCCATACGCTCGGTTAATTCACCGATTTGTTCCATGTTCCACATGGCGTTTTCAAGCTGACCTTTTTGGAGAAACTGCTTACCGTTGTCTGTGTAGCTTCTTATTGCAGCCAGGGGCTGATTAAGCTCGTGGTTTATACCGGCAGACATCTGACCGAGCACCGCCAGTTTGGCCGCATGGATCAGTTCTTTACGGGTACGCTTCAATTTTATTTCAGTCTCTTTCCGGTCTATAATCTCTTTTCGCAACAGCTCGTTTGCTTCAGTAAGTTTCTGCGTCCGGTCAGAGACCCGCGTCTCCAGTTGTTCATTGGCTTCCTGCAAAGCTCTTTTCGATTCTTCTTCCACCCGGTGCAACTGCGCCTGGCGATGGCTACGCTGCAGAAGTAACATTACCAGAATGTAGGCCAGACCGAATCCGGTCCCGACCATGATATTGACAATCAGGACGTTCTTTCTCAGTATTCTGGTATCGGTAAGAATATGTACATTCCAACCGGCCTGGGGCATAAACTGCGACTGCTTCAGCACCCTTCGCTGATCTCTTCCTGCTCCGTCGTCAATATTCAGTATCTCCACTTTCTCCCAAAGAGTTTTGACATTCTCGCCGAGGGGCACGATCGCCGCATCTTGGTAGCGCCTGCTTACCATAATTCTTTCAAGGACATCCTGCTCCAGAGGCTTGAGACTTTTAAAACGCCACTCAGGGTTTGTGGTAATAAAAATAACTCCGTCGGGATCGGAAACCAGAAAATTTTCATCGCGATCCGCCCATTTCTGTTCGACCAGATCAATATTAATTTTGACAGCTACGGCCCCTAGTATTTCATCGTCTTTGCGAACCGGGTAGGCAAAATAATACCCCCGCTTTGAGGAGGCACTCCCGAGAGCAAAATAACGTCCGAGTTTCCCCTTCATTGCCTGTTTAAAATACGGACGGTAACTGAAGTTTCTGCCGATAAAAGGACGCTGCGCATTCCAGTTGGAGGCGGCAATTGTCAAGCCATCCTTATTCATTAGATAGGTGTCAAGAGTATCACTCACTCTATTTATCGTTTCGAGATATCGATTAAGAATTTCAATGCGCTTTTGTTCGTGCGGATTCAACAGGGCTCGGACAAGACTGTTATCTATAGCCAGCAACTCGGGCAGACTTTCGTACTTGCCCAGAATCCCTTGCAGATAGTTAATATACAGTTCCAGACGAACGTTGCCTTGCTGGGCCAGTTCAACCAGCCCTCGCCGGTAGGTCCAGACCGAAACAACGTTCAGTATCTGAATCAGAATAATGATGAAAAAAAGGAAACTGATGAAGCCTTTTTTTTTCCTCGATAACCTGATCGACATTACAGTAATGAGTGCAACTTGCAGAGATTCATTGGGAATTACCTTATTTCAATTCCTGCCGCCTGCACAGCCTCTTTCACTTCTTTTATGGTCACCTCTTCACGGTGAAAAATACCGGCAGCAAGAGCTGCGTCTGTTGAAGTGTGTTTAAACACATCGACGAAATGTGCCGCATTCCCCGCACCGCTTGACGCAATGACCGGAATGGAAACATTATTTTTGACCATCGTGATAAGTTCCAGATCAAATCCACTATTGGTTCCATCTTTATCGATGCAGTTCAGAAGAATCTCGCCTGCCCCCAGTATCTGACACGTTTTCACCAGCTGCACAACATCGAGATCACTCCCTTCCCGACCGCCTTTTACCGTACACTGATACCAGCAGTACTTCTCACCCTCGGGGCCTGGTGTTTCGGCTTTTATGACGACATGGTCAGTTTCAACCGGATCTTTCACGTAGATTCGACGAGGATCAACTGAGATGACAACAGCCTGAGCTCCATAGACATTGGAGATTTGTTCGATGGAACTTTTGCCCGTTTTTTTCCCAGTTTGCAAATACTTGAGAGCGGCATAGACAGCATCACTGCCGATAGATACTTTGTCAGCTCCGGAACGAAAATACGCCGAAGCAACATCCAGAGAAGTATAGGACGTGCCATCTGAAGCAGTAAATTCTCTGATACCACCGCCTATTGTCAGAGGTACGAACACATTCTCTGATGTTTTTTCCAACACCTCGATCATCGGCTGGTCCTGCATGGGAAAATCTCGAAAACCGGTAATGTTGAGAAAAGTGATCTCGTCCGCGCCTTCTTCATAATATCGCTTGGCAAGTTCCACAGGCTTGCCAAGATTTCTTACCTCTCCTTTGCTGCGAACATCATACTGATCTCCCTTGGTGACCACAAGATCGCCCGCATCGTTACTTCGGACATCGAGACAGGCAATAATTCTCTTGGCGATTTGTGTCTTATTACTATCTCCCCTAACTGTATTGACGATAACGGGACTTGTTTTTTTCTCTGATGTTAAAAAATTATGCAATATTTTCAAGCCGGCTTTGCCACTTTTTTCAGGATGGAATTGAAAGGCACTGACGTTGCCTTGTTCAACCGCCGAGACAAATTCACAACCATAATCGGTGAGAGCGAGAGTCCAGTCTTTCGTCGCCGGGCTGACCGGGGCATGGTAAGAGTGGACAAAATACAGCTTCTCGTTTTCATATCCCGTGAACAGCTTCGATTCTTTTTGTAGTTTTATGCCGTTCCAGCCTATTTGCGGCACAGACAATTGCGTCTCCGGAAACCGTACTACCTGCCCGGCTATGATTCCGAGGCCGGGAACACCTGGGGATTCTTCGCTGCCTTCAAACAGGGCCTGCAAAGCAACACATATCCCAAGGAACGGTTTATTCTCCCTAATCCTTCGCTGCAGAGGCGCAACATAGCCTTTTTCCTGCAATCGGTGCATGACAAGACCAAAAGAACCCACTCCGGGGAAAATTAATCTCTCGGCAGTGAGAATATCTTCAGGTGTTTTGACATTTTCTACAGTATGGCCAAGTTTGACAAGAGCATTTCGAACGCTGCGGACATTACCGGCTCCATAATCCAAAAGAGTTACAACCATTGCAATTCACCTCACCCGATCAAAAAATCTACTCGTTACGTAACGTATAGTAGCGCCCATAGGCACAACTTCGGCAAAGAATCTTACCGTCAACCGATACATCTCTTTTATCCTGCACCCAGTCAAGACACTTTTCGCACCTGACCCTTTTAAGCGGTCTACCGGGCAGGTCTTCCTCAGGAATATCAACTCTAACAGCCTCCACCCGGAACAGTTCCTCCTCCGGCATAACCTTGTAGGCTTCCAGCTGACGGGCATATTTATCAAAGACGTCACTGCAGTATTTTTTGGACAGTTCTCGAGACTCTTCCAGGGCAGTCACTCTCACTGCCTCTTTTGAGTCAAGATTGACAAACGTTGCGGCCATAACTCCATGATCGACCCACTTCATCGATCGTTTACCGAGAGTGCAACCGGTAACAGTCTGAATGGCATCTGTTGCACATCGGTCAATTTCAACAAACACATAGAGCTTTTTTCGATCAGCACCCTTGGGGTCATGTATATTCAGGTACGAAAGTGCCAGCATACACATACGCACTCCAATCACCTGGCCGGCACAGACATGACCATGTATACGAGTTGCTTCGTCTAATAGATCATCAAAAGATTTCATCAAATTTTCTTGTTTTTTGAATTCAACAACTTATAAACGCTCTTACGTTGCTGGGTGATCGATAACCAGATTCCCACCGACCAACTCAAGATACCTGTCATCAAACTTGACTGTCAACCGTTATCAACTGCAAAAACAAAAAGGCCGTTCCTGATGAGGAACGGCCTTTTGCCGGGACACTTACTATCAATATGCGTAGCAACACTGTCACTTTGTCTGAAAGTGCAGTACGTGTGTTATGCTATGCTTCCTTGCGATGTACTCATTCAGACACTGTAACCTTGGGTATGATCTTAGTGCAACCCCCCAACTTATCGGACTTGTTAGTCCCCTTTGCGGAGGAAGTACCCTGACAAAATTCTCTCTTATTTTTGCAACACTCCCTTCTGGAGTGAGAAAAGAAAATAATTGAAAGGTACAGAACGCATATTAACAGTTACCGTATCGATGATTCATGAATATTCAGGATTAATTGACAGTCTCAGACAATTTGCTACCAGCTTTGAACTTGACCACTTTCTTCTCTGGAATCTCAATGGTTTTCCCTGTCTGCGGATTTCTGCCCTGACGAGCATCACGTTTTGAAACAGAGAAAGTGCCAAAGCCGACGAGAGTCACTTTGTCACCCTTCTTCAGGCTCTCAGCAACCGCTGCGAGGGTACCGTTCAATGCTTTTTCTGCAGCTGCTTTACTGATGTCGGCTGCACCTGCGATGCTCTCAATTAATTCCTTTTTGTTCATGAATTCCTCCCTGCTTGATCTTTCTTTTGCAAATCTAACGAAGACTATAACGACCGTCCTCTTTCCCTGAAAATGACGATTTACCTAAACTCTCTTGTATTGTCAAAAAATATATATTTTAAACTCTTCTTGACAAAAAAACATAAATTGGCGCAACCCTTTGTATTCAGGGTAATACGCTCATTACAAGGCACCATAATTGAATCGGAAATCAGAATCAAGCAATAAATCACACTCATCTGAATAAGTTTCAACTTCACGCGGAGCCAATAATTATGCATCACACCGCTCATCAACCTTGATGAGCGGTGTAAACATTACAAGCTCATTCGTGGCAATATCTTGGCAGGCTTTTTACATACTAAATATACTGTCAGCAACCGACCAAGACACTACTCATAGTACAACACCTCTCTCAATACTCATCTCTTCGTTTTACTATCACTTTTTACAATATCCTTACTCCTGACCATCCGGTAAAAGTTCGGCCGGTTTATTCAGTTGAAACCTGCCTTCAGATATATCTTTTTTAAGAATTTCAGCAATTTCCCGAGCCTTAACCATACTCGACAAAGGAGCAGTTTTTACTTTTTTGCCATTTACTTCAATTTCACCTGATTTCAATTGAGCATAGCTGACCTGTCCGTAGCTTCTGCCTATGCCGTTGGTATAGTCATGGCCGTAATCGACTATCTGGGTAAAAATTTCAGCATCGGAAACCCCGGTATGTGCAGCAAGTTCACCATTTAAAATAGGAATGGGAATACCAAGTCCCACAGCCAGAGAATTGCCATAACCGAGAATGGATACCCCTCGCAACCATTCAGCGCTCATCCGTTTCAAATCACCCTGCACCATGATTGTGCCGGCAGGCTTGACGGGCACACCGTTGCTGTGCCGGGGTGCGTGAGGATTGTGCTGGGTGCCTTGCCAGGTAACATAGCCATAACCGCCGCCAAGAAAAATCCGCGTACCTACACCGATGGTTTTATAATAGGGATCGTTAAGAAGAGGACTTAATTCACCGGCACTGCAGAAATTAGCATTGCCGCAATTCGGCTTCAGCATACCCATATAAGTATAAACAGCTTTGTTCGACAAATTTACCGCACAGTTGTAATTCTGGTAGCCATTTCGAGGATTACAGAGCAGCGCATAGGGAAGATCGTCCAGGCTTACCTCTTTCTTCATTTTCTTTGCAGCATAACAGTCCGTCCCGTACGCTTTAGCTTCCAGCAAAAGTCTTTTTCCGCGCAGCAGATCTTCAATTACGTGGCCGCCACCATACCTGAACTCACCCGGATAAATTTTATTCAAAGGATCATCTTCAGCCGGCTCAGTAGCACCAAGATATGCATCAACTGCCGCGAGACCTGCATATGCTGGAACTTTGTTTATCCAAACCTGTGAGGCTTTTATGGTAGGTGTCATCTGACCGAAATTAAAAAACAAGCCGGAAGAACACATGGGGGAGAACGTTCCTGTGGTAACAATATCAACTTTTCTTGCCGCCCCTTCCGGACCGTTTTTCTTGACAATGTCGACCATTTCTTCGGCAGTGACAACAACCGCTTCGCCGGCCTTTATCCTGACATTTATTTCCTCATAGGTTTTCTGTATTTTCTTTTCACTCATTTGATTCCTGCTATTTTTGATTTAAATATAATCCCAAAAGAAGGGAAATCAGCGGAAATAACTATCTTGAAATATTTTGTTTTTCACAAATAAACAAAGCAAACAATTTGCAGGGCACTAAACATGCCGTCATGTTATAAACATTCTCTGATACATCCTCTAGTCCTGACTAAAAAGTCTACTATAGCTCTTCTTTGCGCCTTGACATAGTAATTTCTTTGACCTAGTTTATTTGCGCTGAATGGAGCAAACCCGCAGAGAATACTTTCCCATTGCCTAAGCAAGGAGTTGTATGGACATTGAGCAAAAAAAAATAATAGGCTCGGTTCGTGACACGATCGATTCAATAGATAACAGAATCCTCGATCTGCTCAAGGAACGCCTCACATGTGCAAAAGAAATCGGACGCCTTAAAGATGGCGAAAAAAGGGCCAAATGGGATCCTCTCCGGGAGCGACAGATTTACGACAGGCTGTTAAAAGATAACAATGACATCTTCCCGCCGGACGCCCTCAAATCAATTTTTCATGAAATAATTACTACCTGCAGGCTGTCCCAAAAAAAAGCCGAGGTTGCTTTTTTAGGTCCAGAGGCAACTTTCAGCCATCTTGCCGGGGTGAAATACTTTGGTCATTCGGCTGATTATAAAGCTATGGAAACCATAGAGGATGTATTTGCCGAAGTGGAAAAAGGCAGAACCAGATATGGCATTGTGCCGGTGGAAAACTCCATTGAAGGTGCGGTGTTTTCAACGCTTGATTGTTTTATGAAATACAAGGTGCAGATATGTGGCGAATTACAGCTTGAAATAAGCCATAATCTCGTCTGCCGATCAGGGAACATGGAGGACATCCAGACTGTTGCCTCCCATGCACA
>JBBRDD010000162.1:0-11140 GCA_038204235.1 Desulfobulbales bacterium
AATGGCTATTTCTGTTGTTGGACATGCAAATCCTGATACCGATTCAGTAACTTCTGCGATTGCACTTGCTACTCTGCTCAACGCTCAAGGGATGGAAGCAAAAGCCTGTATGCAAATTGCGGCTGCTGATCTCAATCCTGAGTCAAAAACCGTGTTGAAACGCTTCGGCCTCGCTGCTCCTGAGCAGCTGATGGATGCAGCCGGCAAGAAGATTGCTTTGGTTGATTTCAGTGATCTCGCCCAGGGACCTGCAAATTTAGCTTCAGCCGAACTGGTTGCTGTTGTTGATCATCACAAAATAGGCGATGTAACTACTAATAATCCGATTCTTTTTCGTGCAGAGCCTGTCGGGTGTACCGGTACTGTATTGAACAAGATGTTTAAGGAAGCGGGAGTGGCTATTCCTAAAGATGTTGCTGGCGGTATGCTGGCTGCTATCCTCAGTGATACTGTTAACTTCAAATCACCGACCTGTACGGAAGATGATAAAGCTGCCGTAAAAGATCTGAAAACTGTCGCAGGTGTGACGGATACGGAAGAACTTTTCATGGAGATGTTGAAGGCCAAGTCGGCTGTTGACGGTGTTCCTGCTAAAGATCTGCTGTTCCGCGATTACAAAGACTTTGATATGAAGGGGCAAAAAGTTGGTGTTGGTCAGCTTGAACTTGCCGCTCTTGATCAGGTTGCCAAAGTTCGTCAGGCGCTTGTCGAAGCCATGGAAGCAGTTAAAAAAGACGGACGTCATTCAGTGCTGCTGATGCTTACTGATGTTGTCAAAGAGGGAACTGAGCTGGTTGTTCTCTCCGATGACCCTGCGCTGATCGAAAAAGCGTTTGACGGAAAACTCTCTGGAAATTCCATGTGGATTCCCGGCATGATGAGCCGTAAGAAGCAGACTGTTCCGAACCTGCAGAAAGCTTTCGGTTGTTAATTCCGAGGTACAGAGTATACGATCAATTTTCGGGATTTTACCGGAAAAGATGAAAAAGGGCAGCTACATAGATATGTAGCTGCCCTTTTCTTATTTAATACTTGATCACCATGCGCATCACGGCAGGAAAAGCAGACTTGTTGTGGTATACTAGCAGGTTGGTTACTGCAAGAGCCTGTTTCTGAGAATTGTACTGTCCGACGCCAACTGCTTACTTATGGCTGGTTGTGATGCCTTGCTTGATCTCCTTTACTATCATCCCGACACTATCTTCTGTTATCATCGGTTTGACCATCAGAAAAAATGACTGATACTTCTTGCCTGGCTGATTTTCCCCTTTGGTCTGTGCGGTTTTCAGTCTGGCAATTTGGTTTAAGCTTATTTGGCGTTTTGATTGCAACCGAGCCGTTTTCTGTGACAATTCCGGGCCTGTTCCTTCCTTCTGTTTGCCCAACTGGCTCAGTTGTTGATCGATGGACTTGAGTTCGTTGCGGTACTGCTCCAGTGAGTCTGGGTTTGCAATAGACCAGGTGCCTTCGCCATATCTGGCAATATCCAGTCTGCCAATATATTTTCCCTGGTTGCCGCTTTGGACCATAAGAGAATGCTGCGAACTGCGTGGTTGAATGGTTGTTCCTTTCTTATCGGCAGTAACAATGATGTCTATCTGGGCAAAATCTCTCTGCAGTTCAGCGTTTTCCTCGTTGCTTAGACTGGAAAGAACCACAAGCATGGTGCAGCTTTTTTCTAATACGGCTATCTCGTCGTGCAATATTTTTCGCCAGTCGCCGATAACAAAATCGTCAATACTGTCGGCTGTTCCACCGGTTAAACCAATTATGCCAAGAGAGCCATTGGGGATATTTTTTATAATATGTGGTGCAAACAGCCGCTTGGCGTTTTTATCAAAGACATTTGCAGCAACGAAAGGAAAGGCCCCGGTGGTGGACTGCTGGAAAAATTCGGTTCCAGCTGCAAGGTCATCCGTGCTCAGAGCGACTGCGTCATATGCCATGGCCTTATAGGCCTTGACGATACCGCGGGCGGTGATAAAAGCCGGTGCATTGTCTGATCTGTCATGAACGGATAGCTTTTTTTGAAAAAGAAGATTGCCAGCATCGACGACTATGACCGGTCGCTCAGTTTCTGTGCGTATTTGTTGGAGTAATTGTGCTTTGCCGGACAGACCGCCCAGCCGATTCGGTTTTCAGCCGCAGGGCTCATATTCCCCAGAAACATTGCTCGAATAGAGCAGGGTGTACGACATCGGCGCAAAAGGTTTGGCTGTTTGGCCGAAAGCGAGAGTGGCAAGCAAAAAAGAAGTCCAGAGCGATAGCTGGAACATTAAGAACGATTTCATGGGAGATCTCATTTGTTGAATACGGGGTAATTAGTTGCCCACCATTTTAGCAGTGCTAAGAAGATGGGGTGGACTCGATATGAACTAGAAATTCCCTGTTGCCGTTCGGGCCAAGCAGGGGAGAAGGAACGATTCCCCGACTTTTCATACCGGATTGATGGACAAAAGTCTCAATCTTGTCGATGGCTTTTTGGTGCAGTGAAGGTTCACTCACTACGCCTCGAGGACCGATGTCCTCTCGTGGAAGTTCAAATTGAGGTTTAATAAGCGCGAGTATTGTAATTTTCTCGGTGGAGAGGCGAGTGATGGGAGGCAGCATGGTTGTCAGGGAAATAAAGGATACATCCATAACAGCCAGTTGAATTCGATCCTGCTGTATATCTTCCGGGGTGATATTTCTTGCATTGAACCGCTCAAGCACAACTACCCTGGGGTCCTGCCTGATTTTCCAGGCCAGCTGTCCATAAGCCACATCAACGGCGTGTACTTTTTGAGCACCATGTTGCAGGAGGCAATCGGTAAAGCCGCCGGTCGAGGCGCCTATATCAAGGCAGACCAGACCGGCGGCAGAGATACCGAAATGTATTAAAGCTTTCTCAATTTTCAGGCCGCCCCGGGAAACATATCGACATTTTTCTTTCAGACGGATTTCTATATCAATCGGTAATAGCAGTCCTGGTTTATCGGCTATACGATCCTCGACGTATACCTCTCCGGCATAGATGATTGCCCGGGCCATTTTGATGGTCGGGGCAATTTTTTTCCTGACGAGCAATTGATCAAGACGATCCTTTAAAGCCACCTTTCTGCCTTGCTAGAGTTTGCCAAGTCTTTCCTGGGCAGTGGTAGCTTCAGGAGAGGAACCATGCTTTTTGATAAGTTTTTTATAAATGACTTTGGCGGTATCTTTATCGGCAAGTTTTTCAAAAGCCATACCCTGCTTCAGCATCGCCTCCGGCGATCTGGCATTATCTGAATGCTGCGATATGATATTTTGATACTGCATGATTGCCTTATCGTATTCTTTTTGGTTGAAGAGCGACTCGCCCATCATAAACCGGGCATCTACACTCTTGCTGTCAGAGGAATTGGCAGCTACCTGTTCAAATAAAGGCAATGCCTCCTTGTATTTTCCACCTTCATACAGTCTTTGCGCCTTGGCATAGTTGTCTGACGACTGTTCTGCGGCAGCAGGTTTTTCCTGGCTGGTTACTGGAGCCTGTTTTACTGCCGCTGGTTCTAATTGCGCAGTTTCAGCCGGTTGGGCTGTCTGAATAACTTTTTCGGTTACAGGAGCTTTTATTTTAGCAGGTGCCGGAATATCAGCTGCGCCGCTCAACTTGACTTTTTTCTGGTCTAAGCGAATATGGCTGGGGGAACCGGATGATTGCACCTCAGAACTAACTGATTTGGAACGAGTTTTCGCCAACTGTGCTGCGAGGGCGGCCTCTTTGGCCCTGCGCTCGGCCTCCACAATACGAGACTGCTGAATGGCTTTGACGCTTTCCTGCTGTACCCGTAACTTTTCGTTCAGTGCCTCGGTGAGTTTAACCTCTTTCTCACGTTGGGTTTCCTCGAATTGCTTCATGGCCTCGTCTCGCTTGGCCGCTTCTGTTTCAGCAACACTTGAAATTGTCGCCTCAAGTTCTTTGTTCTGTTCTTTGAGTCTTTGGTTTAAATGGTATGTTTCTTCAAGCTGACTTTTCAGCTGCGAAATATCCTGCTCAAGCTGATCCATCTGGCCTGAGGCAGCAGCCTGACGTTGCTGAAGCTGGCCGACAGTTGTAGCCTTAACATCTTCGATCTTTTTATTGACGATACGCAGTTGGTACCGTAATTCGTTAAGATCGGTCTGCGAGGCACATTGCACAAGAAAAGGGGAAATTGAGACGAGAAGGAAAAAATTTAATACTGATTTTTTCATAATATAATGTATTGGGTCTAATTTTTCTCTGATTGTCTTACCTTGACCACTGGGGATACCCCTGGCTGCCGGGAAGAGTGAAAAGTCTTCTTTGGAATGAACCATTTTTCATTATACCGTATATCTGCTTCTTATTGCCATCACGTTTTGTAAATATAATCTGGTTTCCGTCAGGTGACCATGAGGGAGATTCATGATAAGTCGCATCAGTTGTGAGTTGAACCGGTTGATCGTTTCTTAATGGATTGAGCGTAAAGAGCTGGTATACCCCGTTCCTAAGGCTCGAATAGACGACAAGGTCTTCTACAGATGACCAGGACGGTTCTGCATTTTCCGAGCCTTCAAAAGTCAATCTGGCAACTTTTCTGGTGCGCATATCCATGAGATACAGATTTGGTTTGCCGCTGCGGTCGGAGACAAAGACCAGATGATTTCCATCAGGCGAAAAGGTCGGAGAGACATTAATCCCCGCTCTATCGGTAAGCTGTTCAATGATTTCACCACCGGCATCAAGCAGGTAAAGATCCGGGTTCCCTCCCTTGGAAAGAGTGAGCACCATGGTACGGCCATCTGGTGCCCAGGCGGGGGCCATGTTCAGCCCCTTGCGCCGGGAGAGCACCTTGGTTGTTTTATTCTGTCGTAAGTCGGTGATGTATAAATTTTGATTGCCGGTATGATAGGAGGTATATGTTAAATAACTTCCACCGGGAACAAACCGGGGGGAGACCGTCAGATGTTTATGGCGGGTAATCTGTCGGAAGCTGGTGCCTAATATATCTGTCTGGTACACCTCTTTGGCATTTTTATCGCCACTGATAAAAGCTATTCTGCTTGATGCGATTCCGGGTTTTCCTGTAAGCGTCTCAATGACACTGTCGCAAAACTTGAAGAGCATCTGCTCTTTTTGCTGCGGGGAGCCGGAAAAACTTTTGCCCATGATAACCTCATTAGCGGCGACATCAAGTAAGCGCATTTCCAGTGATATTTTGCCGGCGGCAAGCTCATACTGACCCAAGATAGAATAATCGGCACCCAGTTTTTTCCAATCTGCATCCTGGTTGCCGGCGTATTGCGTGCTGGGAACTAAGGAAATAATACCATGGAAAACCAAAGCCCTGCCGAGAATGTCGGCCAGTTCCTGGCCTGGAACCTGGCTTTGCTGGTTGAGACCTTTGTTCTGCACCCAGGGGATGGCCATATTAATTTTTCTGGTCTCTGACGCGGTAATATCAAGGTAAACGCGGTCAGCACCGAGAGCATTCTGGCATAAGCAGAGAAGAAGAAGGGGGAATAGGAAATAACGAATTGTAATGATTTTCATTGGATATCGGATCCTCTAGTAATGTAAATTGAGCTTATTGTATTAATTTGACGACATACTGCCCGGTTTAAACCGTAAACCAATTTCAAAACGTTGCTTTTTCAAAGCAGGCGGAATCGGGGGTAGTGGAGCTGCATCTTCAATCGTTTTACTGACAAACTGGTCAAAAATCCGGTTGCCTGATTTACTTTCAAAATGCATGTCGGCAACTGTGCCGTCAAGGTTAATCGTCATTACTACAATAGCGGTTAAATTTGGATCTTTCTGCAAATATTCAGGTGGCGTCCAGAACTGATGTAATCGATTAAAGACCGATGCCAGATATTGGCTCTCAAGAAGATTTGAACTACCGCTGGCTGCAGAGGATGAAGTTGATGTCTGGTGACCGGCTGCCGCAGATGCTGTTGATGAAGACGATGTCGGCAAAGTGCTGTCGATCTGTTGCGATTCCTGCAGAATTCGTCGTTCATCATTCAAAGCTTCCTGGGCCAATTTAGCACTTTCCGCCAGAAGTTCTTCTTCCTTGAGTGCATCTGCCAGTTTTTGTCTTTGCTGACGTTGTTTACGATCAAATTCCTGCTTCCGTGCTATCTCTTGCTTACGTTCGAGTTCCTGCTTCCGCGCTATCTCTTGCTTATGTTCAAGTTCCTGCTTACGTTCGAGTTCCTGCTTTCGCACTATCTCTTGCTTACGTTCAATTTCCTGCTTGCGTTCCAGCGCCTCTTTGCGGGCGAGGTCTTCAAGCTCCTTGTTTTCTTGAATAATTTTCTTTTTAATGGGTTTTAAGGAGATCGCTTTTGGCGGAGCTTGTTCTACCGGTTTTGGCGTCTCGGCAATCGGCGCAACTTTTTGGGCCTTGACCGGCGGGATAACGGCTGGAGGCGGCGTTGCTTCCTCGATTTTAGCTGGACGAGACGGTGCCGTTTTCGTGACCTTTGCTGGAGGGCGTGGCGCAGCTTTGGGTGCCTTGGCTGCAGCTTGCGGGGCATTGTTCGGCTCGGCTACGTTGATAACACTGATCGTGTAAACGTCGGCGAATTTCGGCTTGGCTTTAAAGATACCGGGTAAATATATAGCCCCCAGAAAGATCAGCACGTGAATGCCAATGGCAACATTCAGTGGGAGCTTCCAATCCCTTGACTGCATGGTGTGTGTTCGATAAACCTGGTCCACTCTGTTACTCTTTCTCCGGTGGTTCGGTAATCATTCCGATTTTATCAAAACCGACCGATTTTATGTCTGCCATAAGGGTGACAACGCTGCCATAAAGTACGTTCTTGTCGGCCCTGACATAGATGGGCTGCTTCTTATTTGATTCATATTTTTTTTGCAGCTCCTGAATCAAAAGGGCACGGACAAGAGGAATCTTGTTAATACTGAAATCTCCTTCTTTGGTGAGGGTAATCACCACAGGGTTTTCTTCCTGTCGAAGGGATTTTGCGGTTGTTTCAGGGAGATCGACGTCAACTCCCTGGGTCATCATTGGCGCAGTTACCATAAATATTATCAATAATACCAACATGACATCCACCAGCGGGGTCACATTGATATCTGATACAAGTCTTTTCCTGCCGTTACTTTTGGTCGGGCCCATGGTTTATACTCTACTTAACATGTCTCGTTCTACGAGGTTTAAGAAATCGGTTGTAAAATCAGACACCTCAGCGTCCACTTCGTCAAGCTTATTCGAGAAGAAGTTATAGAAGATAACTGCTGGAATAGCTACAGCAAGACCTGCCGCAGTGGCGACCAGCGCTTCTGAAATTCCTGGGGCAACTACTGCCAGAGAAGCAGAACCTCTCTGGCCTATGTCATGAAAGGACGCCATGATTCCCCAGACGGTTCCGAACAGGCCTATAAAAGGAGTTGCGCTGCCGGTTGTTGCAAGGAAAGGGAGGCTGCTACCGATTTGGTTGATTTTCTGTGTAGCAGCTTTGCGCACTGCCCGTTTAAGATTATCCATGGTGGCCAACTGCATATCGAGGGTTTCTACTCGTCTACTGTCGTCTTTTCGGTTACGAATTTTATTTATTTTCTCGAGTTCACTGAAACCGGCAATAAAAACCTCTGCCTGGGGAGCGTATTCATATTCCGAGGCAGTAGCATATGCCTCGCTCAGGTTGGCGGAGTTCCAGAAGGACTCAATAAAGTCCTCTGAATCAAGGCGGACTTTTTTAAATAATCGCGCCTTCATTACTACGATTGTCCAGGATATAATCGAGAAAATGAGCAAGGTAAACATTACCAGCTGGCCGATTGGTCCAGCATGAAAAATCATGGCAGTAATTGATAGTTGCACGGATGAGTCCTTAATGAGAAAAATGTGGAAAGAATAAGACTGGCTTGTTGATACTGTGATTTTGGTTGATGATGTCGTAAAAAAAACCAAATGCTATCGTAATCAGACTATTTTGATATATGGCCAAGGGTCCTTTTCCTCGGTGCGTATCAAACTATTAATCCGACCAGCTCTGAGGTTCGCTATGACTCGTAACAAGTAGGTCCTGAATATCTTACTTATGTGAAAAAACAATTTTTCACATAAGTTTGAATTTTTAAAAAAGAGTATCTTACCTATTTTTATTAAAAATTCAATAGATCAATTGAGCGAAGAGGATTTATCCGGTAGTAAGAGCTTTGGGTCAGGAATAGAGAAAACCTATGCGTTGGCGGCAACCATGGCACAGGCAAAATCTACCTGCACCGCCGTTTTATCGCCCACCTTCAAGGTGCCTTTGAAAAAACTGACGGCGGCCAAGGTTTCCTTCAGCTGTACCTTAATTTGAATAATATCTCCAGGCAGAACATTTTTCTTAAATTTGGCGTTGTTGATACGAGTCAATACAGGAACGGATTCACAGAGCCGACCCTCCTTTCTGGCACCCGCATTGGCTTTCTGCATTTTGCCGATGAGCAAGGCTCCACTCTGAAAAATAGCTTCGCAGAGCAGTACTCCGGGCATAATTGGGTTTCCCGGATAATGGCCGGTAAAAACATCCAGATCGGTAGGAATCGTTTTTTCCGTTATAATCGTGTTATCTGCAAAAGAGATAATTTTGTCTACCCATAGAAATGGTGGTCGATGGGGGATAAGGTGAGCAATTTCGGCACAAACGTCCATAGTTATAACCCACCATTAACTTCCAGGACGGTACCCGTTATATAAGCCGCCTGGTGGCCAGCAAGAAACAGGACGGCATCGGCGACTTCCTCCGGGGTGCCGAAACGACGCATCGGGACCATTTTTTTATATGCTGCCAGCTGATCCTTGTCGAGATCCTTAATAAAATCGGTGGCTATAAAGCCGGGGGACACGCAATTAACGGTAATCTTTTTTTTAGCCACTTCCTGCGCCAGTGTTCGGGTCAAGGCGATTTGTCCCGCTTTGGATGCGGCATAGTTGGCCTGCCCGGGAAAACCAAGGTGGGCAACCGGCGAGGTAATAGTGATGATGCGGCCGTATTTGTTTTGCATCATGAGCAGCACTGCCTGTTTCGCCATAAAGTAGGTGCCGGTCAGATTGATATCAATAACCTGCTGCCATTGTTCGGTCTGCATCAAAGCGAGCATTGCATCTCGGCGAATCCCTGCATTGTTGACCAGAATATCAAGGGCAGGATATTTTTCTTCTACCATGGCAAAAAGGGACTTTACCTCCGCTTCTCGGGCTATATCACATTGTCGCAGTTCGAGTTGGGTTGAATACTGCTTATATTCACTGGCAAAGGATGCAGCAGCTTCCGTATTCCCGGCATATATGCCAATGACATTTGCCCCAGCTTCAAGCAGTTTTCCGGCAATGGCCTTGCCTATGCCTCTTGTTGCCCCACTGACTATGGCGGTCCGACCACTGAAATCTTCCATGTCTACTCCTCTCTCATCCTTTTATGTCGACTGTTATGACCTGAGAAAAACATCTACATCATTGGCGACAATGACGCCGTAGTTGATTGCTCCCAGCCAGCCGGACATAATTATTCCGACCGAGCCAACATGAAACAGTCCGGCCACCTCTTTGGAAATTGATCGGGAAATATCCAGTCCCTCAAACTTGGTGCCAAAGGATGTTCCCCGGGTATGCAGGGTATAGCTGTTGAAAGTTCTCGGAGTAGCAGCCTCCGACCAGTCTATTTTGTAACCAACACCCGGCAGGTATTTTTCCAGATCGGCTATGGATCTTGCGATAAGAGACTGTTTTTCCATCTGATAGGTCTGTTCGTCAAGATTTGCCCAATCGTCGTAGCGGCTGTTCATCGAAGCAACGACGGTGTACTGGTCGGATCCAGGTCTGGTTTTCGGGTAGTAAATAGAAAATGTTTTCGACTTGGTCTTCATATCAAGCAGTTCTTCCGAGTCGAATTCCGGTGATTTGGAGGTAAAGAGGAGATCACCGACATCATCGATTTGTTCACCATGACGTATACCGAGATACACCTGACAGCTAGAAGTGTTGACTCGAACCTTTTCGGCTTTTTCATAGAATTCGTCGGAATAGAGTTCACGGTCTGTGAGGTTCTGTATGGTATTTGTTATGCCGCTATTGGACACAACAGCTTTGGCGGTAATTGTTTTGCCTTGGACAGAGACCCCTCTGACCCTGCCTTGTTCAGTGACAATTTTGTCGACCTTTGCCCTGGCACAGATGGTCACGCTGTTTTTTTCCAGCTCATCTGTCATCATACCGATCAGCTTATCAGTACCACCTTCAAAGGTAAAAACCCCTTTATTCATGAAGTTTGAAAAGACGATACCGTAGGTTATCGCCGGGTCGTCAAGAGTAGAGCCGTTGGCGTAGGTGATCGGTTCCATGAGTAACCGGTGCACATCGCTTCTTCCCGGGAAAAAACGCTCGAATAATTCTCTGGTCGTCATCGTCTGGTCATCATAAAAATTCATTTTCGCGACGGTGGCAAAGAAACTGTCGATTATTTCTCCAGAAATTTTGAACTGGGTTTTGAGCAGTTTGGTAAAATCGTTTTTGTCAAAAGTTGTGCGCAAAGAAAACTGTGGATTATCAAAGACGATATTAGGCAGCTGGACAATAGACTGCATGATCTCCTTGTTCCAGTATTTTTTGCAGGTCTTCACCATACCGTAACCAAGGCATTTTTGGCGTTGGCCTACATCGCACTGGCGGGATGGTTCTTATTTGCCTTCACCCGATCGGATCATGAGATGCCGACTTTCGAGGAAGATGCGGAGCAGAGGACGGCGATGTTTCGCTTCGCCTACTTCTTTTCAATTTTTTCTTTCGCCCTACTTGTTTTGCCTTTCACTGCGATGGTTCGATCAAGCGACTCTCTTCCGGACGCGGGTCCCATCCGACTGCTACGGGCCTGCGTGGAGCAGACTGCGGCGCCGGCCAGGGCAGCATCCGCGCCAAGCCCCATCGATTACTGCCCCGAATCTAAGGGGTTACCGAAATTGGTGACTTACCCTTGGCTCATCGCGGTTGGAGGTGTCGTCGCCCGGCAATGCGATGCCGAGGACGTGTACTGCTTTATGCTGGAGACTCCGGCTCCAATGACATCTGCGGCCGCTGTGGCGGCTGCTGCAGCTGCTTCAGCTGCTTCTGCCGCAGCACAACAGGCTCCCGGATCTCCC
>JBBRDD010000163.1:0-11017 GCA_038204235.1 Desulfobulbales bacterium
GCGATTATACGGGATCCCGGTCATTGAAAAAGCGAGAATCCGCGATGAGGACGAAGCTGTCAGGGCCGCACAGCGCATTGGCTATCCAATTACCATGATGCTTGAAATTGAGAGGAGCCGAACTCTGCGCTCGGATAAAATTGTATTCAATAACCGCAAAAACGATAATGAGGTTCAGAGGACATTTTCCTTCCTGCAAGGGCAGATCGATTCTCCTGATGATTCTCAATCTTCCGTAATTGTTCAACCTATGATCAACAAACACTGTTACGAGTTGATGGTCGGCGCCCAAAAAGATCTGCACGTGGGAAGTTTCATAAAATTTGGCCTCGGTGGATATAATGTAAGGAAGGAAAGAGACTACTCGATAGGCTTGCCACCATTGAACCAGACTCAGGCCAGAAAAATGATTGAAGAAGCGGCAATATATCCCTGTCTGAAAAAAGATCATTTTTTCCAGAAGAGGGGATTGCGCTCCCTGGAGGAAATACTTGTCCGATTATCCCAGCTGATTGTTGATTTTCCCCATATCGGTGTAATCGACATCAATCCTTTAATTATCATGGATAATGGATGTATTGCTCGGGATGTGGTCATCCAAATAGACAAAAACATTCCACAAGAATACTTATGGGCCAAAAGAGATGTTTGCCCAGTCCATCTGTCTATCCCACCATATCCTTTTCAATACCAAAAAGACATATCCTTGAAAGATGGAACAATTCTTCATGTTCGGCCAATTCGAGGTGAAGACGAAGCATGCCTTAGGCGGTTTTTCGAAAAACTATCCGAAGGCACAGTCTTTTCACGATTCGGCCAATACCGTATCAACCTCCCCCATGAACACCTCGTCAGATTGTGCCAGGTGGACTATGACCGAGACCTTGCCTTTCTTGCTGTTGTGGGGGATGAGGAAGCTATCGTCGGGGATGCTCGGTTAAACAGGCTTGCCAATCACGAAATGGCTGAGCTGTCCTTTGTTGTTGCTGATCAATGGCAAGGGAAAGGTATTGGTGGTCTGCTCATGGATTTCTGCATTTTGGTGGCAAAAGAGATAGGTTTGAAAACACTGCTGATGGAGGTTTTGCAAAGCAATGAACGGATGAAGCGGCTCGGCTACAAGTATGGGTTTCAACCATTGCCTTGCGACGAAGAAGACGACATGGTGGAATTGCAACTCAAAATTTGTAGGGAAGCAGGTGATGAACTCATGTTCAGCACAAGCACCAAAGAAAAATATAACATTATCAACAACCAAGCTGCACCCGCAACGAGTATGGCGCCATTATGGTAGTCCAGTCAAAATAGTTACATGCTGGATATAATTTATGCTCGACTACGTATTTGATCGAACAAGCGGTTTTATCAGTTCTACCGGTGGTCGCTTAGAACCAGTGGCAAAAGACGAAGGGAGGTCATATTTATGCTGATTAATCTTGGTGACATGACTGAAGGAATGGGAAAAATTTTCATCCGGAATTTCATGGAAACAGCTGAAAAAATGTCCTGTAGTGAAGGTGTGTTTCTTTTTAAGGAAGGGGATGTCACTCACCATTTTTACACCTTGGTACAGGGTGAATTCCAGTTACTCATTGGGCCCAACAAACATCACGTCTACACAGTGTGCCATCCTGGGGATATTTTTGGATGGTCAAGCCTTGTGGGGAGAGACTTCTATAGTGCCACGGCAATCGCTACCAGGCTATCAGAAATATTCAGATTCGATCGCGACACGCTGTTCGGTCTGTTGGGCAGGTATCCACGAGTCGAGGTTATCTTCTTTAAAAAATTGGCTGAAATGCTTGGGAATCGTCTTCTTGAATCATATCTGATTATTCAGAATGACAAGAAGTTAGGTGGGCAGAAATCAGATGTTCATTATCTGGCGACACCGCACTAAGTACTGAAATTTCCCCTTCGCGAACCTGAGCAGGAATGGGGTGATACGCGCATTACCAGGTGCGAAAATCGCCGGTATCTATATGGACAAAATCCGACTTCGCATAATACCCGACACCTCCGGCCTTAAGCGATATTGCCGCATCGCGCAGTTCTCTCGTTGGTATGTCTGAGAGCCGAATATCAATGGCTTTGCCTTGCAGATGCAAACTGTGCCTTGCGACTCCGCTGCTTCTGGTCCGTAACGATGCGTTCGTCTGTGGTGATCTGTATCCGGAAATGACCTCACAAACCCCTTTGCTGCCGGTTTCTTTCTGAATTTTGAGGAGAATCTTCATGAGCCGCAAATCGATAGGGTGCACATCTCCGGTGCGGAAATCGCGCAGAAAGGAGAAAAGCTTTATCTTGGTAGATCGCGGGCAAAACTGGCCGTCAAAACGTAAATTGAACCGTTCTTCGGTGTGGGTATGGAAAAAAGAGATTTTATTATCGGGAAAGGTCCGGGCCAGCAGGTCAAGTGGTTCTGTCAGACTCAGGCCGACAGCCAGTTGTGCCGCTCTGAGAAGAAATGTGCGTCGATTCATAGAATGTGTGGTTTTCTGTTTTATCATGCGCCTTAATAAGTAGTTTATTTTTCGTGGAATAATTACTTCAAGAGGGCGCTGTACAGCTTGGCATCCCTTGCATAAATATCCCGATTAAAATATATCGTGCCATTTTTGTCAACCCATGTGGTCAGGTAGGTTATATGGACGGGCACGGGGACAGGTAACTGAATAACTTTGCGATCTTGCTGATTATAGATCTCCTTAAACTTTTCAACGGGCCAGGCTTCCGCTTGATCCTTCAGGAGAAAAAGAGCAAGATTTAGCCCGTTACTCACCCGGATACAGCCATGGCTGAAGTCGCGTTTGGTACGATCAAAAAGGTTATGTGCCGGAGTGTCATGCATATAGACGGAATACGTATTTGGAAAAACAAATTTAATTTTTCCCAGGGCATTCCAGGGGCCGGGATCCTGCCTTAATTTATAGCCGGCCATCGTCTCTTGTGTAACAGTATGCCAGTCGATTGCACTGGAGTCAAGTTCTGCGGCATCTGGGCGCCAGCTGGAAAAGAGCCGAACATGACGGTTCACCAGGTAATTGCTGTTTTTTCGCAGCGCAGGTAATTCCTCTTTCTGGGCGATACTTGGGGGGACGTTCCAGTAGGGATTGACATCGATATATTTAATTTTCCCGCTGAAAACAGGCGTCTGGTGCTGTTCTTGGCCAACAATGACCGGCATGTCCAGAACAATTTCGTCGCCTTCGAACGCTTTTAAATTGAAACTGGCAATATTAGCCAGAACATATCTTTTCCCTAGATCATGGGCCTGCCATCGCCAGCGAGCCATATTAATCCGAATCGTGGCAATATTATCAGCAACGGATATATTCAGGGCGCTGATGGTATTTTTGCCGATTATCCCATCAGGGGTAAGACCATATTGCCTTTGAAATGTTCGGACAGCCTCTTGCAGCATCGGGTTAAATACGTTGGCGGCACTTCCCTCTGCGGGCCCCAGTAAAGGATCGGTCACCTGCAGTCTTTTTCGCACAGCGCTGATGCGTTGGTCAATGTCTCCAGGACGCAGGCTCGGTCCACCTGGGACTGCTGGCCATCCTCCATTCTCAGCGATTTTACGATAATGGATGAGCCCTGCTTTGAGACCTAGATATTGATGATGCTGGGGCGGCAGGCTGGCGAGGAATGTATTGAGATCTCTGGTGGAAAGAGCGTGCTTCATAGCAAAGACGGGGTTGAAAGCTTTATCTCCCGCCTCGGCAAACAATTCAGGGTCTGACGCCAATGGTTTCAGCTGGCCGTAACTGATGTCATGCATGTATTTTATGAGATTGTAGGTGAGGGTGGTATCAAGTTCTGCGAGTTTATCGACCTCTTCGGTCTCCCAGAGGTCCTTCAACCGATCTACCTTATATTCTTTGGGATTGAGGCCATGCTGGTAGGAATATGTCAGGTATTTGAGGATGGTCGTGGCTTTGTCAGTGGGACCTTCAGTGGTTACCCAGAGCGGCTCGATACCGGTTTTGTTGTAAATTTCCGTCAGACAGAGATTCTGGGTGGTGAAAGTAGGAAGGTTCTTGTCCGGCGCCATAGTTGCCAGGGGAAAACATAACAGATGGCTGGATATTGCCTTTGACAGTTCCGCATCGGTCGGGCGACTATAGCCATTGGCGGCAACGGTCAGCAGCAGCACGAGACAGCAGCCGAAAACTTTTTTTATAGGGAATCTGCGGGGCTGTCTTAACGAGGCTGTATGTGAAAACATAATGTATCAACTGTTGCTGCGTAGAGAGGAATGAGTAATGGGTAGTTATTCTCCGGTCTTGTACCATTAATCAACGATATTTGCAAACTGCTGTTACATTTATATGGTATCTGCCAGCCGTCAAGTGAGCGATTATACGTGTGCAGTCGGAAACAAGAGAGGGATCAGCTCGAACTGTTGCCGCTGATATACCTCAGTTTTCATATTTGTAGCCTATGCCATAAATTGATCGTACCAGCTCATGATCTTCGGCAACGAAGGCAATTTTTTTACGGAGATTTTTAATATGGGAATCGATGGTTCGATCGCTGACAATGCGGCGGTCGGGATAAATTTTTTCCATCAGCTGGTCGCGAGAAAAAATCCGTCCTGAATTTTTTCTGAGAATACTCAACAGCTTGAACTCCACCACGGTTAAGCCAAGGTCGCGCTGATTATAGGTTGCTTTATAACAGAGTTCATCTAATTCCAGACCTTTTTCAGATGCCTGTTGCGGAATTTGCATTCGTCGAAGTACTGCTTTCACCCTCGCAACGACTTCGCGCGGGCTGTACGGTTTACAGACATAGTCGTCAGCGCCGATTTCCAGGCCCACCACCCGATCAATTTCCTGGACGCGCGCAGTTATCATGATAACGGGTACGTTGGAAAAGGTCCGAATTTCCTTACATATTTCCAGACCATCCCGGCCCGGAAGCATTAAGTCAAGGATGATCAGGTCCGGATTATGCTCTTTTATCCAGGAAATGGCATCCAGTCCATTATGCAGACAAAATGAGGAAAAACCGGCCTGTCCCAGATATTCACTGAGCAGGAGGGCAAGTTTTTCTTCATCTTCAACGATAAGAATTGTGGCGGTCATTGCAGTTCCTCGATAAGCGGAATCGACATGTTGATCTGCAAACCACCCAGGGGTGAAGAGCAGGCTGAAATAGTCCCTTCATGGGCTTTGATGATGTTCTGGCAAATGGTCAAACCGAGGCCCATCCCGCCGGTGCCCCGATTACGCGAGGCTTCAACGCGGTAGAGGCGATCAAACAGCTTTTCGTGTTCCGGAAATGGCACGCCGGGGGCACTGTCCTGAACAGCTATATGCAGTTGCCCCTGACTGTATCGGCAATGTATTTCCACCTGACCTCCAGAATCAGTGTACTTCAGACTGTTTTCAAACAGGTTGGTGAAAAGCTGTTCGAGGCGTTCAGCATCGCCAAAGATCAGGGGAGGATTGAGAGATTCGGGGAGAACAGCTGTCATCAATATATTTTTGCGCTTGAATTCATCTTGAAACAGGAGCATGACCTGCTGGAGTATACCTATCGGGTCAATACCGTCTTTACGATACGTGAGCGCACCGACATCAAAGAGGGAGAGCTGATAGAGGTCATCGACCAGGCGCCCCAGACGCATAATCTCCATATGCAGGGAATCAAGAGCTTTTGCGTCAACAGGTCGGATGCCGTCCTGAATGGCCTCGATTTCTCCACGTAAAATTGTCAGCGGGGTTCGCAATTCATGGGCAATATCCGCCACCCACTGTTGCCGGCTTTCCTCATTATGTTCAAGAGCGAAGGCGAGGGCATTGAAATCACCGGCTAATCGCCCCAGTTCATCAGTGGAGGTGACCGGAACCCGAACGGTATAATCGCCAGTGGACAGCTGATGGATACCTTTGGTCAGGGTATTGATCGGCCGGACCAGCCTGCGTGCGACAAGGAGTGAAATGAATATCGAAAGCAGCAGGATAGTTGCGACGATAATGAGCATTGCCAGTTCCTGCTGTTTTATAAAACTTAATTGATAAGGTGTTGAAAGTTTTTTTTGCGGGGGAACGAGCAGGTAGCTGACGATTTTCCCGTTATTCTTAATGGGGGCCAGCTTGTCATTTTTTTTTGTGCCGATATTGCCATAAAGTGGTTCCAGCTTGTCGTCCAGAAGGAGCAGTCGCGGCTCTTCCTTGCTGATCAGCATGATCTGTTTCAGGCTGTCTGGCCACTGGGCAGGATCATCCTCGAGAAAATCCCAGTTGCCCTGTTCTTCATAGGCTTGAACAAGCGCCTTGGAAATGCGCTCTTGTTCGGTATTGTTCACATAGTCGAGAAGTCCCCGGCTGAAACTCCATCTCATGACTAAAAACATACAGATGACCACCAAAACGGCCGCGGTGAGAATTGCGATAAACAGGCGCTGCAGCATCCTCTTTTTCATACTTTGACCAAACTCCTGAAAGGAGGTTTCTTGAGTGGATTGTAAGCCCGGCTAACGGGACGTAAGCGGGAAGGTGTCTCTAAGTATCCCCTTAAGGGGCAGATGTTCTTTGACATGTAAAACTCCGTGTGCCACAGAAGTAATACGCCTCTTTGTAAACATCATCATCTATTTTCCGGCATTGGCTGTTTTTCCATAATTCCTCCATAATTCCTCCATACTCTTTTTGTATCTTCGTATCATGAGATTGGATGTACCTCTCTCACACAATAAAAAAATAAGGAGCCGTCATGAAATCGTTAACCATTAAAAAAGCTATTGTTCTTGCCGCATGTCTTTTTATGATCCCCGTAGCCAGCTTTGCTGCCACAAAAACCGCCGCTCATAAAGACGCCGCCGTCGCTGCCTGTGCAGGCAAAGCTGTCGGTGACGCAGTGACCATGCACAAAAAAGGCAAAAAAGTTGTTGATGCAACCTGCCAGGAAGTTAATGGCGCTTTGAAAGCTGTTGTTAAAATGAAATAATCATGGAATCGTAAAAACGCAGGAATGTATCCATCGTGATCGTGCTGTAAAATAATTTGACGATTTTCTTTGTTATAAAAAAAACCACCGGCAACATTGTACCGTTGCCGGTGGTTTTTTTTATAACAGGCTTTCAGTCGTAAGGTATTAAAAAGCAGCAAGTCCCGCTATCATTTCCGGGGAATTGAAGTTGATCTCGATTTCATACTCACTGGCATTTTTCCCCTTGGTTACAGCAAAGCCCAGTTTTTTCGCCAGGGCCAGCATCTGAGTGTTTTCTTTCATGACAATGCCATGAATATGAACAAAACCACGTTGTTTTGCAATCAGCAGACATTGCCGCATCAGGCTGGCGCCGATACCCTTTCCCTGCCAGGGGTCGCCTACGAGGACAGCGATCTCTCCTATTTTGGCGTCGGGATCACCGATAATCCTGGCAACCCCGAGCATGAGTTCTATTTCTGAATCTTCATCGAGTGCCACAAAGGCAATTTCACGATCATAATCTATCTGGGTGAAACGAGACAGCATCGCCGGCTGCAGTAGTCGCAATGCGCCGAAAAACCGATAATAGATGCTTGTTGGTGACAATACTTCAAACAGATTCGTGAAAAGTGGCGCATCTTCTGGTTTTACCGGTCTAATTGTAAGGTGTAAGCCACCATCCGTGGTCATTCGGGATATTTTTTCACCGGGATACGGGCTGATAACCAGGTGGAGTGGAGATGCAACATTGATTGGGGAAACCAGGAGACGAGCATCGGCAACGGTTGGTTTTCCATTCTTGATCATGATCGGATTCATGTCGAGTTCGGAAATCTGCGGGAAGTCGATGAGCAGCTGGGAGAGGCAGATGATAATTTCTTCGAGTTTCTCGAAATCGGCCGGAGCATGGTTTCTAAATCCCTGCAACAGCTTATAGGCTCTGGTTTCCTGGATCAGACGTCGGGCCAGCAATCGATTCATCGGCGGCAGTCCGAGCGCCTTGTCCTGCAGAATTTCGGTAAATATTCCCCCCATCCCGAAAAGAATCACCGGACCGAAATCAGGATCTCGTTTTGCCCCGAGCAGAATTTCAAAATCAGGGTTGGCCAGATAGGGCTGAATGGTTACGCCTTCGATCCGGGCTTCTGGTCGATATTGCCGCGCAGACGTCATGGTCAGTTGATACGCTCTTCGAACATCCATATCAGACCGAAGGTCCAGGTGCACGCCGCCGGCATCGGTTTTATGGCTGATATCCGGAGAAAAGAGTTTTAATACCACCGGATACCCGATATTGCTGCTCAACTGAGAGGCCTGTTCTTCACTTGTTGCAACAACTGTCTGAACAACAGGAAAACCGTAGGCCGCAAGAAGCTGCCATACATCCGATTCCGGCAAAAAGCCTTTTGCGGGCGACGCGGCGAAAATATTTTTTGCTTTATTATTGTCAAAAACCATATCCCGGCTGACCTTTGGTGGTGCCTCCAGAAGCAGTTCCTGATTTCTAGCAAAACTCACCATATACAGGAAGGCTCGTACGGCCCTCTCCGGGGTATCAAAGGTTGGGATGGCCGATTCGTTGAGGAATTCCACTGCCTGGCCGACACTTTTTCCGCCCATCCAACTGGCAAAGATCGGGTATTGATGGCCGTGCATCGCCGCTGCAAGCGCCTTTGCCACAGTCATGGGCTTGGTCATGGCCTGCGGGGCGAGAATAACCAGGACTCCGTCAAAACTCCGGGTGTCAAGACAGATATCCAGCACCTGGCGAAATCTTTCTGCCGAGGCATCGCCGAGAATATCAATGGGGTTGTTGCGGCTCCAGTATGGCGGCAGGACCGCATCGAGTTTGCTGATAGTCTCGGCATCAAGGGCTGCCGGTTCTTGACCGTGGCGGGCGAGAAAATCGGCGGCCATTACCCCAGGCCCGCCGCCATTGGTGATAATGCCAAGGCGTGGACCGCGTGGGCGGGGTTGTTTGGCCATCAGTTCTGCACAATCAAAAAGTTCTTCAATGGTGTCTACCCTGACGATGCCTGCCCGTTTGAAGGCAGCGTCATAGACAGCGTCTTCTCCGACCATGGCCCCGGTATGGGAGGCGGCGGCTTTAGCTCCTGCTTTGCTCCGTCCTGCCTTTAAAACGATAATGGGTTTAACCCGCGACACGGAACGTGCCGCACTCATAAATTTCCTGAAATTTGTTAAATTTTCTATATAGAGCAGAATGCTTTTAACCGAATTATCGTTGCCGAGATAATCGATCATATCGCCAAAATCGACATCAAGCATCGAACCAATACTTATAAAATGGCTGAAACCGATCTGTTCCTTGAAGGCCAGGTCGAGGATGGAAGAACAGATGGCACCGCTCTGCGAGACAAGGGCCATGTTTCCCTGCGGCGGCATCCCGGAAATAAAAGTGGCATTGAGTCTGCCACTGGGCTGGATTATACCGAGACAATTCGGGCCGATAATCCGAAACCCCGAATTATCGATTACCTGGCGGATTTTGTGTTCAATTTCACTCCCGGACGCACCGGCTTCTTTCCCTCCAGCCGAAATTACAATAGCTCCTCCGACCTTTCTGCTTATACACTCCTGAACTATCTCAGGTACTGTCTGGATCGGGGTTGCGATGATCGCCAGGTCCACGCCGACGTCAAGTTCGGAAACCGACTTGTAAGCCTGACAACCGAGGATTTTTTGATATTTCGGGTTCACCGGCAGCACCGATCCCGGAAAATCTGCTTCAATGAGATTTTTCATCAATACATTACCGATCGTGCCGGACTTTTCGCTTGCGCCAATGACCGCTACCCGTTGAGGCCTGATGATACGGTCCAGATTATGTTGTCCCATGTTTCAGCTCCAATTTTGAATACTCTTTCTCTATTTTTATGCGACTGGCTTTTCCTGCAGACTGATAGCTTTACACTCTGGCAAATTTCCTGACACTCTCCCGAGTCCTTTTTCCTCGGGAGATCTATCGATGCGGTGAGGAATCATCTCGTGTCACTGCATTGTCATCCTCCGTAAAAGTGGACCTTGAACCCTTGATCCATTCCTCTGCAGTTCTTTGTTCTGGACCGGGGTTCGTGCTCTGCTGCGACTGTAAGTACACTAACAAGCATAAAGCGTTCCAGCAGAACGAAGGCAGCAGGTATGTCGATAGCTACAGTTGTTACGTTTCATCCAAAAACGACAAAACAGAGAGAGGTGACGGGAAACAAACCGGGATGAGATGCTAAGTGGGAGATGGGAACCGATTTTGCATAATTTTATGTAATACTACGCACCATGGTCATCCCTGGTGGCATGATGTTGCGAACAAAGTTTTATTGCTACAGGTTTCGGAGACTTTTAAAAAGATCCCCGCCTAAAAGATTTGCGGGACTCTGTTTAGTACCCCCTTGAGGGGTGTAAGTTCCTTCACGAAATAATCATCTTGTGAACAGCACAAGATGATTATTTCTAAGTCACTAAGGAGAATTGCGATGAAAAAAATTCACAAAATAATCGTGCCAATAGATTTTCTGCAGCATACTGACCAGCTGGTGGAATATGCGGTGTATATTGCCAAAAGTTTTAAAGCCACCCTGTATTTTGTCAATGTAGTGGAAAACCCCCATCTTTATGGGGACTACGATTTTCCTCCTCCCTCCATAGTTCTCTTTAATACCGAAATGGTTAAACAGGCTGAAGAAAAGATGCAGCAACTTGTCGATAAAAACAAGACTATCTGTCCAGGGTGTAAAGGGAAGGTCTGTCAGGGAATAGTTGTTGATTCCATTATCGATTACGCCCAGGAAATAGATGGTGACCTGATCATTATCGGAACCCATGGCAGAAAAGGCCTTGAAAAAATGTGGCTGGGGAGTGTGGCCGAGCGGGTCATAAAGCGAGCGTCTTGCCCAACACTGAGCTGTAATCCATATTAGATATAATGGTTAACACATAAGCAAAAATAGACCTGCCTACCTTGCAAACGTGGGTTAAGTTGTAGACTCAACCAACAACTCAGAGCCAAAATCAAGGAGGCAGGTCATGCAGAAAATAATAAAGAATATCGGCT